>QEVM01000314.1 GCA_003576805.1 Pseudomonadota bacterium | reverse complement strand
GAGCGTGTTCGCGGCCTACGACTTCGACCCCGACCCCGCGGTCGTCGACGCGGGCTACGCGCACGTCGACGGCGTCCTGCTGCTCGAAGGCGGCGGCGGCCGCGGGCCGTCGGCGTCCGCGCCCGACCGCGCGGGCTACGAAGCGACCGTCGCAGCGCTCGCGCAGCCGGGCGGGCCCGACGTCTTCCTCGGCTCGTTCCAGGGCATCGAGCCGGCGATCCTCGGTCCGGGCGCCGAGCAACGCACGACGGTGTTCCTGAGCCCGCCGTTCTCGCTCTTCTTCGGCGCGCCCGCCGACAACCGCGCGCTGATCGGCCTCTTCATCGACGACGACTTCCAGCCCTTCACGGCGTTCCGCGCGTCGCTCGGCTTCAGCGACGACGGCGTCAACGCCTACGCGCCGGCGGGCGCCGGGCTCGGCGAGTTCTACGTGACGCAGCCGAACGGCGACCTGCGGCGCTGGAAGGACTTCGACGATCCGACGCTGCCGACCTGCCCGCCCAACACGTTCAATCGCAGCCCGGGCTGCGCGATCCTGAGCAACGGCGCGCCGCCGGGGCCCGGCGAACCGATCCGGGTGTGGGGCGACGAAGTCGAGGTCACGAGCCTCGACGACATCCTCGAGATCCAGGCGCTGCCGTCGAACTTCGTCGAGTGGTACTTCGGCTCCGGCCGGCCCGGCCTCGACGGCGCGTACGGCATCGACTCGAGCGCGCTCGTCGCGGAGTACGTCGCGGCGACGGGAAGCGAAGGGCCGCTCGTGCTCACGCAGAACGCCAACGTCGACGTGCCCGTGCTCGGCATCGGCGGCTCGAACGGGCTGGCGCCGCTCGAGCGCAGCTTCGCGCCCTACCTCGACTCGATCGCGACGCCCACCGCCGACAAGCAGGTCGCGATCCTCGAAGGCCAGGCCCACCTCGACACGCTGACCGCGCGCGACAACCCGGCGGTCCCGCTCGTGGTGGACTGGATCAACCGCCAGCTCGTGAGGAAGCTGCTTTCGCCGTAGCGCGTTGGCTTCGATCGGGCTGCGAGCTCGCGTTTACGACCGCGAGCCTCATGGGGCTCGCCGCTCGCCTGCGGCTCGCTACGCGGGAAACGGGCTTTTTGGCTGCGGTCGGTGCGGCGAGCTCGCGTGTGCGACCGCGAGCCTCATGGGGGCGGCCCGCTCGCCTGCGGCTCGCTACGGCGGAAACGGGCGTGTTGGCTGCGTTCGTTGCGCGGAGCTTCGGTCACGAGCGGGAAGTCCAGCGGTTGGGGAGGGGGTGGCCGAGCGAGGCGAGGAAGATCTCGAGGAAGCGGTAGGTGAGGCCCCAGACGACGTGGCGGTCGGGCTCGCCGACCAGGATGCCCGGATAGCCACCGATCGGCGTCGGGTACTCCACGTGGTGGGCTGGATCGACGAGGCGCGCGAGCGGCACCCAGAGCGCCGTCTCGACCTCGTGGTTCAGCGACAGCTCGCCGGGCTCCTTCGCGTGGTAGACCCACGCCGAGATCACGAGCGAGAGCGGGCGGCCGGCGTGGCGGCCCTCGAGGTCGTCGAGGCGGCCGAGCGCCTCCTCGCCCGCGAGCGAGAGGCCGACCTCTTCGAGCGTCTCGCGCTCGGCGGCCGCGCGCGGGTGCGGATCCGTCGGGTCGACGCGCCCGCCCGGGAACGCCATGTGACCCGACCACGGATCGAGCGGATGGCGCGCGCGCTCGATCAGCAGCACCTCGGGCCCGCGTCCGGGCGCTGGCTCGCGCAGCACGACCGCCACGGCGGCCCGCGGCCGCGCGGGATCCTCCACCAGCTCGGGCTCGCGCTCGGCAAGCGCGCGGCGCACGTCGTCGATCTCCAGCACGGCGAGCCAGCATAGCGGCACACCCCGCCGCCCAAGGTCGTGAACGCGAGCTCGGAGCACCGATCGAAGCCAAAGAGCCCGTTTCCCGCGTAGCGAGCCGAAGGCGAGCGGCGAGATGACCAAGCTCGCGGTCGTAAACGCAAGCTCGCAGCACCGATCCCAGCCAAAGCGCCCGTTTCCCGCGTAGCGCGCCGCAGGCGAGCGGCGAGCCCCATCAAGCTCGCGGCCGCACAGGCTCTACCGCTCCGCGATCCACAGCCGCCGGCGCGGATAGTCGATGCGGATCGCGAAGCGTTGGAGCAGCTCGAGCCCCAGGATCGCGTCGCTCTTCGGGCCCGCGCCCTGCGCGCCGTGCTCGGCGACGAGCACCGGAACGCCGCTCGTCTCGAACTTCCCGATCCGGATGCGCGGCGCGAGCTTCGGCTCGAGCCGGCCCGCGCCCGCCATCGGCGCGATCTCGGCGGGCGCGCCGGGGTCGGGCTCGAGCCCCGCGTCGGCCGCGTGGCCGCCGGGCAACAGCAGCGTCCCGGGCGCGCCGGTCGAGATCGCGGCGGGCACCCGAGCCGCGCCCACCTCGATCTGCACGATCGGCCGGTTGTTGACGAGCCGGATCGGGAGCACGTCCTCGTTCGCGGCGTCGCTCTTCTCGGGCACCTCGAAGCGCTCGGGATCGAGGAAGCGCACGCGGCGCGCCGGCACGTCGATCTCGAGCACGTAGCTCGCGAGGAAGCGGCCGCCGACGACGGCCCACTCGCCGCCTTGGGCCGCCGCCTGCTCGCCGCGCCGCGTGTCGACCGTCAGCGCGAGGTCGCGGCCGAGCCGCGTCGCGCGCCGGTACGGCGTCTGCTTGCTGCGCCGCAGGCTGATGCCGAGGTCCTGCGCGGCGCGCGGCGTCGCGAAGCTGTCGGGCGAACCGGTGTCGAGCAGCAGCGGCAGCGACCTCGCACCCTCGGGCGCGAGATCGACCCGCACCTCGGCCGCGACGTCCTCCACCGCGCCGAGGAAGGGCAGCGTCGCGAGCACCGCTTCGGCCGGCGGCTCCGCGGCGAACGCTGCGCTCGCCACGCACACGAGCGTGGCGGCGATCGCGAGCGCGCGCCTCAACGCGCGGCCACCGGCTCGCGCGGCGCGGTCGCGAGCTGGCTGCAGGCGAGCTCGATCCAGAGCAGCCGCTCGT
This sequence comes from Pseudomonadota bacterium, assembly GCA_003576805.1. GTDB lineage: Bacteria > Myxococcota_A > UBA9160 > UBA9160 > PR03 > PR03. The sequence continues at coordinate 1,072 of QEVM01000314.1, read as the reverse complement.
TCGGCTCCGCGCCGGCGCGCCGCTGCGCGAGCGCGATCCCGCTCGCGTCCGACGCGAACGCGAGCCCGGCCGGCTCGCCCCAGTCCGCGACGTCGTCCGGGAGCGCGAGCTGCGCCGCCTCCGCGGGCGACGCGATCGGACCCACGCGCAGCCCGGTGTGCTGGCGCAGCGGCTCGCGCAGCGCGGTCGCGTGGGCCCACGGCGCGAGCGCGAAGCCGAGCACGCGCGGCGCGACGCCCGCGGCGTGACGCGAGCGCGCAGTCGCGAGCGCGAGCCAGGCGCCGTCGCCGTTGGTGGCGCCCGCGAGCGCCGCCTCCTCGGCGATCGGCTCGCTCTCGCCTTCCACGGGATCGCGCAGCACGGCGCGCAGCGCCGCGAACGGGTTTCCGCGCGCGACGAGCAGCCGGCGCGCGTCGGCGCTCCACGCGACCGGCGCGATCCACTGCGCGCCGCCTTCGGCGAGCACGCCCGTCTTGCCGAGCAGGATGCCGCCGTGGCCGGAACGGATCGTCGCGGCGACCACCTGGTAGCGGCCCGCCGTGCGCCGCGACCACGTCACCATTTGCGGCCCCGGCCCGAACACCGGGTGCGCGTCGGGACCCGGCGAAAAGCTGAGCCGGCGGCCGGGATCCGGCGCGTCGGTGCGCGTCGCGATGCCCGCGAGATAGAGCTCGGTCTCGTCGGGTCGCCGCCAGCTCGCGTCGCGATCGCTCTCGAACACCATCGCGATGCCCGCCGCGTTCACCGACGGCCGCACGTTGTAGCCCGGCTGCCCGCACGTGATGCAGCGCTGCTCGCCGCTGCTGCGCTCGAGCCGGTGGATCTGGCGGCGGCCGCCGTCGGCGGGCGACGGGGCGTCGAAGTAGACGAAGCGGTCGTCGGGCGTGAGCGCGGGATGCGCGCCGCCCTCGCGCAGCACGGTGACGGAGCGCGGCGCGGCGTCACAGACGGGGAGCGGGCGCGTCACGACGCCGGCGTCGATCGTGTAGAGGACGGAGGCGAGACGCACGCTCGGCTCCGGCGTGCGCGCGGCGAGCGCGGCCGCGGCGGCGCCGAGGCCGAGCGCCGCGAC
>QEVM01000313.1 GCA_003576805.1 Pseudomonadota bacterium | reverse complement strand
CGAGCGCGGCGCGCGCGCCGCGGCCCGCGTGCAGCGCGGCGCCCGCCATCGACGCCGCGGCCGCCGCGTGCAGCGCGATCAGCGACGCCTTGGCGATCGCCGCGGGCGCGAGTCCCAGCGCGCGCAGCGGCACCGCAGGCCAGAACGGGAGCGGCGGATAGAACAGCCCGAGCGGCGTGCCCAGCCCGACCGACGCGTGCCAGCGCGGGTTCCAGTCGCCCGCGGCGACGGCGCGCGCGAACGACTCCATCGTCCACACGTGCAGCGAGAGGTCGTGCGCGAGCGGAAAGCCCGGCCCGAGGAGCGCCGCCGACGCGAGCGCTCCGACGGCGCCGGCGAGCGCGACCGCCACCCAGCCACCGACGCCAAGAGCACACGCGAGCCATGCGAGCGCGATCGCCGCCAAGCTCCAGACGGGCGCGGCGACGCCCGGAGCGCCGCTGCTCGTCGCGACGGCGTACGCTACGCCGCCCGCGAGGACGAGCATCCAGGGCGGCACGATTCGCGTCACCGCGCCGCGCGTCCGCGCGAGCAAGGAGAGGTCCGCGGCATGGGCGGCGAGCCTACTACAGCGGCGTCGCGCGGCGGCGCGCGTACGCGACGCGGCGCGACCGCGACGGCGCTGCTCGCGGTCGCGGCGAGCGCGCTCTCGCTGCTCACGGCGGAGGCGGTGCTGCGCGGCGCCGAACGCTTCGGCGTCGCGCCGCGCGACGCGTCGGCGCGCAGCGCGCCGCTCGGCGCGAGCGGCCACGCCAGCGCGCTCGGCATTCCGGACGACGCGCTCTATCTGCGCACCGCGGGCGGCGGCCTCGCGCTGCGTCCGAACGCGCGCGTCGAGATCCGCGCGCACGCGGTCAGCGGTCGCACCACGGTGGTGCGCACCAACGCGCTCGGCTTTCGCGGCGGGCCGCTCGCGCCGCGGCGGGCCGGCGTGCCGCGCGTCCTCGTGCTCGGCGACAGCGTGACGCTCGGCGACTACGTCGACGAAGCCGAGACTTATCCCGCCGCGCTCGCGCGCGCGCTCGCCGCACGCGGCGTCGCGGCCGAGGTGGTGAACGCCGGCGTCGGCAGCATCGGCGTCGACGACATGCTGCCGCTGCTCGCGGGCCCGGGACGCGCGGCCGATCCCGATCTCGTGCTGGTCGGCCTCTATCTCAACGACGCGCAGCGCTCGCTCTTCGTCGCGCCGCCCGAGCGGTGGGCCGGCCGCAGCCGGCTGGCGACCCTCGCGAGCGTCCGTCTCGGCCGCTGGCGCGCGGAGCGCGCGTGGACCGCGATGATGGCGGCCCGGCAGCCGGCGCTCGACGCCTTCCTCCGCACGCACGCGCTCTCCGACACGGGCGACTGGCGCACCGATGCGCACGCCTTCGACCGCGAGGTCGCGGCCGCGTTCGCCGACTGGGGCTACGCCTGGAGCGAAGCCGCGTGGCGCGAGCTCGCGCGCGGCGTCGCTGCGCTGCGCGACGAGGCGCGCGCGCAGGAGCGGCGCGTCGCGGTCGCGCTCTTTCCGGTGCGCCACCAGGTCGAGGCGGCGCAGCTCCACGACGAGCCGCAGCGCGCCTTCGCCGCCGCCATGGAAGGGCTCGGCGTCCCGCACTTCGACCTCTTGCCGGCACTGCGCGACGCGCGGCGCGAGCCGCTCTTCTACGACCACTGCCACCTGACGCCGCTCGGCAATCGGATCGTCGCGGAGGCGCTGGCCGGCTTCGCGGCGCGGGCGCTGGACGGTGCCGACTGACTCCGCCGTCCGGTTGGAAAGTTGCTTCTCAATCGCGGAACTGTGTTTCCCCCGGTCCGTTCCGCATGCTCGGCAGCGTGTCGAAACTGCTGCGTTTTCTGGTGAGGAGTCCGCGGCACGACGCTTGCTTACCAGTGAGTCGGACCTTTTGGGAAGGGGATCCGATGACTCGCTTTGCGTCCGCTCGCTCCGTTCGTCGCTCCGTTCGGTTGGCCCCGGTTCTGGGGCTGCTCACCGCCCTGCTGCTGCCGTCCTCGTCCTCGGCGCTGAATTTCCCGGTCGCCTGGACCACGGACAACACGCTCGGCGTGAACAACGTCGCGCTCACCGTGCGGCTGGTCTGCTCCGGGTTGCTCTGCAGCTTCGTCGGCTTCGGCAGTCCGTATCAGCAGACCCAGACCTCGAACCTCACGGGGACCGGGGCCGGCACGCTGGACGACGTCACCGACGACATCCAGCTCAACATGTTCCTCGGCACCGGCTCGGACGTCGCGTTCACTTCGATTCCGGTGTTCGGAACGGTGAACGTGACCGACGTCGTCGTGCAGATGATCACTGCGGCCACGGGAACGATCGCCGGCTTCGACCTGCCGCAGAACGGCCAGTCGATCGCGACCACGCTGACCGGCGGCCAGTGGTCGGCGACGGCGACCACCGACAACACGACGATCCCGACGATCGCGATCGGACCGATCTCGATCTCGTCGCCGGGCACCTTCGTGGAGCTCGGTCCGGACGGGTTCGGGAATCCGCAGTTCGCGCTGCAGAACCTGCGCGGCGCGTTCGACTTCCTGACCGCGACCTCGATCTCGGGCGTCACGATCCGCTCGACGTTCCGCGCCACGTTCACGCTGAACCTGCGCGGCGTGGGCACCGTGCCGGAGCCCGGCACGTTCGCGCTGATCGCCGGCGGCCTCGCCCTGTTCGCGGGCACGGCGGCGCGGCGGCGCAAGAGCTGAGCCACAGCGATCCTCTCCCAACCGAGAGGGTCTCGTTTCGGGAGGGCGGAGCTTCGGCTCCGCCCTCCTTGCGTTGCGGCGCTCGCTCGGCTGCGAAATCGATGCGACGCTCCGCGGCCCCGATGAACCGACGCGCTCTCCGAATCCTGCTCCCGCTCTTTGCCATCGCGCCGTGGCTCGCGGCGACGCGCTGCGTGACCACGCAGGGACCGCCGCGCGAAGGTGTCGCGCTCGTCGAGGTGGCGCCCGGCGAGCTCGCGCGCGACGTCGTGGACGGTTGGATCGCGCGTACCGAACGGGCGCGCGGGCTCGCTTTCGTGCGCGCGCCGCTCGTCGCGATCGTCGACGCGGGCGATCCCGCGCTCGCGGCGCTGCGCGACGCGGCCGCCGTGCCGCTCGTGCGCAGCTCCGGGATGGTGTTCACCGAGCCGCTGGCGAACGCCGCCGTAGACCTGGCGCGCGATCGCGTCGTCGCGGCGCGTCCGCCCGCGGAGACCGAGATCCTCGTCGCGCTCGCACACCTGCTCGACGCCCAGCGCTATCCGCACCTGGTCCAGACGGCGGCGCGCGCGCCGGGCGACGTCGGCGTCGCGCTGCGCGCACTGCTCGCGGCGAGCGCCCTCTCGACGGCGAACGGCGGGCTCGGACCGGCGCCCGAAGAGCCGCCCGCCGATCCGTTCGCCGCTCCGCGCATCGCCGCGGAGACGCCCGACGCGGGGACGCTGTTTCCCGAGGTGCCGGTGCTCGCCGCGCAGGGCTTCCTGCGCGCGCTCGGCGACCGGGAGGACGCCTTCCGGGCGCCGCCGCTCTCCACGGAGCAGATCCTGCGCGTGGCGCGCTGGCGCGCCGGCGATCGGCCGGTGCGCCTGGCGGGTCCGCCGCCCGTGGTCCCCGGCTGCACGCTCGCACGCGACGCCAGCTTCGGCGTGTGGGCGCAGGTGCGCGCGCTCCTGGGCCGCGGGGGTGATGCGCCGAGCCGCGTCTTCGCGGCGTGGCGCGGCGACCGCGCGCTCGCGTGGCGCTGCGCGGGCGACGCGACGGCGTGGATCTACGTGCTCGAGCTCGACGACGAGGCGTCCGCGCGCGCGTTCGCCGCGAGCGGCGACGCGCTGCTGCCGTCCGAGTGGGCGCCGGCGCAGCACGCGGGGCGGCGCGGGCGGCGCGCGTGG
>QEVM01000312.1 GCA_003576805.1 Pseudomonadota bacterium | reverse complement strand
GCGCGCTGGCGCAACCTGCTGCTGATGGCCGTGATGGTGCCGTTCTGGACGAGCTTCCTGATCCGCACCTACGCGTGGGTCACGATCCTGAAGAGCCAGGGACTCGTGAACTCGCTCGCGCTGCAGCTCGGCGCGATCGCCGAGCCGATGGAGCTGCTCTACACGCCCGGCGCCGTGATCGTCGGGCTCGTCTACACGTTCCTGCCGTTCATGATCCTGCCGATCTACGCGAGCGTCGAGAAGCTGGACGGCGCGCTGGTCGAGGCGGCGCTCGACCTCGGCGCCGGACCGCTGCGCGCGTTCGCGCGCGTCGTCGCGCCGCTGACGGCGCCCGGCGTCGCGGCGGGCGTGCTGCTCGTGTTCGTGCCGTCGCTCGGCATCTACGCCGTGAACGACATCCTGGGCGGCGGCCGCGTCGACATGATCGGCAACGTCATCGAGAACCAGTTCAAGGGCAACGCGCGCAACTGGCCGTTCGGGGCGGCGCTCGGCACGACGCTGCTGGTCGCGTTCGCGGCGGTCCACTGGCTCGTGAGCCGGCGCCAGCGCGGCGACGGCGCCGCCGACGCGGTCCGCATCGGCGTGCACTGAGGCGCGTTTCAGCCGCAGCGCACCGTCATCTCGAGGCCGCCGGCGAAGGGCAGCGTCTGGGTGCGCAGGCCGTTCGCCGGGTCGTTCACGAAGGCGAGGTAGTCCGCGTACGCGTCGCGGAACTGCACCGTGTTGTCGGCGATCACGATCGCGCCGCTGCGCAGGTGCGGCGCGACGAGCTCGAGCGCGGGGCGCGCCAGCTCCGTCCACACGTCCATCAGCACGAAGTCCACCGGGCCCTCGATGCGGCGCAGCGTCTCGCGCAGGTCGCCCTCGCGCAGGTCGATCCACTCGGCGAGCCCCGCCTCGGCGAAGTGCGCGCGGGCGGCGGCGGCCTTGGCGGGCTCGGCCTCGGTGGCGATCACGACGCCCGGCGCGCCGTCGCGCGCCGCCTGGTCGCGCACGGCGGCCGCGAGATAGAGCGTGGACACGCCGAACGACGTGCCGACCTCGACCACGCGCTTGGCGCGCAGCGCGCGGCACAGGCGGTGGCAGAAGAGCGCCTTGTCGGGCTCGAGCGCGACCATCTTGTCGGCGAGGAAGCGGTTCGCGTCGGCGTCGAGCGCGCGCCAGTCGAGCGAGCCCTCCTGCGCGCGGCGGCCGAAGTAGCGCGCGAGCGCCTCGTCCTGCGCGCCGCTGCGCGCGTGCAGCCGCGCGAGCAGCGACTCCAGCCTCGCGTCGCCGAGCGCCGTCATCGGGCCTCCTCCCGGGAAGCGATGCTAGCGGGCGCCGGCTAGGAGGCCTTCCGGAACTCCAGCGCGTCGCCAGAGAGGCGCGCGTCGACGACGACCTTCGAGCCTTCCGGGAACTCGCCCTCGAGGATCTTCACCGCGAGCGGGTCCTGCACCATGCGCTGGATCACGCGCTTGAGCGGCCGCGCGCCGTAGTGCGGGTCGTAGCCCTTGTCGCCGAGCAGCTGCTTGGCGGCGTCGGTGAACTCGAGCGTGATGCGGCGCTCCGCCACCAGCTTGCGCACGCGGTCGAGCTGGATGTCGACGATGCGGCCGAGCTGCGCGCGGCCGAGCTGGTGGTAGACGATCACCTCGTCGACGCGGTTCAGGAACTCGGGCTTGAAGTGCGCGCGCAGCGCCTCGTTGACGCGGCGCTCCATCTCGTCGCGCTGGTTCTCGCCGAGCTCGACGATGTACTGGCTGCCGATGTTCGAGGTCAGGATCAGGACGGTGTTCTTGAAGTCCACCGTGCGGCCCTGGCCGTCGGTCAGGCGGCCGTCGTCGAGCACCTGGAGCAGCGCGTTGAAGACGTCGGGGTGAGCCTTCTCGATCTCGTCGAAGAGCACGACCGAGTACGGGCGCCGGCGCACCGCCTCGGTGAGCGCGCCGCCCTCCTCGTAGCCGACGTAGCCCGGCGGCGCGCCGATCAGGCGCGACACCGAGTGCTTCTCCATGAACTCGCTCATGTCGACGCGCACGATCGCCTGCTCGTCGTCGAACAGGAACTCGGCGAGCGCGCGCGCCGTCTCGGTCTTGCCGACGCCGGTCGGGCCGAGGAAGAGGAACGAGCCGATCGGGCGGTTCGGGTCCTGCAGGCCCGCGCGCGCGCGGCGCACCGCGTTCGACACCGCCTTCAGCGCCTCGTCCTGGCCGATCACGCGCAGACGCAGCTTGTCTTCCATGTGGAGGAGCTTCTCCTGCTCGCCCTCCATCATCTTGGCGACCGGGATGCCGGTCCACTTCGAGACGATCTCGGCGATCTCCTCCGCCGTGACCTCCTCGGAGACGAGCGTCGCGCCCGTGTGCTTCTGCTGCGCTCCCTCGAGCTGCTTCTCGAGCTCGGGCAGCTCGCCGTAGCGGATCTGCGCGGCGCGCTCGAGGTTGCCCTGGCGCTGCACGCGCTCGAGCTCGGCGTTGAGCTCCTCGCGGCGCTCCTTCAGCTCGCGCACGCGGCCGATCGCCTGCTTCTCGGCTTCCCACACGCCCTTCTGCGCGCCGAGCGTCTCGCGCAGGTTCGCGATCTCCTGCTCGAGGCGCGCCAGCCGCTCGCGGCTGGCCGTGTCCGTCTCTTTCTTCAGCGCCTCGCGCTCGACCTCGAGCCGCACGAGCTCGCGCTGCATCTGATCGAGCTCTTCGGGCATCGAGTCGACCTGCACGCGCACGCGCGCGGCGGCCTCGTCGATCAGGTCGATCGCCTTGTCCGGCAGGAAGCGGTCGGTGATGTAGCGGTGCGAGAGCGTCGCGGCGGCGACCAGCGCGGCGTCCTGGATGCGGACGCCGTGGTGGACCTCGTAGCGCTCCTTCAGGCCGCGCAGGATCGAGATGGTGTCCTCGACGTTCGGCTCGCCGACCAGCACCGGCTGGAAGCGGCGCTCGAGCGCCGCGTCCTTCTCGACGTGCTTGCGGTACTCGTCGAGCGTCGTCGCGCCCACGCAGCGCAGCTCGCCGCGCGCGAGCGCGGGCTTGAGCAGGTTCGCGGCGTCGGCGGCGCCTTCCGCCGCGCCCGCGCCGACGATCGTGTGCAGCTCGTCGATGAAGAGGATCACCTGGCCCTGCGCCTCGGTGACCTCGCGCAGCACGGCCTTCAGGCGATCCTCGAACTCGCCGCGGTACTTCGTGCCGGCGATGAGCGAGCCGAGGTCGAGCGCCACGACGCGGCGATCGCGCAGCGACTCGGGCACGTCGCCCGCGACGATGCGCTGCGCGAGGCCCTCGACGATGGCGGTCTTGCCGACGCCCGGCTCGCCGATCAACACCGGGTTGTTCTTGGTGCGCCGCGAGAGCACCTGCACGACGCGGCGGATCTCGTCGTCGCGGCCGACCACGGGATCGACCTTGCCGCGCCGCGCGAGGTCGGTGAGATCGCGGCCGTACTTCGCGAGCGACTGGTACTTGCTCTCGGGATCGGGATCGGTGACGCGCGCGCCGCCGCGCACGGCTTGCAGCGCCTTCAGCACCGCGTCCTTCGTCACGCCTTTGTCGCGCAGCGCGCGTCCGGCGGGATCGCGGTCGCTCGCGGCGAGGCCGAGCAGCAGGTGCTCGGTGGAGACGTACTCGTCCTTGAGCTGCTGCGCTTCCTGGAACGCGGCCTCGAGCGCGCGCCCGAGCGCGTCGCCGATGCGCGGCTGCCCCGCGCCGCCCGAGACACGCGGCAGCGCGCCGAGGATCTGCTCCATCTGCGCCGCGAGCGCCTCGACGGGCGCGCCGAGCTTTTGCAGCACGGGCACCGTGGCGCCCTCCGGCTGCGCGAGCAGCGCGCGGAGGAGGTGCGCAGGCTCGATCACGCCGTGGCTGCGCGCGGCCGCGTCGGACTGCGCCTGCGCCAG
>QEVM01000047.1 GCA_003576805.1 Pseudomonadota bacterium | reverse complement strand
TCGGCGCGCCGCCGGCGCCGCTGCTGCGCGACGACGCGCGGGCGCCGCGCTGGCCCGCGGGCGTGGTGGGGTCCATCTCGCACTGCGACACGCTCTGCGTCGTGGCGGTCGCGCGCGCGAGCGAGGTGGCGGGGATCGGCGTCGACGTCGAGCCCGACGTCCCGCTCGAGGAACCGTTGTGGTCGAAGATCTGCACGCCGGGCGAGCTGGACGCGCTCGTGCGTCCGGCGCCGCCCGCTCAGCGCGGGCATCTCGCGCGCTGGATCTTCAGCACCAAGGAAGCCACGTACAAGTGCATCCACCCGCGGATCCGGCTCTTCCTCGGCTTCCGGGAGGTCGAGATCCGGCTCGGCGCGGGCGGCCCGGCCGGCTACTGCTTCGCCGCGTCCCTGCCGAATCATGCGCTGCAGATGCTTCCGCCCGGTGCGCGGGTGGAAGGAGTGGTGGCGAATCGCGGGGGCCACACCGTGAGCGGAGCGACGTTGGTCGTTCCGTGAGCGAGGAGAGCGAGATGTCGGGCGCGCGCGATCTGTACGACGTCGGCGAGAGTCCGCCGCTCGGACACGTGCCGAGCCGCATGCACGCGGCGCTGATCCGCCAGAGCCGCTTCGGCGAGCCGATCGAGGCGTTCGCGATCGAGGTCGTGGACGTGCCGAAGCCGGGTCCGCGCCAGGTGCTGGTGCAAGTGATGGCGGCGGGCGTCAACTACAACGGCGTGTGGACGGCGCTCGCGAAGCCGGTGGACGTGATCGCGATGCGCCAGAAGCGCGGCGAGAAGGAAGACTTCCACGTCGGCGGCTCCGAAGGCTCCGGCGTGGTGTGGGCGGTCGGCTCCGACGTGCGCCACCTCCAGCCCGGCGATCCCGTCGTCATGACGTCGTGTCGCTGGGACGAGCAGGCCGAGGACGTGCGCATGGGCCTCGACCCGATCGCGTCGAGCTCGCGCACCGTCTGGGGCTACGAGGACAACTGGGGCTGCTTCGCGCAGTTCACGGTGGTCGACGACTACCAGTGCCTGCCCAAGCCGGCGAACCTGACGTGGGAGGAGGCGGCGTGCCTCGTGGTGAGCGGCGGCACCGCCTACCGCCAGCTGCGCGGCTGGCACCCCAACACCGTGCGCCCCGGCTCGGTGGTGCTGATCTGGGGCGGCGCCGGCGGGCTCGGCTCCGCGGCGATCCAGATCACGCGCGAGTTCGGCGGCATCCCGATCGCGGTCGTGTCCGACGAGATCAAGGCGAAGCACTGCCTCCAGCTCGGCGCGCGCGGCGTGATCGACCGCCGCGAGTTCGACCACTGGGGCCGCCTGCCCGACTGGCACGACCGCGACGCCTACGACCGCTGGCAGCGCGGCGTGCGCGCCTTCGGCAAGCGCATCTGGGACATCCTCGGCGAGCGGCGCGGCGTCGACATCGTGTTCGAGCACTCGGGCCAGGACACGATTCCGACCTCGATGTTCGTGTGCGAGAACGGCGGCATGGTGGTGATCTGCGGCGGGACGTCGGGCTACAACGCCGACGTGGATCTGCGCCTGCTCTGGATGCGGCTCAAGCGCCTGCAGGGCTCGCACTTCGCGAGCCGGGCCGAGTGCATGGAGTACACCCGGCTCGTGGCGGACGGCCGCATCGATCCCTGCGTGTCGCGCACCTGGGCGTTCGCCGAGGTCGGCGAGGCGCACCAGCTCATGTACCGCAACGCGCACCCGCCCGGGAACATGGCGCTGCTCGTCAACGCGCCGGGGCCGGGACGCAAGGCGTTCGAAGAGTGAGCGCGGCGCTCGACATCCTCGGCGTTCCGATCGACGACTGCCGCTTGGACGACGCGCTCGCGCGGGTCGAGCGCTGGATGCGGGAGCCGGACGGGCGCACCCGCACCGTGTACTTCGTGAACGCCAACACGCTGAACCTCGCGTGCGAGGAGCCGGCGTACCGCGAGATCCTGCGCCAGGCCGACGTCGTCTACGGCGACGGCACCGGCGTCCGCTGGGCCGCGCGCATGCTGCACGGCGTGCAGCTCCGCGACAACGTGAACGGCACCGACTTCGTGCCGCGCATGTTCGCGTCGCGCGCCGGGCGCGGCTATCGCTACTACCTGCTGGGCGCGACCGAGGAGATGAACGCGCGCGCCGCGGCGCACGCGCGCGCCGCCTTCGCGGGCTGGGAGCTGGTCGGCCGCCACCACGGCTACCTCGACGCCGCCGCCAGCGAGAAGGTCGTGGAGCAGATCAACGAGGCGCGCCCGCACGTGCTGCTCGTGGGAATGGGCAATCCGGCGCAGGAGCGTTGGATCCACGCACACCGCGATCGCCTGCGGATTCCCGTGTGCGTCGCGATCGGCGGCCTCTTCGCCTATTGGTCCGGCGACCTGGACCGGGCCCCGCGCTGGCTGCGCGCGATCGGCTTCGAGTGGGTGCACCTGCTCGTGCGCCAGCCGCGCAAGGTCGGCCGCTACCTGCTCGGCAATCCGCTCTTCCTCTGGCGCGTGCTCGCGCACCGGCGCGCGCGCACCGCGTCCACGCGCTAGCCGCCGCTTCGCGCACTCCGACCGCCAGCCCACGAGCACGGGAGACGAGCCTGGATCCGAAGACCGCACCGATCGTCGATCTCGAGCAGCTGCTGCCGCGGCTGCGCTGTCCGCGCACGGGCCAGCCGCTCGTCCGTGACGGCGCCGTGCTGCGCTCGCGCGACGGCCGACACGCGTATCCGATCACCGAGGGCGCCGTCGACCTCCTGTGCGCGCCCGAGCGGCTCCGGATCGACGCGCCGTGGTACGAGCCGTGGGACGACCTGGCGGCGCTCGTGCTCGGTCCGCCCACGCCGCTGCCGTCGCCCGACCTGCCCTATCACCTCGACGCGCACCTCGCCGGCGTGGCCGGCGCGGAGGGCCGCGATCGCTGGATCCTCGAGATCGGCTGCGGCGAGCGGCTGTGCGAGCCGTACTTCGCGAAGCGCGGCTTCCACTACGTCGGCACCGACGTGGACCGTCGCGGGCGCGGCCCGCACCTGCTCGCCGACGCGCACAACCTGCCGATGCAGGACGCCTCGTTCGACCTCTACGTCTCGCTCGCCGTGTACGAGCACCTGCTCGTCCCGCACATCGCAGCGCGCGAGGCGTTCCGCGTGCTGCGGCCCGGCGGGATCTTCTTCGGCTCGGCCGCGTTCGTCTACGGCTTCCACGACCGCGCCAGCTTCCATCACATGACGCACGCCGCGCTGCTCTCCGTGATGCGCACGGCGGGCTTCCGCGTCGAGCGCATCTGGCCGGACTGGTCGTATCCGCAGTCGGTCGCGTCGATGGCGTTCCGCGGCGGACCCGGGCTGCCGTGGCGCGTCGCGACGCGCGGCTTCCTCTCGGCGATGGAGTGGACGTTCACGAAGACGTCGGCGCTGATGCGGCGCACGCTCCGGCAGCGCCCGCTCGACGTGCGCGCGCGCGGCGTCGAGATGGCGGGCTCGCTCTCGTTCGTGGCGCGCAAGCCCGAGGACGCGGCGGCGGCGCCCGCCGTCGCGGCCGCCGGAGGCCGCTAGCGTGCGGCTCGCGTACCTCACCACCGCGTATCCGGAGGTGAGCCACACCTTCATCCGGCGCGAGATCGTCGAGCTCGCCCGGCGCGGACACGACGTCCTGCGCGTGTCGGTGCGAACGCCGAGCAGCCGCCTCGTCGATCCGCGCGACATCGAGGAGCGCGAGCGCACCCACGTCCTGATGGCGGACCGCGCGGCGCTCGTCCTCGCCACGCTGCGCGCGCTGCTGCTGCGCCCGCGGCGCTTCCTGCGTGCGTTCGCCGTGTCGCTCCAGATGAGCGGCCGCAGCGACCGCGGCCTGCTGCGCCATCTCGTGTACCTGGTGCAGGCGTGCCGCCTGCGCGAGGTGCTCGCCGCGCACGGCTCCGAGCACGTGCACGTGCACTTCGCGAACAACGCCTGCGCGGTGGCGCGCCTCGCGCACCTCCTCGGCGGACCGCGCTACAGCGTCACCGTGCACGGCCCGACCGAGTTCGACGTGGTGCTCGGCTTCTCGGTGCGCGAGAAGGTGCACGACGCGGCGTTCACCGTCGCGATCAGCCACTTCGGCGCGGCGCAGCTCCAGCGCTGGACGGATCCCGCCGACTGGCCGCGCATCGCGATCGTGCGCTGCACGATCGGCGACGAGTTCGAGAAGCCCGCGGCGCCGATCCCGCCCGGCTCGCGCACCTTCACCTGCGTCGGGCGGCTCGCGCCGCAGAAGGGACAGCTCCTGCTCGTGGATGCCTTCGCCGAGCTGATCGCGGCCGGCAACGACGCGCGGCTCGTCCTCGCCGGCGACGGCGAGCTGCGCGCGGCGATCGAGGAGCGCATCGCGCACCACGGCCTCGGCGACCGCATCGCGATCACGGGCTGGGTCGGCTCCGAGCAGATCCGCGAGCTGCTCGGCGAGAGCCGGGCGCTGGTGCTGCCGAGCTTCGCCGAGGGACTGCCGGTCGTGATCATGGAGGCCTTCGCGCTCGGCCGTCCGGTCGTCACGACCTATGTGGCCGGCATCCCGGAGCTCGTCGAGCCGGGCCGCAGCGGCTGGCTGGTGCCGGCCGGCACCGTCGCGCCGCTGGTCGCGGCGCTGCAGGAGGCGCTCGACCTCCCCACCGCACGCCTCGACGAAATGGGCGCCGTGGGCCGTGCGCGCGTGCTGCGCGAACACACGACGCCCGGACAGGTCGACGCGCTCGAGGCGCTGCTCCGGCGCGCGGTCTCCTGAGCGGAAGACGCGCGTCTCAGCGCGGACGCGCGTCCATTCCCTTGTACTCGATCAGCGCGGTGGCGCGGCGGCGGACGCCCTGGTTCCAGGCGAAGGCGAGCACGCCGCGCAGCTCCGCGACCTTGCCGAGCAGACACGCAGACGCGTAGAGCAGCGCGTCGCGCTGCGTCCGGCGCCGCCGCGCCGCGCGGTAGAGCCCGAGCCAGGGCCGCGCTTCCGCGAGCAGCAGCAGCAGGCTCGCGCCGCGCGTCGGGATCGCGAGCGCGAGCGCCGCAGCCGGCAGCAGGCCCGCCCAGAACGCGATCGACGCCACGCGCCTCGCACGCGTGCGGTCCGGCGACGCGCGATGCCGCCACGCGGTCTCCGCGTAGGCGTGCCCCGAGCGCACCTGGCGCCGCCACCACTGGCGGAAGCGCAGCAGCGCCGCGTCGTGCAGCGTCATCTCGCGGTCGAGCCGGACGATGCGCCAGCCGTTGCGGCGGATGCGCATGCACAGGTCCGGCTCCTCGCCCGCGATCAGCGCCGGGTCGTAGCCGCCCGCCTCGACGAGCACGGACGCCCGCATCAGCGCGTCGCCGCCGCACGCTTGCGCCTCGCCGGGGAGGCCGTCCCACTCGACGTCGGCGCAGCGGTTCCATGGGCTCGCTTCGGGATGGCGCTCGCGGCGCCGGCCGAACACGACGCCGACGTCGGGATGCGCCGCGAGATGCGCGGCGGCCGCGTCCAGCCAACCGCTCGCCAGCTCGCAGTCGCCGTCGACGAACTGCACCAGCGCGAGGTCCGCGTGCGTGCGGCGCAGCCGGTCGAAGCCGGCGTTGCGGCCGCGCGCGGCGGTGAAGGGCAGCGAAGCGTCGAGCTCGACGACGTCGGCGCCGCGGCTGCGCGCGAGCGCCGGGCTGCCGTCGCTCGAGCCGCTGTCGACGTAGACGACCGGCACCGGCGCCGGCGCGATCGACGCGAGACAGCGCGCCAGCCGCTCGCCCTCGTTGCGGCCGATCACGACGACACCGAGCGTTCCCATGCCGTGCATCGCGCTCCTCAAGCGTCGACGGGCAGCCCGCGCCCCAGCGGGCGGAACGTGAAGTTGTAGCGGAGGAAGTCGCGAAAGAAGCGCGGCGGGAACGGCCCCTTGCGGCCGGTGAGCAGGCGGCGCGGCTCGCCCAGCAGGAAGCCGGCGAGCCAGGCGAGGTTCGCGAGCCACAGATACGCGAGACCGTGGTTCTTGTAGTAGAACCAGCGCCGTCCCTCCCACCAGTACGCGGCGCGCGGCTTGCTGCGGTCCTTCCAGCCCGAGCTGACGGCGCCGATGTGCTCGACGCGGCTCTCGGGCACGTACCACGTCGCGAAGCCGGCGCGCGCCGCGCGCAGGCAGAAGTCGGTCTCCTCGAAGTAGAAGAAGTAGTTCTCGTCGTAGAGCCCGATCCGCGCGAAGAGATCCGCGCGGATCAACATGCTGGCGCCGGCCAGCCAGTCGACCTTCGTGGTGACGGTCGGCACCGGCTTCGACACGACCCAGCGGTCGAGCAGCCGCGACACCACGCCGACCCCGATCGCCTGCTCGAACTGGCTCGCGGCCGTCGGGAAGCGGAACGCGGTGTCGTGCGTCTCGCCGTCCGGCCCGTGGATGTAGCTGCCGGCGATGCCGGCGTCGGGATGAGCGTCGAGGAAGCGCACCAGCGACGCCAGCGCGCCCGGCGCCGGGCGCGCGTCGGAGTTCAGCAGGTAGAGGTAGCGGGGCGGATCGGCGGAGCGGAGCGCGGCTCGCAGCGGCAGGTTCACGCCGCCCGCGAAGCCCAGGTTCGTCGGCGACGGCACCAGGTCCACGAGCTCGCGCCAACCCTTCTGATCGAGCGCCGCAGCCAGCGTCTCGACCGAGCCGTCGCCGGAGCCGTTGTCCACCAGCGCGACGCGGCTGCCCGGCACGCGATCGAGCTCGCCGACGACCGCCTCGAGCGCGCGCAGCGTCAGCTCGGGCGTCTTGTAGTTGATCAGCACGACGAGGACGTTCATGGCTGGCGCATACCCGCTGTCGACGGACCGGCTTCCCGCCGGCGGTGGGATCTCCGTTGTCGGCTTCTCGCAGCGATCCGTGGAGCGAACGCGCGCTCCCGTCGGGATCCCGACACGCCGGCGAAAACGCGAAGATAGGACGCCACCCGCTGTCTCTCCGCCGGATCCGTGCGCGACGGTCGCGCGCACCCGGTCGTGTGTGACCTCTCGCGTCTCGCGCGTTCTCGTGGCGTTCCCCCCTCAAGCGCGGCCGCGGTTCGGGCGATGCGTCCGCCGGATCCGCGCGAGGGGGGCGCTTGGCTCTGGACATCCAATTCCTGCGCCGCGTGGCGCTCTTTGCGGGCCTCACCGAGGAGGACCTGCAGCGCCTGTCGAGCCGGCTGATCGAGCGCCGCTATTCCGCGGGCGAGATCGTGTTCCCCGAGGAGGAGACCGGCCGCTGCGTGTACGTCGTGCGCGAGGGCCGCGTGAAGGTCTCGCGCTGGCTGCCGAGCGGCCGCGAGCTGATCCTCGCCTACCACGACCCGCCCGAACACTTCGGCGAGATGGCGCTGATCGACGGCCGCACCGCGCCCGCCACCGTGACGGCCGTCGCGCGCTCGTCGATCGTGTCGCTCGATCGCGCGCGCTTCGAGGAGCTGCTCCAGGAGCCGCGCTTCACGCGCACGCTGCTCGAGGTGCTCTGCGCGCGCTGCCGCGACGCCTGGCAGCAGATCGAGATCCTGAACCACCGCGAGCCCGAGGCACGCATCCGCATGGCGCTGCACCGGCTCTGCCGCAGCCACGGCCGCAGCTCTCCGGAAGGCACCTGGATCGACATGCGCCTCACGCACCGCGAGCTCGCGAACATCGTCGGCGTCACGCGCGAGACCGCCACGCGCGCTCTCTCGCGCCTCGAGGGCGACAAGCTCGTCGAGGTGCGCGACCGCTGCTTCCTGGTGCCGGACCCGGAGCGGCTGATCGACGAGACGCTGTCCGAGGGCTGACCGCGGCGCGCTACGAGAGGCGCGGCATCACGCCGAGCACCGGAACGCCGGCGATCTCCTCGATGCCCTGCGCCGTCGCGATCACCGGATCGCGCAGCTCGAGCAGGATCGCCAGGCAGAACGCGAGCCCGAACGACGCGAGGATCCCGGCCGCGGCCACCTTCAGCGGGCCGTTCTCGGGCCGCGTCGGCGCCTGCGCCTCGTGCAGCACGGCGACCTGCGCGCCCTGCTGCGACAGCTCGAGACTCTGGGCGAGCTCCGTCTCCTTGAGCTTGCGCAGCACCTCGAAGTAGCTGTCCTGGAGCACCTTCGCGCGCTGCTGGAGCGCGCTGATCTCGGCTTCGCGGCTCGGCGTGCGCGCGATCCGCTCGTCGAGCGCCGCGAGCTCCTCGTCGGTCTGCGCGAGGCGGGCGCGATAGTCCGCGACTTCGCGGCGCGCCGCCTCGATCACCGAGCCCGCAGCGCCGCCGCGCGGCGCCCGCCGCGCCTCGGCTTCGAGCGCCGCGACCTCGCGCTTGAGCGACACCACGTTGGGATGCGTGTCGGTGTTGACGGAGCGCTCCTTCGCGAGCGCGGCGCGCGCCTGCTCGAGCCGCGACTGCGGCGACGCGGCCGACGTGCTGCCCTGCTCGGAGATCAGGCGCGCGAGCCGGGTCTCGGCTTCGTTCACGCTGGTCGAGAGGTCGTCGCGCTGGTCTTGCAGCCGCTCGATGCGGCGGCGGTTCGCGTCGAGATCCGAGGGCAGCTCGCCCGGATGCTCCTGCTCGTACTTCGCGATCTTGTCCTGCTGCTCGCGCAGCGCGTTCTCGGCGGACTCGACCTCGCGGCGCATGAACTCGGTCGCGAGGCGCGCCTGCTCGCTGCGCATGCGCACGCCCTCGGTCTGGAACAGGCTCGCCAGCCGATTCGCCACTTCGGCGGCCGTCACGGCGTCGTTCGCCTCGAAGCCGATGCTCAGGATGCGCGACTTCTCGACGCGCATCGGGCCGGGCGGCGGACGCACCGCGTCCTCGCTCGCCTCGATGCGGATCGCTTTGCGCATCTCGGTGACCACCTCCAGCATCGGCTTGCTCTCGCGCAGCTCCGGATAGAGGTCGAGGTCCTGGATCACCGTCTGCAGGTTCTTCGCCGACAGCGCCTCGGCGGTGAAGGCGGCGATGTCCTCGACGGGGCTGCCCTGCGAGGAGGGCTTGACGAGATCCTCGTCGAGCTTCTGGGCAGCGAGCAGCACGGTCGCCTGCGCGAGGTACACCGGCTGGCGGAGCGACACGACGACGGCGGTGAGCACGATTCCCGCGGCGACCACCGCGAGCATCGCCCGCCAGCGCCTGCGCAGCACCGCGACGGGATCCCGGATCCAGTCCGGAAGGCCCTGCTCGCGTTCTTCGTCGGGCTCCGCCATCGCTCCGGTCTCCTGCCGTCTACTGGCCGACCGCGCTGCCGAGCACCGCGAAGATGCCCGCGCCGATCACGCGGAACAGCGACTCGAGGGGATACAGCGCCTTGCGGATCTCGTAGCCCGCGACGACCGGATACGCCGACGGCACCACGACGAGGTCGCCCTTGCGGAGCATCATGTCGGTGCTCCCGTCGCCCGCCTTGATGCGGTCGAGATCGACGAGATACAGCTTCGTGGCGCCGGCTTCGCGGCGGACCACGCGCACGCGGCTGGTCGCGCTGAGCTCGGTCTGGCCGCCCGCCATCGCGATCGACTCGGACGCGCGGATGTCGCGCTCGAGCGCGAAGCTCCCCGGCTGTCCGACTTCGCCCATCACGCTGATCGTGGTGCTGAGCGGCGCGTCCACCGCGACCGTCACCGTGGGTTCCTGGCGGTACTCCGCCATCTTCTCGGTGATCTCCGCCGCGATCTCGTCGGTCGTGCGGCCCGCCGCGACGACGTCGCCGATCAGCTCGATCGAGATGCGGCCGTCGGGCCTGACCTTGAGCTCGGTGAGCTCGATCGCCGGCTCGGGCAGCACGCGGATGCTGAGCGTGTCCGCCGGTCCGACGCGGTACGGCTCGGACGCGGCCATCTGTTCCGAGCCCTTCGGCCCGCTGGCGCAACCGGTCGAAAGAGCGCCCGTCCCGACGACCAATCCAGCGAGTCCAGTGACCATCACGCGAGAAAGCACGAGGCGCACAGCCCCGAACGCGAACGTCCGCAAAGGAGTTCCTCCAGGGGGGCTCGTGGTCGGATCGGTATACCGCATGGCGAACGTGAGAACCACGCGGCTGCGCGCCGATCAGTGTCCCGTGCCGCGAACCACCGCCGGAAGAGTCTTCAGCAGGATCTTGAAGTCCTGGATCAGCGACCACGTATCGATGTAGACGAGGTCGAGCTTGACCCAGTCGGCGAAGCCGATCGAGTTGCGGCCCGTCACCTGCCAGAGACAGGTGAGACCCGGGCGCATCGAGAGCCGGCGCCGCTCCGACGTCTGGTACTGGACCACCTCCGACGGAATCGGCGGCCGCGGTCCGACGAGGCTCATGTCGCCGCGCAGGACGTTCCAGAGCTGCGGCAGCTCGTCGACGCTCCAGCGGCGCAGCCAGCGTCCGACCGGCGTGACGCGCGGGTCGTTCTTGATCTTGAAGACGGGCCCGTCCATCTCGTTGAGCGACATCACGTCCGCGCGTCGCGCCTCGGCGTCGGCCACCATCGTGCGGAGCTTGAGCATCTCGAAACGGCGGCCGTACATGCCGCAGCGCACCTGGCGGAAGAACACCGGCCCGGGCGAGCTGCGCTTGATCGCGAGCGCCGCGACCGCGATCACCGGCGCCGCGATGGCGAGCAGGATGCTCGACACGGCGACGTCGATCACGCGCTTGACGGCGAGCTGCGAGCGGCTGTGGTGGACCGGCGCGAAGTTCAGTGCGGCGAGCGAGCCGAAGCTCGTGACGCGCGGCGCCGGCAGGTAGTCGCCGAACACGTCGGAGAGGAGCGTGATCGGCACGCCGGCGGCGGCGCAGACCGACACGACCGGCGCCAGCGCGGAGAGCATCGAGCGCGGGCACGCGACGATCACCTCGTCGATGACCGAGTCGTTCAGCAGCGAGGGGAGGTCGACGAGCTTGTGGACTTCGTGCGGCTCGATGCCGGCCACGAGCGGGACGTCGCTCTCGTCGAGGAAGCCGACGATCCGCAGGCCCCATTCCGGGTGGCCGTCCAGCACGGCGCGCACGTCGAGCGCGCGCGGACCGCTGCCGACCACCAACACGTTGCGGTAGTTGCGGCCGGTGCGGCGCAGCAGGCGCAGGCTGCCGTACGCGGCGAGGCGCATGCCGCCGATCACGACGAGCTGGCTGGCACCGAGCGCGAAGGGGAAAAGCTGGGCAACGGGCGCGTGGCCGAAGAACGTCGCGGCCGCCATGGCGGCCGTGGAGAGTCCGCCGACCGCCAGCAGCTGCATCAGGTAGCGCGGCAGCGACGCACGGCGCTGCGATCGGTAGAGGTCGAAGACGTCGAGCGTGAACGGCCAGGCCAGCGAGGCGACCAGGCCCAGCGCGAACAGGCCGGGCAGCGTGTGGGTCGAGCCGATCGGACCCTGCCGGAGCTCGGGAACCGCCAGCAGCACGGTGAAGAGCAGCGCGCCGACGATGACGTCGAGGGCGATCAGGAGGCGATGCAGTAAACGGGCCCGCGTTCGCAGCACAACGTCACCCCGTCGAAAGGGCCCGGATCCACCCCCCTCATCCCAACGACCGAATCATTCTACGCGAATGCGCCGATTTGGCGGCAACTTCGCGCCGGTGAGGGGGGCCGGGCGTACACACGTGGGTGCCCGGGTGGGTGGCAAAGGTTGCAAGGGAATTGCGGGGACGTGTCAGGGATTTCATCGCCCCGCAGGGGCGGTTCGGAAACTTACGGATGCTCGACAGGCCAGTGCGCGGAGAGTTGCGAGTCCAGGAGCAGGGCGAACTGGAGCAACACGGCGCGCGCGGTCGGCTCGTCGCCGTCGAGGATCGGCGTGCTGATGCGGACCAGCGACCCGTCCGCGCGACCCTCGAGGAGCCGCCCGGCGAGGCGGTCCACCGCTTGGTCGAACCCGCCGAGCAGGCCGGTCCGCCGGTGAGAGCGGAACCAGAACTGCACGAGATGACGCTCGCCGCCCTGCTCCACCACGTACTCGTTCACGCGCAACGCGTGGTCTCCGCCGGCGGCGTCGACGACGCGGCGCGCCGCGATCTCCCAGCCCTGACTGCGGTAGCAGACCTCCGGCGTGTGCTCGGGACGACCTCCGCGCTCGGTGCCGTAGTAGCCGACGTAGAACGAGACGACCGCGCCGGTCGCGTGCGCGTAGACGCGCTGGACGTTGAAGTCGGCGCGCAGCATCGACTCGACGTTCTGCTCGAGCGGGACGTCGACGCCCCGCCAGGAGCCGAGGGCCGACGGCAGCGCGGCGAGCGGCGCCGGGTCTACACGCAGCGGTGCACGTAGCTCGAACGCCCACGAGATGGCGCCCGCCGCGACGAGCAACGCGACGAGTGCGACCGTCGGCAGCGAACGCGTCACGATCGCGAGTCCGCCGGCTGCATGCGGACGCGCGCGGTCGCGTCGTTCGCCGTTCCGCGCACGGCGAGCCAGAGCGCGGCGATCGCGGCGACGGCGACGACCGCGTCCAGGCCCGCGCGCGCGGCGTGCGGCGCCCCGAGCAGCGCCAGCGCGGACGCTGCGCCGAGCGCGAGCGCTTGCAGCGGGAGCGCCGCCGTGCCCCAGCGGAGCGCGCGGCGCGACGCAGCGCGCAGCGAGCCGCCGCGGCGCACCGCCGCGAACCAGCCGACTCCCGCCAGCGACCATGCGAGCGCGAGTCCGCCGTCGGCCGGGTACAGCGACAGCGCGCCGCCGTCGGACGCGACGAGCCGGATCTCCCGCGCGCGGCTCCAGTCGACCAGTGCGCCGGACCCGAGCAGACCCGCGACGCGTGCGGCCAGCCACGCCGCAGCGCCTTCCAGTCCGGGGGAGAGCAGCGCCACCAGCTGCGTCGGCGGCGGAATCGCGAACGCGGCGAGCAGCGCGCAGCGCAGCGGCGGAGCGCCCGTGGCGCGCGCGAGGCCGATCACGGCGAGCGCGATGCCGGGACGCCCGACGCGCGGCATGCCGCCGCCGACGCCCACCAGCGAGAGCGCGACGCCGAGCGCGAGCCACACCAGGCCGTCGCGCGCGGGGCGGTCGCGTTCCTCCGCGGTGTAGGCGCTCCACGCGAGCAGGAACGGGAACACCGCGGCGCCGCGCGCCCATGGATTCGCGACGACGTGCCGCGCCAGGTCCACGAGCGACGGAGAGAGCGCGACGGCGAGCGCGGACCAGAGCAGCCAGGGGCTCCGTGTCACCGGCGCCCCACGGCTCACTGCTCGTAGTAGCGGTAGCTCTCCGCCGCAGCCGGGAGACGGCCCTCGTCGAGCACGGCCCCGACCATCTTTCCGGCCGGCACCAGCTCGCACATGCGGTGGAATGCCTTGGTGCGCGAGTGCCCGGCGCGCGCGACGGCCACGCACGCGCTGAGCCGCTCGAGCAGGATCGGCGTGTCGGGCACGAGCAGGATCGGGGCGGTGTCGAACACCACGTGCGTGTACAGCCGCTCGAGCTCGCGGATCGTGGCGTCGAGCGACGGGCGCACGAGCAGCTCGTGCGCGGCGGCGCGCGGCTTGCGGACGAGGTAGACGTCGAGCGGCGGCGTGTCGAACGAAATGCGCGCGTCCGCGAGCGCGGCGTCGCCGGCGATCACGTCGTCGATGCCGACGCGCACGTCGATGCCGAGCGCCTTCGCGAGCGTGGGGCGGCGCAGGTCGCAGTCGATCAGCGCGACCGAGCGGCCCGGCGTCAGCGAGCAGAGCGCGAAGGCGAGGTTGCCCGCGACCGTCGTCTTGCCCTCGCTGTGCAGCGCGCTCACCACCGCGACGCTGCGCGCGCGCCGCCGTTCGAGCTCGGCGCGCAGCCGCAGCGCGAGATGGCGAGCCGACTCCGCCGCGGGACCGTGGTCCTCGACGAAGAGCGCGCGCGGCGACCAGATGCCCTCGCGCGTGCGGGGCGGCGACTCGATGCGTTCGCCGGCCGGCGTGGGCGGCGGCGCCGGGCTCGCCGGGCGCCCGGGATCGATCGGGCGCGGCTCGGCGGCCTGCGCCTTGCGGGCCGGGTCGTCGCCGCGCGCGCGGCGCAGTGCCTCGCTGATCTCACCCATCTACGTCTCCATCTCCGCCGCAGCGGGGCGCGTGGCGTTGGCGATCTGCGCCGCCTTGCGCTCGACGATCGCGCGTGGGCACGGCGCGACCTGACGCGAGAAGGCGGCGAGCAGGCTGCGGTCGGCGAGCAGGCTGATCAGGCGCGGGCAGCCGCGCGACGCCTCGAAGAAGATCGGCTCGACGCCCTCCTCGAAGACCTGCTCGTACTTGCCGCCCGCCACCTCGACGCGGTGCCGCAGATAGTGCGCGACCTCTTCGGGCCGCAGCGAATCGACGTGGTGCTCGATGGCGATGCGCTGGCGGAGCTGGCGCAGCTCGTGCGCGGCCAGCTTGTCGCGCAGCTCCGGCTGCCCGGTCAGCACGATCTGCAGCAGCTTCGCGGTGTCGGTCTCGAGGTTGGAGAGCAGCCGCACCTCTTCGAGCGCCGAGAGCGTGAGGTTCTGGGCCTCGTCGATCACGAGCACGGTGTTGAGTCCGCTCGCGAGCCGCTCGAGCAGGAAGCGGTTGAGCGCGATCAGGATGTCGGCCTTCGTGCCGGCTGGGATGGCGAGGCCGAACTCCGCCGCGATCAGCTTCAGCAGGTCGACCGGGCTCAGATCCGCGGTGTTGAGGATCAGCGCGGTCTCGGTCCCCGGCGGAATGCGCTCGAGCGCAGCGCGCAGCAGCGTGGTCTTGCCGGCGCCCACCTCACCGGTGAGCAGGATGAAGCCCTTGCGCCGCGTGATGCCGTAGCAAAGCGCCGCGAGGCCCTCTTCGTGGGTCTCGGACAGCCACAGGAAGCGCGGATCGGGAGTCAGCGAGAAGGGCAGCTCCCGAAGGCCGAAGAACGATTCGTACATCGTCCGTATCTGCTCGGCAGCCGAGCGGGAAAGGTGAATCGAAGCTAGCCGACGCGGCCACTCTTCCGGTGAGTGTCCGGAGACCGCCCGAAAGTCGCGTTTCGGGCGCCGTCGAGGGCGTTTTCCCCGCGGAGGCGGGCGCGACTTCTCGAAGTTAGGGTGGATCGCGCGCGTCGCCATTCCGAGACGGGGCGAGACGAGGCGCACGAGGGCGAGGCGAGGAACGCGATGAAGCGTCCCGAATGGATCACCGCGCTGCTGCTGGCGGCCGTGTTCGCGCCCGCCGCGCTGGCGCTCGCGCGCGTGTGGTCGTCCGTCGAGCACTACTCGCACGGCTTCCTGGTGCCGCTGGCGGCCGGCCTCGTCGCGCACGGGATCGCGCAACGCAACGCCGCGCTGCCCGCGCGCCCGGACCGGCGCGGCGCCCTCGCGCTCGCCGCCGCGCTCGTGCTCCAGGTCGCGGGGGTGCTCGTCGGGTCGGCGAGCGGACAGGGCCTCGCGCTGGTCGCCGCGCTCGCCGCGGCGATCTGGTGGCTGCGCGGCGCGGCGTGGCTGCGCGCCCTCGCCTTTCCGGTCGCCTTCCTGCTCTTCATGGTGCCGATCCCGCCGGCGTGGCTCGCGCCGGTCGTGGTGCAGCTCCTGCTCTTCGTATCGACGGCCGCCGCGGGCGTGCTGCACGCGCTCGGGCTCGCGGTCGTGCGCGAGGGCAACGTGATCGTGCTGCCGGACGGGCAATCGCTCTTCGTCGCGGAGGCGTGCAGCGGCCTCACCTCGATCGTGACGCTGCTCCCGATCGCGGTGCTGATCGCGTACCTCGCGCCGATCGGGCGGGGCTCGAAGATCGCGCTCGCGCTGCTCGCGGTGCCGATCGCGATGGTCGCGAACCTGATCCGCGTGGTCGCGACTTCGATGGGCGCGTCGTGGTGGGGTGTCGAGTTCGTGACCGGCGACACCGTGCACGCGCTGGTCGGCCTCGCGGTGTACGCCATCGCCTGCGCCGCGCTGCTCGCCGTGTCGCGCGTGCTGCCGCGCGCGCCCGCACGGCGGACGCGCGCGGCGAAACCCGCTTAGCGAAGGCTCAGCGCGTCAGCAGGTCGCGGGCGATCGCGCCGATCTGGATCTCGTCGGTGCCGGCGTAGATGCGCAGCACGCGCGCGTCGCGCGCGAGCTGCTCGACCTTGTACTCGGCCATGTAGCCGTTGCCGCCGAAGATCTGCACGGCGTCCTGGCAGACCTCGTCGGCGGCGCGCGCCGCGTAGAGCTTCATCGCCGACGCCTCGGCGAAGCTCATCGACTTGCCCTGCGACGCCAGCTCGAGCGTGCGGAACACCAGGTTCTGCACGTTCATGCGCGCCACCTCCATGCGCGCGAGCTTCTCCTGGATGAGCTGGAACTCGCCGATCGGCTTGCCGAACTGGACGCGCTCCTTGGCGTACGCGAGCGAGAGCTCGAGGCTGCGCTCGATCATGCCGAGCGCCATCGCGGCCACGCCGCTGCGCTCGGTCTGGAAGGTCGACTTGGCGCCCGAGCGGCCGTCGGCCGCCGTCGGCTCCTGCTCGCCGAGCAGGCGGTCGGGGCCGGCCTTCACGTCGCTGAGGAAGAGCTCGCCGGTCGGCGACGAGTGCAGGCCCATCTTGCGCATCGGCTTGCTCTGCACGAGCCCGGGCATGCCCTTGTCGAGTACGAAGTGGAGCATCTTGCGGTCGCGCGGCGCGACGCCGTCCTCCTCGAGCTTGCAGATGAACACGATGGTGTCGGCGTAGGGGCCGTTGGTGATGAAGGTCTTGTTGCCGTTCAGCAGGTAGCCGCCGTCGGGCGTGCGCTTCGCGGTGGCCTTCATGCCGCCGAAGGCGTCGGAGCCCGAGCCCGGCTCGGTGATCGCCCAGGCGCCGATCTTGTCGAGCGTCAGGATGTCGAGCGCCCAGCGCTCCTTCTGGCGCGTCGTGCCCTTCGACAGGATCGACGCCGCCGTCAGCCCGACCGACACGCCCATCGCGGTCACCATGCCCGGGCAGTGCCGGCACAGCTCGATGATCGGGATCAGCTGCATCGCGGCTGCGTCGCCGCCGCCCTCGCCTTCCGCGTCCGACTTCTTCTTGGCCGGCTCGCCCTTCTTCTCGCGCTCGATCATCTTGGCGAAGCGCGCGCGCTGCATCTCCGCCATGCCGAAGGCGGAGTAGAACTTGCGCAGGATGTCGTAGGGCGGCATGTCGCCGTGCTCGAGCGCCTCGACGTTCGGGACCACCTCCGCCTCGATGAACCGCCGCACGACGTCGCGGATCATCTGATGCTGCTCGCTCCATTCGATCATGCTCAACGTCCTTTCCAGTTGGGCTTGCGCTTCTGTGCGAAGGCGCGCGGGCCCTCGACGAAGTCCTCGCTCTTCACCAGCTCCGCGATCGCGTCGTAGCGCGCCGCCATCGCCGCCTCGAGGCCCGCGTGTTCGAGCCCTTCCAGCGCGACGCGCTTGGTCGTGCGCACCGACACCGGCGAGCACTCGGAGATCTGGTCCGCCCAGCGGCGCGCCGCGGCGAGCAGCTCGCCCGCCGGCACCACCTCGTTCACGATGCCGAGCGCGAGCGCCTCGCGCGCGTCCACGCGGCGGCCCGTGAGCAGCATGCCGAGCGCGGGCTTGAGACCGATCTGACGCGGCAGCCGGTGCAGGCCGCCCGCGAGCGCCGCGAGTCCGACGCGCGGCTCCGGCAGACCGAACGACGCGTTCTCCGCGGCGATCGCGATGTCGCACGCGAGCACCATCTCGAAGCCGCCGCCGAGCGCGAGGCCGTTCACCGCGGCGATCACCGGCTTCGCGTCGTCGAAGCGCGACGTGATCCCGCCGAAGCCCGTCGGCGGCCCGTCGATCCGATTCCCGGCGGCCTGGAACTTGAGGTCGTTGCCGGCGCTGAAGGCCTTGTCGCCGGCGCCCGTCAGGATCGCGACCCACGCGTCGGGGTCCGCCACGAACGCGTCGAAGGCCGCCGACAGCTCGCGGCTCGCGGGCGGATGCAGCGCGTTCATGACCTCGGGCCGCGCGATCGTGATCGTCGTCACGTGGCCGTCGCGCTCGACTCGGCAGAACTCGGGCATGCGGGCCTCCTACGCGTAGAACTGCCGGCAGAAGCGGCGCCACGCAGCGATCGGGCCGTCGCCCTCGCACAGCAGCGGCGCGGCGAGGTGCGCCTTGTGCTCGAGGATCGGGACGTCGGCGTCGAACTCCGCGCAGAAGCGCTCGACGAACGCGGCGCCGATCGTGTCGGCGAGCGCGGCATCGCCGCCGCGCGCGGCGAAGAACGCGACCCGCACGTCGACGACGTCGTCGTAGGCCGGCGTGCGGCGCGCGATCGCGCACAGCGGCGCCGCGCCCTCGAACTCGAGCGCGGCGTAGCCGAGCCCGTGCTCGGTGACGCGGAAGCCGGACACGAACGCGGCGGCGGGATCGTCCGCCGGCGTGCGCGACTCGACCCGGAAGAACGGGCCGTCGGCCTCGGCGCGGTCCAGCACCGGCAGGCGCGGCGCGCCGTGCAACACCAGAATGTGAGCGGTGTCGACGACGTTCTCGCCGATCTCCTGCGGGTGCGAGCGCAGCCGCCACGCGCGGTCCGCGGTGCGGCGCCAGTCGGGCGACGTGCACGCCGCGAGCGGCGGAATGCGCCACGTCGGCGCGCGTCCGAGCGGGTCCCAGTAGACGAGCACCGAGCCGTTCACCTCGTCGACGGGCAGCTCGCCGCGTCCGTCGCGCGCGGCGTGCGCGCCGCCGCAGCCGTCGCGCCACACGCGCAGCGCGCGTCCGAGCGCCGTGACGCGCAGCTCGCTTCCGTCCGCCAGCTCGCACGACTCGGCCACGTGATACCAGCCGGCCGGATCGGACGGGAACGGAAAGCGCTTCGCGCTCGGCACGGGACCTCCGCGGCCGGCATTCTAGGGCGGGTTTTGGGGCCCGCCCGTAGACTGCGCGGCATGCGAGCGCGCGATCTGCCCGAGCGCATCGAGACGTGGAGCGGCTGCACGATCGTCTGCTTCGGCGCGCATCCCGGCGACGACGTGCACGCGGCCGGCACCTTCGCGCGGCTGCGCCGGCGCGGCAACGACGTCCACCTCGTGACGTACGCGAACGGCGACGCGGGCTCGCGCGATCCGCGCATGACGTCGAAGCGACTCGCGCGCATCCGGCGCGCGGAGCAGGAGAAGGCGGCGCGCCGGGTCGGGATCGCGGCCGGCAACGTCCATCTGCTCGGGCAGCGCGACGGCGAGCTCGCGTACGGCGATCGCCGCGCGCTCGTGCAACGGGCGACGGCGTGGATCCGCCGGCTCTCGCCGCACGCGCTCTTCGCGCTCGATCCCGGCGCGGGCTGCGAGCCGCTGCGCGACGCCGGCAGCCGCGCCGCGGCGCTCGCGACGTACGACGCCGTGCGCGCGGCGCGCGGCCACCTGCACTTTCCGGAGCTGCTGGTGGAAGGGCTGGAGCCGTGGAGCGTTCCGGTGTGCTTCTTCTTCCACTCGCCCGAGCCGAACTACTGGGTCGACGTGGCGAGCGCGATCGACGCGAAGATCGATGCGCGCTGCGCGCACGTGTCGCAGCTCGGGCGGCGCGTCGAGGCGTACGAGGCGTCGATGCACCCCGAGGACCGGGCGCGCTGCGAGCGCGCAATCCGCGACGATGCGGCCCGCGCCGGGCAGCCACACGGGATGGCGTATGCCGAGGCGTTCCGCCGCTCCACGGACGCGTGACGCGTCGCTCCTAGAGCCACCGGCGCACGCGGCGCTCGTAGGCCGCGTAGGACTCGCCGAACTTGCGCTCCAGATGGCTGCTGCAGCGGCTCGCGATCGTTCCCGAGCTCGGACCTACCAGCGCGAGCCGCGACCTCCCGCCACCCAGTGCGAGATGCCCGCGCGCAGCAGCGCCGCGCCGGCGCTGCTCGCGAGCGTGGCCAGCATGTCTTCGGTGCGCGGGCGGCGCAGCGAGCGCGCGAGCGAGTCGGGGTCCTGCAGGATCAGGTCGAGCGCGTGGCCGAGGCGCTGCACGCGGGCGATCGGCTGCTGGCGGCGCTGGCGCATCGCATGGCGGACCGCGACGCCGCCGGCGACGGCGAGCGCCAGGCCGCCCGCGGCGATCATCAGCTCGCGCCGGTGATTGCGCAGCTGCAAGCGCCAGTCGAGCGCGGCGTGGCGGCGCCGGTCGAGCTCGCTCATCAGGCCGGAGAGATCGTCGCGGATCGCGTGGATCTCGCTCTCGATGTGATCCGGCTCGTCCGCGAACGATGCGTTCCCGCCGTTCATGCGACGGCTTCTTTCGCCCACTGCAGATCCTCCTTCAGCGTGCGCCGCGTGCGAGCCAGCGGTCGCGTGAGTCGCTTGCGCCAGCCGAGCCAGCCGGTGACGGCCGCGACGAGCAGACAGACGCCCGCCACGATCAGCGCCGCGAGCCAGCCCTCGAAGAACTGCGTCAGCGCGAAGACGCCGGCGACCAGCAGCAACAGAAACGCGGCGAGTCCGAACACGGCGGCGACGGCGAGCGCCTTCGCCATCGCGATCTGCGAGTCCACGTGCTCCTTCAGCTCGGCGCGCGCGAGCTCGACCTCCTTGAGCGCGAGCAGACTCGCCTTCGAGGTGATCTCCCGCAGCAGGTCGCCGGTGCTGAGCTGGGCGGCGGCGCCGCTCGGCGTGCGTTCGCCCGCGTACGGGCGTGCGGCCTGGGCCATGCTGATGTCTCCCGTTCCGTCCGTTTGGTTGCAGGCCAGCAGCTGCGGCTCGCCGCGCAGCGCGCGGTCGAGCTGCAGGAGCTGGCGGTAGAGGATCTGCCAGTCGTCGTACTCGATGGAGGTCTCGGTCAGCTCGCGCGCGATGTCGTTCACGCGGCTCGCGAGCAGCGCGGAGCCGACGTGGGCGGGGTGCTCGTCGAGCGTGCGCCACACGCGCGTGATCTCGCGCTCGAGGCGCTGCGCATCGGGGTCGGTCGTCTGCAGCGCTTCGCCCGCGGCGAGCGACTCGACGACGAGGCCGTGCGCGACCACCGTCGCGTCCGGCTCGCCGCGCAGCAGCAGGCTGCTCGGGTGCAGCGTCACCGCGAGCTCGGGGCCGGCGAAGTGCGCGAGACGCTCGGGCACGTAGCCGCGCATCGCGGCGCCGCCGAGCTTGCGCAGCGCGGTCATCGGCGCCCGCACCCACCAGCTCGGCTCGCGCCGCGCGAGGGCGTAGCCCGCCTGATCGAGCACCTTGCAGATGCGCTCCGCGGTCTCGCCGTAGGCGTCGCGCGTCGTGACGAGCGGCACGTACGCGTCCTCGTGACGGCGCACGAGCGTCGCGATCCGCTGCAGCGGCACCGCGACGAAGCTGATCCAGAAGGCGATCGCGATGCCGAGCGTCAGCGGGAAGCCGCGCGCGGCGCGCATCACGACCGACTCGCGCGGCGCGCCGGGCGGCTGCTTGGCGGCCAGCACGAGACCGAGCGCGACCGGCACCGCGAGCGCGAGCGCGACCCACACGGCGCGGATGATCCAGTCGGGCGTGGTGTCGGGGATCGGCACGAAGGCGAGCGCGAAGGCCGCGACGCGCGGGAACGCGACGCCGCCGAGCAGCAGCGGCCACACGGCCGCGCCCGCCACGAGCCCGGTCAGCAGCGTCTGCTCGGTCCCGCTCGTCGACCCGAAGAGCGCGCGCACCGCCCAGCCGAAGACGGCGTTCAGGATCTTGCCGGCCGAGCGGCCGATCATGCTGATGAGCGCTTGCAGGATCGCCATGGACTCCGCCGCATGCGGGACGCTTTCGAGGGTGCAATGCACGTGCCGCGAGCCTTGTGGGGCTCGCCGCTCGCCTGCGGCTCGCTACGCGGGAAACGGGGGTCTTGTTCTTTGGTCGGGGCTTCGAGCTCGCGTGTACGACCGCGAGCCTTGTGGGGCTCGCCGCTCGCCTGCGGCTCGCTACGCGGGAAACGGGGTTCCGCGCTTCGGTCGTTGCTGCGAGCTCGCGGGTACGGCGGGAGTTGCGAGCGTTGTAGAAAAGGTCAGTCGCGCACGAGCAGCAGGCAGCCGGCGAGCGGGCCGCCGCCGGCGGCGGCGACGGCGACGCGCGGATCGCCCGCGACCTGGCGCGCGCCGCCCTCGCCCCAGAGCTGCAGCGCGGCTTCGTGCAGGAAGCCGTAGCCGTGCAGGCGGCCCGCCGAGAGCTGGCCGCCGTGCGTGTTCAGCGGCAGCTCGCCTTCGAGCGCGATGTTGGCGCCGCCCTCGACGAAGGCGCCGCCTTCGCCGCGCGCGCAGAAGCCGAGCGCCTCGATCCACGCCAGCGCGAGGAACGAGAAGCCGTCGTAGAGCTCGGCGACGTCGACGTGGCGCGGGCGCAGGTCGGTGCGCTGCCACAGCATCGCGCCGGCGTCGCGCATCGCCATCGTGGTGAGGTCCTCGAACTGATCCCACGACGGCCGGCCGCGCAGCGCCGAGCCGACCGCCTCGACGCGCAGCGGCGGGCGGCGCAGATCGCGCACGCGGTCGGCGCGCGACACGACGACCGCGGTCGCGCCGTCGGCGGGCACGTCGCAGTCGTAGAGGCAGAACGGCGTCGAGATCATGCGCGCGGCGAGGTAGTCGTCGAGCGTCAGCGGCTCGCGGTAGATCGCCTTCGGGTTGCGCGCGGCGTTGCGGCGCGCGGTGAGCGCGATCTGCGCGAGCTGCTCGCGCGTCGTTCCGTACTCGTGCATGTGTCGCTGCGCGTAGAGCGCGATCCACACCGCCGCCGACGCGGCGCCGTAGGGCAGCGTCCACTCGAGGATCCCGCTGGCGCGAAAGCCCGCGCCGTCGCCGCCGGCGGACGCGCCGATGCCGGAGCGGCCGCCCGCGCCCTGCGCGGTCGACTCCCACACGGTGCGGAAGCAGAGCACGTGCGTCGCGAGCCCCGCCCCGACCGCGGTGATCGCCTCGATCACCGAGCCGAGCTGGCCCGGCAGCTCGGGCCCGCCCGCGTACCACGAGAGGTTCAGGCGCAGCGCGTCCTGCAGCTCCGGGATGCCCGGTCCCGAGAAGCCGCGCGGGCCGAACCAGCCGCCGGGATACGTGGCGAGCCCGTCGATGTCGCGGCGGTCGAGCCCGGCGTCGGCGATCGCGTCGAGGCAGGCGTCGAGCGTGAGCTCCATCGGATCGCGGCCGAGCCGCCGCCCGACCTGCGACTGCCCGATCCCGCTGATCGCCGCGCGCCGCTCGCTCATCGACCCGTCTCGGTGTCGGGCTCGAAGAGCGGGATCCACACGCCGTCGCGCTCCTCGAAGCACACGCGCACCGGCATGTCGATGCGCACGTCCTCGAGCGCGCAGCGCACCAGGTTGGTCGTGAGCCGCAGGCTCGGCTGCTCCTCGATCTCGACGAGCGCGACCACGTACGGCGGCTCGAAGCCCGGGATCCAGCGCTGGTGGTTCACCGTGTAGCTCGCGACGCGCGCGCGCCCGCTCGCCGCCTCCACCGCGAGATCGCGCGAAAGGCACACCGCGCAGATCGGCGACGGCGGATGGATCCAGTGGCGGCACGCGCGGCAGCGCAGGAAGCGCAGCTCGCCGTGCGCGCCGCCCGTCCAGAAGTGCGCGTTGCGCTCGGTGACGAGCGGCAGGACGCGGAAGTCCGGACGCGGCAGAGTCGACACGACGCTGCGCATCGTACCACCCGCGCACACGGCAACGCGGAGCGCCGGCGCAGCGCGCTTGCGGCGTCCGAGCCGCTCGCGCATGCTGGCCGCGAACGCACGCAGTCACCCCCCACCCGCTCCGCGCGGCGTGGGGCTTGCTGCGTCTCCATCCCCGCCGACACCCCACCCCGCGCCGCGGGGGCGGGGCGTCGTGCATTTCGGAGAGTCCCGATGCGCGTCGTCGGAATCGACTTCGGCACCACCCACAGCGCCGTCGCGGTCTGGGAGGGCCGCGGCGCGCCGCGCCTCGCGACCTTCGCGCACGGCGCCGCCGGCGCGGCGCGCACGCCCGCGTTCCGCTCGATCCTGCACTTCGAACCCGATCCCGACGACGAGTCCGCCGGCTCGGCGGACCACCCGCGGCGCGGCGTGCGTCCGCCGCGCGTGCGCGCGGGCCCCCGCGCGATCGAGCGCTACCTCGAGACCGCGGGCGACGGCCGCCTCGTGCAGTCGATCAAGTCGTTCCTCGCGAGCCCGCTCTTCGACCGCACCGAGATCTTCGGCGCGACCTTCGAGCTCGAAGACCTCGTCGGTCGCCTGCTCTCCGAGCTGCGCGCGGCGGCGGAGACGGAGCTCGGCGATCTCGGCACGCGCGTCGTGTGCGGGCGGCCGGTGCGCTTCGCGGGCGACGCCAAGCACCACGACGAACGCCTCGCGCTCGCGCGGCTGCGTTCGGCGCTCGCGCGCGCCGGCTTCTCCGACGTCGCGTTCGAGCTCGAGCCGGTCGCCGCCGCGCACCACTACGGCCTGCGCATCGCGGGCCCGGAGCGCGTGCTGATCGGCGACTTCGGCGGCGGCACCAGCGACTTCTCGGTGCTGCGCGTCGAGCCCGGCGCGCAGCGCCCGCAGGCGGAGGTGCTCGGCACCGCGGGCGTCGGCATCGCGGGCGACGCCTTCGACGCCAAGCTGGTGCGCGCGCGCGTCGCGCCCGCGCTCGGCCGCGGCACGCAGTACTGCAATCCGTTCGGCGAGGTGCTGCCGGTGCCGGCCTGGCTGTACGCGCACCTCGAGCGCTGGCACCACCTCTCGTTCCTGAAGTCGCGGCCCACCCTCGCGCTGCTCGGCGATCTCGAACGCGAAGCGCTCGAGCCCGAGCGGCTGCGGGCCTTCGCGCGCCTGGTGCGCGAGGACCGCGGCTTCCACGTGTATCGCGCGATCGAGGCGGCGAAGCACGAGCTCTCGCGCGAGACGGCGAGCCGCGTGCGCTACCGCGACGGCGGCTTCGCGCTCGACGCGGCGGTGGCGCGCCGCGAGTTCGAGGAATGGATCGCCGACGAGCTCGCGAAGATCGAGCGCGCGGTCGACGAGTCGCTCGCGCAGGCCGGCGTCGCGGCGGGCGCGATCGACCGCGTGTTCCTGACGGGCGGAAGCGCGTTCGTGCCCGCGGTGCGCGCGATCTTCGAGCGGCGCTTCGGCGCGGGCCGGCTGCGCGGCGGCGAGGAGCTGACGTCGGTCGCGAGCGGCCTCGCGCTGCGGGCCGCGCACTGAGGCCGGCGCGTGAACGCGACGCCACGGCGTTGCGCGCGACGCCGACGCGTGACACGTTCGCCGGCGTCACCCCGCGCGGTCCCGCGCGAGCTCGCCATGCATCCCTTGCAATCGCTGCGCTTCGATCTTCCCTGCCTCGCGGCCGCGGCGGCCGCTTGCCTGTTGCTCCCGCCCGCTGCGCGCGCACAGGTCGCGCTCGCCGAGGTGCTCTACGACCCGGCCGGCTCCGACGACGAGCTCGAGTGGATCGAGCTCGTGAACGAGGGCGAGACGCCCGTCGACCTCGCGAGCTGGAGCCTCGGCTGGGGCGGCGCGAGCTGGGCCGGCGACCGCGTCGCGTTGACCGGCGTGATCGAGCCGGGCCAGCACTTCGTCGTCGGCGGACCGCGCAGCGCCGCCGAGAACGCGAGCCCGGTCCTCGACCTCCCGCTCGACTTCGAGGCGGACCTCCAGAACAGCGGCGCGACCGCGGACGGCGTCGCGCTCTTCGACGTGCCGGTCGCGGAGGTCGGCGCCGAGACGCTGCCCGTGTCGGTCGTCGTGTACGGCGGCGAGAACACGAGCGGTCTCTTCGACGAGACCGGCGCGGTCGCGTCGGTCGACGTCGGCGACGCGCCGGGCGGCAGCAGCATCGAGCGCGGCGACGACGGCGTGTGGCGCGTGCAGGCGGCGCCGACGCCCGGCGCGCCGCCGCAGCCGGTGCCGGAGCCGGCGCGCTTCGTGCTCGCGGCCGCAGCGACCGCCGCGCTCGTCGGAGTGCGGCGCGCGAGATGACGAGCCCGCCACCTGCGCGGGCGGGACACGCCGGCGTTGCGGCATCCTGCGCCCGGGATGGGGCGGACCGGGAAGGGAATCGCGGGGCGCCTGCGGGCGCTCGTCTCGTGGACGGCGGCGTTGCTGTGTGCGGCGGCCGCGTGCGCCGCGCCGCCGGACCCGCCGCGCGCGCCGCGCGACGCACC
>QEVM01000311.1 GCA_003576805.1 Pseudomonadota bacterium | reverse complement strand
CGCTGCCCGACGCGCGCGCCGGCGGCCCCTGGGCGGATCGCGCCAAGCGCTTCGCGCGCAGCGCCGCACTGCCCTTCGACGCGCGCTACTTCGCGCTGATCGCGCGCGCGCCGGCGGCCGCGTGCGCGGCGCTCCTCACCGACGAGTTTCGCGCCGCGATCGACCCCGGCGCCGCCGAGGCGGGGTACCTGCGCGCGATCGAGCCCGCGCGCGGCGCCGACCCGCTGCACCGCGCGCTGCACGCCGACCTCGCGCTCTACCTGCCGGGCGACCTGCTGCCGCTCGCCGACCGCGTCTCGATGGCGCACGGGCTCGAGCTGCGCGTCCCGTTCCTCGACCACCGCCTGCTCGAGTTCGCGGCGCGCATCCCCGCCGCGCACAAGATCCGCCGCGGCGAGACCAAGCACGTGCTGCGCCGCGCCGTGCGCGACCTCGTGCCCGCCGCGCTGCTGCGGCGGCCGAAGCAGGGCTTCTCGGCGCCGACGCAGGTGTGGTTCCGCGGACCGCTGCGCGAGTTCGTCGAAGACACGCTCGCACCGACACCCATTCGCCAGGGCGGCGTGCTGCGCCCCGGCGCGGTGCGAGCGCTCCTCGACGAGCACTGGCGTCGCCGCGCCAACCACGACGACCGCATCTTCGCGCTGCTCACCTTCGTGCTCTGGCAGCGCGCCTACTTCGGCGCCGCCGCCGCGTGACTCACTGCGGCGGCGCGTCCCACGCGACGCCGATCATCGGGTTGCCCGCGGCGTCGCGGTCGGACGGCCGCAGCGTCGTCAGCTGGATGTCGTCGAGGTACCAGCTCTGCGTCTTCGGCGCGCCGCCGTTCCAGTACGAGAACTGGAGCTCGTGCGCGTAGCTCTCCGGCGTCTCGAGCGTGCGCATGTCGCGGATGTCGGCCAGCAGCTGGCCGTTCTTCCACGCCTGCACGCGCGCGCGGCCGCCGCGGCTCACCGGCACGCTGTCGAAGACGTAGTGGACCTCGTAGGTCTCCCAGACGTTCCACTTCGGGTCGTCGCGGTAGTCCGCGCCGAAGTAGTGCCAGCGGTCCTCGATCTCCTTGATGATCTGGAACGGCGGGCCCGCCACGCGCTGCGGATTGTTGATGTACCAGTCCACGTAGCCCTCGTTGATGCGCGTCGGGCTCTGCGTGTGCACGCGGAAGAACTTGAGGAACGGATCCGCGCTCCAGTCGAAGCCCGACGGCCAGTACACACGAAAGCGCAGCCACAGCTCGCTGCCCGGCCCGAGGCGGGTCGGGAACTCCTTCACGCCGCCGAAGAGATCGCTGCCCTCCTGCACCGTGAGGCGCGCCGATTGGGCGCCCGAGAACGACGTGCCGCGCACGATGCGCGTGTCCGCGTGGTCGTCGGGCACGCCGTCGAACGCGTCCGGCCCGACCGCGTAGCTCCCGCTCGCCGCGCGCTCGAAGTCCATCCTCACCGTCCAACCGCTGCCGCTCTGCTTGGCGCCGAACGGAGCGCACGTCGCGCCCAACGACCCGAGCGCAGCGATCAGCGCGCACACCACTGCCATGCGCCGCACGGCGGTCCCCCTCGCACGCGCTCGACGCGTTCGGCCCCGCCTCCGGCAACCGACCGTCGCGCGCCCTTCGAACCGCCTCGCGCCGATCTGCGTGGACGGCTCGATTGCGGGCCCTCTTGTATCTCATCGGGGTCGGCGCTGGGAAGTCGTGTCGAATGCAGTCATGAAGGAACTTCACGCCGCGTTCATCGCGCGCGCTCGCAAAGGCGCGTTCGCTTCGCGCGATCTCGCGCGCCGACGCACGGCGTGCGTCGGCGTCGCGCCGCCGCCGCGTTTCGGCATGCGGCGTTCGCCCGAGCTTCGCCGTGGCGCCGCGATCACGTCGCGGCGTCGCACGTGAAGCGAGCCTTGCGCCGCGAGGACGAGCGGCTTGCGCCGCGAGGACGACGCGGGGGAACGCGCGGCGCGCGCGCTCAGCGCGGCGTGCGGCGCTCGTAGAGATCGACGTAGCGCGCAGCCATGCGCTCGGACGAGAGCTCGGCGGCGACGCGCGCGCGGCCCGCGGCGCCGAGCGCGGCGCGCCGCGGCGCGTCGGACAGCAGCGCGGCGAGCGCACACGCGAGCGCGTCGGGATCCTCGGGCGGGACGAGCAGGCCCGTCTCGCCCTCGCGCACCGCCTCCGGGATGCCGCCCACGCGCGCCGCCACGACGGCGCGCGCGGCCGCCATCGCCTCGAGCACGGCGAGCGGCAGCCCTTCGCGCAGCGACGGGTGCGCGAAGACGTCGCACGCGACGAGCAGACGGCCCACGTCGTCGCGCAGGCCGAGCAGGCGCACGCGGTCGGCGACGCCGAGGCTGCGCGCGAGCGCGGCGAGGCGCGGCTCCTCGTCGCCGCGGCCGGCGATCGCGACGGCGACGCCGGGCAGCTTCGCGGCCGCTTGCAGCAGCGTCGCGTGGCCCTTCACGGGATAGAGATTGCCGACCGCGAGCACGAACGACTGCTCGTCGCCGACGCCGAGCGCGGCGCGCACGGCGCGCCGGATCTCGCGCTCGTCCGCGGCGCCCAGCGCGGGCGGCAGCGGGATGCCGTTCGGGATCACCGCGATGCGCGCGCGCGGCAGCCGCACCGCCTGCGCGACGTAGCCCGCGAGCTCGTCGGACACGGCGACCAGCGGCATGCCGAGCCGGTGCAGCCAGCGCAGCGCGGCGCCGCGGATCGCGCGGCCGGCGATCCAGTGATGTCCGTGCAGCGTCGCGACCGCGCGCAGCCCGAGCGCGCGCGCGGCGGCGCTCGCGTACACCGACATCGCGAACTCGTGCGCGTGGACGACGTCGATGCGCTCGCGCCGCAGGCGCGCGCCGAGCCGGACGACCCAGCCGGGATCGAGACCCGGCTGCTGCGGCAGGATCCAGACTTGGTGTCCGGCGGCGAGCGCGCGCTCGGTCAGCCAGCCCGGCCGCAGCGTCGCGAAGATCGGCTCCCAGTTCTTGCGCGCGAGCTCGTCCGCGAGCACGAGCAGCATGTTCTCGGCGCCGCCCGGGCCGCTCGATTCGAGCGCCAACAGCACGCGGCGGTGGGGAGACGAGCTGCTCATCGTTCGCTCACGGACTGCGCCCTCCTCGCCCACGATACACGCGATCGCTCGGTCGCGAAGCGCGGCGACACGCCGGGCGGCTCACACGACCGCGCCGAAGAGGCGTCCGGCGGCGGCCGTGATCGCCATCGCGAGTGCGCCCCAGAACACGACGCGCGCGACGCCGGCGCCGAGCGCGGATCCGCCGGTGCGCGCCGCGAGCGCGCCGAGGCCCGCGAGCGAGCCGAGCGATGCGCCGCCGACGGCGGGGATCAGCGCGCTCGGCGGCGCGATCGCCGCCACGAGCAGCGGCAGCGCCGCGCCGATCGCGAAGCTGCCCGCCGACGCGGCCGCCGCCTGCACGGGCCGCGCTGCGGCGACCTCCGACAAGCCGAGCTCGTCGCGCGCGTGCGCAGCGAGCGCGTCGCGCGCCATGAGCTGCGCGGCGACGCGCTCGGCGGTGTCCGCGTCCACGCCGCGATCGGCGTAGATCTTCGCGAGCTCGCGGTGCTCCGCGACCGGATCGCGCGCCAGCTCCGCGCGCTCGCGCGCGAGGTCGGCCTGCTCGGTGTCGCTCTGCGAGCTCACCGACACGTACTCGCCCGCCGCCATCGACATCGCGCCTGCGACGAGACCGGCGACGCCCGCCGTCAGCACGTCGCCGCGCGTCGCCTCCGCCGCGGCGACGCCGAGCACGAGGCTCGCCGTCGACACGATGCCGTCGTTCGCGCCGAGCACGGCCGCGCGCAGCCAGCCGACGCGGTGCGTGCGATGGCGTTCGGTGTGTCGCATGGCTCGCATCGAGTTCCCTCCTCGCCCGTCAGGATCGCGCACTCGCAGCACGTGCCACGCGAGCG
>QEVM01000310.1 GCA_003576805.1 Pseudomonadota bacterium | reverse complement strand
CCGGCGCGGGCGGCACGACGGGCGCCGCCACCGGCAGCGCGGGCGCGCGCGCCGGCTCGCCGCTCGCGCCCGAGGTCGCGGGCTGGCTGCGCGCGGCGAAGATCCACGTCCAGCAGGCGTGGGTGCTCGGGCCGGGCATGCGCGGCCAGAAGCTGGAGACGCAGGTCGACGTCGAGCTCGACGCGCAGGGCAAGGTGCTGTCCGAGCCGCGCGTGGTCCGTCGCTCGGGCGACCCGTGGTACGACGAGAGCGTCGTGCGCGCCATCCAGAAGGCGAGTCCGCTGCCCGCGCCGCCGAGCGCGGGGAAGTGGCGCTTCGTGTTCCGTCCGGAGGACTTCGGTTGATGCGAGGGCTGGGGTGGGGGCTGCTGCTGGTGCTGGGGAGTCTCGCGTTCGCCGCGCCGGCGGCGCGCGCGCAAGCGCAAGAGACGGGGGAGACGGCCGTTCCGGAGGCCGAGCGGCCGGCCGTCGTGGTGACCGACGCCGGCGGGCGTCGCTTCCAGATCGCCGCGCAGGAGTTCGGCGGCGGCGGGCTCGACGGCGCGAAGCTGCGCCAGGACGTCGTCGACGGGCTCGACTTCTCGGGCCTGTTTCAGGCGATCGACCCCGCCGCGTTCCTCGGGCCGCGCGTCACGAGCGCGCTCTCCGACGCGCTCGACTGCGGGAGCTGGCGTCAGATCGGCGCCGACGCGCTGCTCGAAGGCGTCGCGCGCGGCGGCTCGATCGAAGTGCGCGCATGGGACGTGGCGCGCTGCCGCGCGGTCCTCTCGCGCAGCTACCGCGCCGGCGCCGACGCGCGCCGCACCGCGCGCCGCATCGCCGACGACGTCGTGGAGGCGTTCACCGGCAAGCGCGGCGTCGCGAGCACCGAGATCACCTTCGTGTCGACGCGCGGCGGCAACTCGGAGATCTACGTGATGGACGCCGACGGCGGCGGCCAGCGCGCCGCGACGCGGAACAAGAGCATCAACGAGTTCCCGTCGTGGTCGCCGGACGGAAACGCCATCGTGTACATGTCCTATTTCTACCGGCGCTCGCCCAAGTTGTTCCGCATCGTGCGCGGCGGCAGCCAGCAACCGGGCCGGCTGCTCCGGAACCTCGATGCGACGCGCGCGGTGTACCGCGGCGTCTACGCGCCCAGCGGCGGCCGCCTCGCGGCGGTGATCAGCGTCGACGGAGCGCCCGAGATCTTCACGGTGGACGCCGACGGCAAGAACCTGCGGCGCCTCACCAACCACAAGGCGATCGACGTGTCGCCCACGTGGTCGCCGGACGGCTCGCGCATCGCATTCGTCTCGGACCGCACCGGATCGCCGCAGGTGTACGTCATGAACGCCGACGGCAGCGGGCAGCGCCGGCTCACCTTCGAGGGCAGCTACAACACGGCGCCCGACTGGTCGCCGGACGGCCGCTGGATCGCCTACGAGACGCGCGTCGGCGGACAGCACGACATCTGGCTGATCGACCCGGAGGGCAAGTCGAACGCGGCGCTCGTCACGCACCCGCGCACCGACGAGAACCCGAGCTGGGCGCCGGATTCGAGAAAGATCGCGTTCCATTCGACGCGCCGCGGGAAGCCCGACGTCTACGTCGTGGACCTCGACGGCCAGAACGCCCGCCGCATCACGAGTGCGGCGGGCGAGAACACGCACCCTTGCTGGGGACCGTACCCGCGTTAGGAGGAGTCGGATGCGCGCTTACACGTTCGCGCGACCGATCGTCGCGATCGCCCTGGGCCTCTCGCTCGCCGCGCTGCAGAGCGGCTGCGTGACCGTCGCCGAGCACCGCCGGCTCGAGCGCGAGGTGGCGCAGGTGCGCCGCACCGGCGGCACCGGCGAACGCGTCGCGGACCTGCGTACGCAGCTCGACGCGATCGACCGCCGCCTCGCGAAGATCGAGGGCCGCCTCGACGAGACGCAGCACACCGCGACGCGCGCGCTCGAGGAAGCGCGGCGCGCGCGCCGCGACGCCTCCGGAGCGCCGCTCGCGGCCCCGACGGACGCCGCCGCGGAGGACCCGTCGTCGACGCCGCCGAGCGCCGTCGACGAGCCGACTCCCGCGCCGCCGGCTGCGGCGACCGAGACCGTCGCGCCCGAGCAGACGGCGGCCGTCGCGCCGCCCGCGCCACGCGAGCCGGTCGAGTCCGGCGCGTCGGTGCAGGAGGTGTCCGCGTACCGCGACGCCCACGGCGCTTACCGCAGCGGCGAGTACGACGCCTGCATTGACCGATTCAGGACCTTCTTGCAGACTTATCCGACTTCGCCCTACGCCGACGACGCCGCCTACTGGATGGCGGAGTGTCACTTCAAGAAGGGCGACTACAAGTCCGCGATCCTGCGCTTCGACGACGTCGTGGCCCGGTATCCCGAAGGCGACAAGTCGGCCGACGCGCTCTATCGACAGGGAGAAGCGCTCCTCAAGCTCGGCCCGAACTACGCCAAGGCGGCGGGCAAGGCGTTCGAGCGGGTGGTCGCCGAGTATCCGGGCTCTCCGCGCGCCGCCGAGGCCAGGAAGCAGCTGGAGCTGCTCGCCACGCGGGGCTGACGAATTCCACCATCTTGTACCGGCGGACGCGGAAGCGGACCCGACGGGAGACACCAAGGGTTGAGAAAGCGCGACCTCGACAAGTTCCGGAAGCTGCTCCAGTCCCAGCGCGACCAACTCATGGAGAACGCGCGCCGGGCGGTGGCTGGCGACATCCATCTCGATCCCGACGATTTTCCGGACGAGATGGACGCGGCGTC
The DNA here is from genome assembly GCA_003576805.1 of Pseudomonadota bacterium. GTDB lineage: Bacteria > Myxococcota_A > UBA9160 > UBA9160 > PR03 > PR03. Next base: position 1,222 of record QEVM01000310.1, on the reverse strand, counting down.
GTCCGAGATCAACCTGGCGTTCCTGGGCCGCCTGCGCGAGCGCGAGCGCCGGCTGATCGCCAAGATCGACGAGGCGCTCGCGAAGATCGAGAACAACGAGTACGGCCTGTGCGAGAGCTGCGGCGAGGAGATCGGCATCAAGCGCCTCGAGGCGCGCCCCGTCGCCGAGCTGTGCATCGACTGCAAGTCGGAGCAGGAACGCCTCGAACGGCGCATGGGTTGAGCTCCCTCCCGATCCTCGGCATCGAGAGCTCCTGCGACGAGATGGCGGCCGCGGTCGTGCGCGGCCGCGACATCCTGTCGAGCGTGATCCACGCGCAGTTCGACGTGCACGCGCCCTACGGCGGCGTGGTGCCGGAGCTGGCGTCGCGCGACCACGCGCGCGTCGTGTCGCAGGTGGTGGCCGCCGCGCTCGCGCAGGCGGGGACGCCGCCCGCCGCGCTCGGCGGCGTCGCGGTGACGGCGGGACCGGGCCTCGTGGGCTCGCTGCTCGTCGGGCTCTGCTTCGGCAAGGCGTTCGCGGCGCGCCACGGGCTGCCACTCGTCGGTGTGCACCACGTCGCGGGGCACCTCGCGTCGGCGGAGCTGGCGGACGCGCGCCTCGAGCCGCCGTACGTCGGGCTCGTCGTGTCGGGCGGACACACGGCGCTGTACCGCATCGACGCCGACGGCCCGCCCGCGCTGCTCGGCGAGACGCGCGACGACGCGGTGGGCGAGGCGTTCGACAAGGTCGCGAAGCTGCTCGGGCTGCCGTATCCCGGCGGCCCGGCCGTCGCGCGCGCCGCCGAGGCCGGCGACGAGCACGCGATCGACTTCCCGCGCCCGATGGCGCACGACGGCCGGCTCGGCTTCTCGTACAGCGGCCTCAAGACGGCGGTCGCGCTCGAGGTGGAGCGGCGGCGCGGCGGGGACGGCGCGCTCGCACCGCAGGACCTGGCGGACGTCGCCGCCTCGTTCCAGGCCGCCGCGACCGACGTCCTCGTCGCGAAGGCGCGCCGCGCGCTCGCGCGCGAAGGGGTGGGGCGCCTCGCGGTCGTCGGCGGCGTCGCCGCGAACCGGCGGCTGCGCGACGCGGTCGAGGCGGCCGCGCGCGACGACGGCTTCCTCGCGGTCTTTCCGCCGCTCTCGCTCTGCACCGACAACGCCGCGATGATCGCCGCGGCGGGCGCGCGACGGCTCGCGCGCGGCGAGCGCGACGACGCCTGGCTCGGCGCGTTCGCGC
>QEVM01000309.1 GCA_003576805.1 Pseudomonadota bacterium | reverse complement strand
GTCGCGCCGTTCCTGGCGCCCTTCCTGGCGCGCCATCCCGACTGGCTCGCCGCGCTGGCGGCCGACGACCTCGCCGCGCCGCTCGCGCGCGAGCCGCTCGAGGCCGCGCTCGACGCCGCGCTCGCCGAGGCCGGCGACGACGGCGCCGAACGCGCGCTGCGGCGCTTCAAGTACCGCTGGCTCGCGCGCATCGTGCTGCGCGACACCGCGCTGCCGCTCGCGCGCAGCGGCGAGACGCTCGCCGACCTCTCGCTGCTCGCCGAGCTGCTGCTCGGCCGCGCGGTCGCGATCGCGCTGCGCCGCAACACGGCCAAGCTCGGCCCGCCGCGCTGGCGCGACGCCGCGGGGCGCGAGCGCGACGCCGCCTTTTGCGCGCTCGGGCTCGGCAAGCTCGGCGGCGAGGAGCTGAACTTCTCCTCCGACGTCGATCTCGTGTACGTCTACGAAGCGGTCGCCGACGCGGCCAGCGGACCGCAGGAGCGCGCGCCGCTCGACTGGTTCGGCCGGCTCGCGCAGGAGATCCAGCAGCTCGTCGGCGCCGAAACCGAGGACCGCTTCCTGTACCGCATCGACCTCGACCTGCGGCCCGAGGGCGACCGCGGCCCGCTCGCCATCTCCGACGCGATGCTCGCCGAGTACTACGAGAACGCGGCCGACCACTGGGAGAAGGTCGCGTTCATGAAGGCGCGGCCGGTCGCGGGCGACCTCGAGCTCGGCTGGCGCACCGTGCGCGAGATCCACCCGATGGTGTACCGCGCGGCGATGGACACCGCGGGCGTGCGCCGCATCCGCTCCTGGAAGCAGCGCGTCGGCGAGGTGCGCGGCAGCGGCGGCGACGGCTTCGACGTGAAGCTCGACCCGGGCGGCATCCGCGACGTCGAGTTCGTCGCGCAGGCATTCCAGCTCCTGCACGGCGGCCGCATCCCGCAGCTGCGCGACCGCTCGGCGCAGCGCGCGCTCGCGCGGCTCGCGGAGGTGAAGATCCTGCCGAGCGCCGACGTCGAGCGCCTGCTCGCCGCGTACCGCTTCCTGCGCCGCGTCGAGAACCGGCTCCAGATGGAGGACGAGCGCCAGGTGCACGCGCTGCCGAAGCGGCCCGACGCGCTCGCGCGGCTGGCGCGCGCGATGGGGCACCTCGGCGACGACGCGACCGCCGCGTTCCTCGCCGCCCTCGAGACGGAGCGCGCCGCCGTGCGCGCCTTCGACGAGGCCTTCGCGCTGGAGAGCGGCGCCGAGTCGCTGATCGGGCTGTTCGCGCGCCACCAGCCGCGGCTCGTGGCCAGCCCGGAGACGCGGCCGCTGATGGAGGCGCTCGCCGCGCGCTTCGCGCAGGAGATCGAGGCGTCGCCCGATCCGGTGCTCGCGACCAACAACCTCGACCGCTTCGTCGAGGCGGTCGGCAGCCGGCGCTTCTACTACGAGCTGCTGCTCGACCGCCCCGAGCTGGTGGGGCGCCTGACCGCGCTCTTCGCCGGCTCGCGCTTCCTCTCGGCGCTGCTCGCCAAGAACCCGCGCCTGATCGAGCCGCTCTTCGCCGATCCGAACGTGCTGCTGCTCTCGCGCGACGAGCTGCGCGCCGACCTCGCCGCGATCCGCGCCGAGCTGCAGCCCGCCGAGGCCGACTTCGAGAGCGACCTCGAAGCGCTGCGCCTCTTCCACCACCGCCACGTCGCGAACGTCGGCCTGCTCGACATGGACGAGAAGATCACGCGCGCCGAGTGCGAGGGCGCGCTGACGGACGTCGCCGAGGTCACGCTCGAAGCCGCGCTCGGCGTCGCGCAGCGCGAGGTCGCGCGCCGGCGGCCGCCCTCGCCCGCCGCGGCGGCGGCGCGCTTCGCCGTCGTCGGCATGGGCAAGCTCGCGAGCCGCGAGCTGACCTACGGCAGCGACCTCGATCTGGTCTTCCTCTACGCGCTCGAGTCCGCCGACGCGGTCGAGCGCATGGAGGCGCAGGAGCACTGCGTGCGCGTCGCGCAGCGGCTGATCTCGGCGCTCGAGACGCCGACGCCGAGCGGTGCCTGCTACGAGATCGACTCGCGCCTGCGCCCGTCGGGCAACCAGGGCGCGCTGGTGACCTCGCTCGCCGGCCTGCGCGACCACTACGAGACCAGCGCGCTGCTCTGGGAGCGGCAGGCGCTGCTCCGCGCGCGCGCGGTCGCGGGCGACGCGTCGGCCGGCGCCGCGTTCGAGGCGCTGCGCCGCGAGCAGCTCCACCGGCCGCTTCCCGACGACGCCGCACGCGAGATCCACCGCATCCGCCTGCGCATGGAGCGCGAGCTCGCCGGCGAGACCGCGACGCACCGCGACGTGAAGCGCGGGCGCGGCGGCCTGCTCGACGTCGAGGCCGTCGTGCAGTGGCTCCAGCTCCGCCACGGGCCCGCGCACCCGGAGCTCTTCGCGGTGGACCGCACCGAGCGCCAGCTCGCGAAGCTGGCGTCGCTCGGCTTGCTCGCGCAAGCGCACGCGCGCGTGCTGGCCGACGGCTGGGAGTTCCTCGAGCGGCTGTCGAGCCGGCTGCGCGTCGTCGAGAACCGCTCGATCTCCGACCTCGACGTCGAACGCGGCGATCTCGACGGCCTCGCGCGCCGGCTCGGCTACGCGCCCGGCGCGCGCGAGTCGAGCGCGCGCCGCGCGTTGCTCGCCGACTACGCGCGCCACACCGACGCGATCCGGCGCGTGTACGGCGAGATCCTCGGCGTGTCGTAGTCGTCGGGAGCGGACCCGCGCCGGTCAGCGCAGCTTCGCCGAGCCCAGCCGGTCCGCGATGCGCCGCAGCAGGCGCTGCACCGGATAGCGCTCGGGGTCGGCGGCCTGCACCGCGCGCAGGTCGGCGATCTGCATCTCGATCGCCTGCTGCACCTCGCGCCGCAGCGCCAGGCAGCGCGCCGCGTCCTCGTGCGCGCCGCGAAAGCGCCGCGTGTCGATCGGCGGACCGAACAGGAAGTACTGGCGCTCGAGGCGCGGCAGGCCCGCGGGCCCCGTGCCGACCGCGATCGGCGGGATCACCTCGCCGCCCCGGAACCACGCCTGCTTCGTCACGCCGATCGCGCGCAGCAGGTCGCCGACCGGCGAGCGCAGGATGTCCTCGGCGTCGACCACGATCTCGAACATGTCGTCGACGCCCACCGACGCGAACGGCACGATCGGAACGCCGTGCTCGATCGCGAGCCGCGCGAAGCCGATGCGCTCCTTCCACACCAGCTTGTAGCGCTCGCCCTTGCGCTTCATGACCTCGCGCCCGCCGCCCGGGAAGACGAGCACCGCCTCGCCCCGTTGGAAGAGCGCCGCGCAGTTCTCGCGCGTGCCGCGCACGACGCCGAGGCGCGCCAGCACGTCGCGCCACACCGGCACCGCGAAGTGGTTGTGGTCGCCGAGCCCGCGCACCAGGCGGCCGGTCCCCTCGAGCAGCGCGATGCCGAGCATCGGGATGTCGAGCAGCCCGAAGATCGTGTGGTTGCCGGCGAGCAGCACGGCGCCTTCGCGCGGCACGTGCTCGAGCCCGATCGCGACCGGCGAGAGCAGCGCCTGGAGCGGCTTCGCGATGCGGATCAACTCGTCGGGCGGGAAGGGATGGAAGTCGGCGCTCACGGCGTCGGCGCCCGATACAGCACGAACGCCGGCGTGCGCGCGAGCTCCGGCAGCGCGAGCCGCCACGACGCCGGCGCGAGCACGTCCGCGAAGCCGAAGCGGCGCGCGGCGTCCTCCCACTCGGGCGCGCTGCGGCGCTCCCAGACGGCGCGCACCGTCGCGACCGGCACCACCGAGCGGTTGCGGTCCTCCGCGCGCGGCGACGCGAAGTCGACGCCGTACAGGCCCTCGATCGCCGCAGCGACCGCGGGCAGCGCGGCGGGCACGTACGCGACCATGTCGATCGCCTGCGGATCGAGCACGAGCGGGCGGCGCGTCGCGAGCTGCGCGCGCTCGACGCCCGGCGCGACCGCGAGCAGGCCGCTGCCGCGCGCGGCCGCGGCGAG
>QEVM01000046.1 GCA_003576805.1 Pseudomonadota bacterium | reverse complement strand
CGCGCCTCGCGCGCCGGCGCGGTGGCGCGCCGCTTCTGGTCGCTGTGGATCGACGCCGCCGGCGCGCTGCCGCTCGCCGCGCTGCGCCGCCTGCTGCACGCGAGCGCGGCGGCGCTCGCGGTCGGGGCCGTCGCGGGGATGTTCGTGCGTGGCATCTTCTTCGACTACGCGATGGTGTGGCGCAGCACCTTCGTGCGCGACGTCGACACGGTCGCGACCGCGCTGCGCGCGGTGCTCGGGCCCGCGTCGCTCGCGCTCGGGCGCCCGCTCCCCGACGCGGCGGACGCCGCGCAGATGATGAGCGCGGCGGGCGTCCCGGCGGCCGAGTGGATCTCGCTCTGGGCCGTGACGGCCGCGCTCTTCGTCGTCGCGCCGCGCGTCGCGCTCGCCGCCGCCGCGGGCGCGCGCCGCCGCCTCGCCGCGCGCCGCGTCGCGCTCTCGCTCGACGATCCCTACTACGAGCGGCTGCTCGCCGGCGTGCGCAAGGTGCAGATCGAGCGCATCCAGGCCGCGATCGGCGCCGACGTCCACAGCGAGACGCAGCGCCTCGCCGACGACGTCGCGGGCTTCGTGTGCGCGAACCTCTTCGACGCGCGCCTCGTGCCGAAGCTCGCGGCCTTCCGCGACGCGGGCGGCAGCGTGCAGCAGCTCGAGGACGCGATGGAGGCCGAGTGCCGCGCCTTCGAGCCCGAGCTCGAGGCGGAGCTGGCGCGCGCCAAGGCGGAGTTCGAGCGCGCGCTGCGCGCGTCGATCGAGCGCACGATCGGTCAGAGCCTCGCCGGCGAGGAGCGCGTCGCCTTCGACGCCGGCGGGCTCTCGCGCGGCGGCGCCGTCGCGCTCGGCGGCGCGGTCGGACGCGAGGTCTCGAACGCCGTCGGCGCGGCCGTCTCCACCGGCGTGTCGCTCGTCGTGGCGTCGCTCTCGGGCGGCTTCGGCCATCACCTCGGCGCCGCGATCCTGGTGACGCTGCTGCACACGACCGGTCCGGTCGGCTTCCTGATCGGCGGCGTCGGCGGCCTCGCGCTCGCCGCCGCCGGCTGGTACCTCGGCCGCGACCGCATCGCGGAGAGCATCCGCGGCGTGCGCCTGCCCGCCGCGCTCGCGCGCATCGCGCTGCGCGAGGGCGCGATGCGCAAGCTCGTCACGCAGGGCCGCGAGCAGTGCCGCAGCGCGGTGCGCGGCAAACTCGGCGCCGAGCTCGAGCCGCTCGTGCCGCGGCTCGCCGAGGAGATCTGGACGAAGCTGCGGCCGGCGCTGCCGGTCGCCGCGGTGCGCGGGCAGCGCGAGGAGTCGTAGTGGGCGACGTCGAGTTCACCGAGTACCTGGGCTTCCGCACGCTCGGCGTGCTGGACGGCGCCTTCGTGATCGAGCTCGCGCTCGAGCGCCGCCACATGAGCCGCGCCGAGCGCGTCCACGGCGGCGTCCTCTTCAGCCTGCTCGACACCGCGCTCGGACGCGCCGTCATCGAGGAGCTCCCGCCCGGCCGCGGCTGCGCCACCGTCGAGCTCAAGATCAACTACTTCCGCCCCGTGCAGTTCGGCGTCGTGCGCGCCTCCGGCCGCTGCGTCCAGAAGACGAGGTCGCTCGCCTACGCGGAAGGCGACGTCGTGAACGAGGAGGGCAAGCTCGTCGCGCGGGCGACGGGGACGTTCTTCCTCACGGACACGATGCGGCAGCCGGATCGAGAGCGCGTGTAGTGTGAAAGTTCTGCCATGTCCGCGGCGAGCCGCTGTCGGGCTCGGGCCAGCCACTAGGCTGGACGCCCATGTCGCACGAACGCCCGCTCTCGCTCGGAGAAGAGATTGCCAACAGCGTCACCCACGGCGTCGGCTTCGTCGCCTTCGCGCTCGGGCTTCCGGTGCTGGTCGCCAGCGCCGCCGCGCGCGGCGACGTCTGGCAGGTGCTCGGCTGCAGCGTGTTCGCGGTCTCGCTCGTGCTCCTCTACGCCGCCTCGACGATCTACCACGCGCTCCCGCCGTCGCGCGCGAAGCGCCTCTTCCGCACGCTCGATCACGTCGCGATCTACCTCGTGATCGCGGGCTCCTACACGCCCTTCCTGCTCGGCGTGCTGCGCGGCCCCTTCGGCTGGACGCTGTGCGCAGTGGTGTGGGGCCTCGCCGCGCTCGGCATCGCCCACAAGCTGCTGCTCGGCATGCGCTTCCCGCGCGCCTCGACGGCGTTCTATCTCGGAATGGGCTGGCTCGCGGTGGTCGCGATCCCGCCGATCGCACGCACCGTCCCGAGCGAAGGCCTGGCCTGGCTCGCCGGGGGCGGCCTGCTCTACACCGCGGGCGTCGGCTTCTACGCCTGGGAGCGGCTGCGCTACGGGCACATGGTCTGGCATCTCTTCGTGCTCGCGGGCAGCACGTGCCACTTCATCGCGGTGCTGCGCTACGCGGCGCCGCTCGCGAGCTGAGTCCGGTCCGTCATCCCGCCTTCGCGGGTGCGCCGCGCGGCTCGGATCCTCCGCCGACTTCGAAGCGCGCCTCGAGCGGCGCGGCGCGCTCCGCCGCGACCGCCACCGGCACGCCCCCCGCGACCACGTCGTAGCGCGCGCGCAGCTCCGCCTCGAGCGCCGCGGCGACGCTCGTCAGTGTCGCGCCGGGCGCCTCGTCCGCGATCGCGCCGGTCGTGTCCGGCGCCCAGTCGAAGCCCATCGCGTCGTAGACCGGCACGAGCGCGTCGCGCACGCGATCGGCGCGCTCCACCACCACGACGCCGCCGACGTGCGCGGCGCCGCGCACGACGCGCTGGCCGACGCCCATCAGCTTCTTCGCGCCGCGCGCGCTGACGCTGTACTCGCCGGGGCAGTATTCGCCGGGCACCTCGCCGACGCGCGCGTCGACGCCGAGGCGGCGCAGCGCGGCGGCAACGAGATCGGCGAGCTCTTCGAAGCGCGGGTGGATGCCGTCGCGCGACTCGCTCGCGGGAATCGTCCACGCGAAGGCGAGCGTCTCGCGCGTGAAGACGGCGGCGCGGCCGCCGGCGAGGCGAAGCGCCGGCGCGAAGCCGAGCGCGCGCGCCGCGGCGACGGCGGAGGCGAAGCCGGGGCTGGCGGCGTCGACGCCCGAGAACGCGAGCACGTCGTCCGTGCGGTAGAGGCGGAAGGTCTCGGGCGCTTCGCCGCGCGCGACGAGGTCGAGCAGCGCGCGCGAGAACGCCGTGTCGAGCGCGGGGCGGCCGGGGAAGGCGGTGTCGAGCAGGTGGATGCGCCGGCGCACGGGGCGAGCGTAGCCGCCCCGTGCGCCGCGATCCCTACTCCTCGGCGGGCTCGCCCTCGCAGTCGATGCGGCCGTCCTCCGTGTACGGAGGCTGCGGCGGATCCGGGCGCGGATCGCCCGAGAGCAGCAGGCCCGGATCGTCGGACTCGACGTTCACCCAGTCGGGCGCGTCGGCGAGCATGGCCTCGAGCCAGCTCTGGATCGTCGGCACGTTGCCCGTCGTGTCCGTGTAGACCTTGTTGTTGCCCCACATGGTGTGCCGCGAGCCGCTGCCGATGTAGTAGCGGTAGTTGCCCGGCGACTCCTCGTAGGACGCCTGCACGTAGGTGCGCATGATCTCGTTCCACTCGCAGCTCGGCGGCCACCAGTTGAGCCACAGGATCGGATTGCCCGGGTTCAGCATGATGTTGTAGAAGCCGACCTGGCCGCCCTGGCCGCCGTCGTACGCGGTCGTGTAGTTGGCGAAGCGGTTGTGCGGATAGGCGTTCGCCGAGAGCGAGAGCAGCTTCGAGGCGTCGAGCTCCTCGAGCGGGACGTCGAAGCCGGGGATCCAGTCGGGCAGGTTCGCCTCGACGTTCCACTTCGAGATCTCGTTCTCGAGGAAGTCCTGCGTGATGACGCCGTTGCCGGCGTCGCCGACGACCGCGAAGTCGCTCGACGGCCACACGTACTCCTGGAGCGGCAGCGAGTTCACGATCGCGCCGTAGGAGCCCGCGCTCGAGCCGGTCACGAACACCTGCTCGGGATTCACGAAGTGCTCGCGCGCCCACTTCTCCGCGACCTGCGCGTTCTGGAAGCCGCGGTGGTAGACGCGGATCGTGCGGTTGCCGCGCGCGTGGTCGACGACGGCGTCGCCCCAGTGGATGTCGCCGGTGCAGTAGGGCACGAACACCGCGTTCCAGTCCTTGAACGGGTTGTCCGGGTTGTCGAAGTTCGCGAAGCCGCTCTGGAAGTTGGCCGGGTTGTCGTTCGGGCCCGTCGCGGTCTTGTGCGTCGGCAGCGAGCAGGTCGTGAAGTCCCAGCAGGCGCCGCCGCCCTGGTAGTACATGACCGTCTTGTTGACGGTGCCGCGCTTGGTGAAGAACACCCACGGCGTGCCGTACGAGCACATCGGCTCGAGCGTCTTGCCGAGGTAGGGCACCTGCGCGTCGGGCGTCACCATCGTCCACTCGCCCGGCACGCGCGGCGAGACGAGCGCGAGCTGGAGCGCGTCGTCCACCGCGTCCTCGACGAGCGCGACGCCTTCCTCCGCGCTCGGCCCGCCGGTGCACGCGTTCGCCTGGCCGTTCGTCCAGCCCTTCTCGAGCTGGCTCGTGAGCAGCGTCTCGCGGCGCTCGAGCTGCGTGCGCTCGCGGTCCCAGACGCGCGTCATCAGATGGTGGCCGTGCTCCTTGAGCAGCATGAAGCACGCGATCGCCGCGGACTGGTGGCGGCCCGCCTCGCAGCGCCGCTCCGACTTCGGGTCTTCGGCGGTGGAGGTGTCGATCGCGTCCGAGATCGCGGCGGCGCCGGCGTCGAGGACGTCGAGCATCTCGCTCGCGTTCACGGTCGTGTCCGCGCACGCGACGCCGGCGTCGGCGGACGTCTGCTCGGCGGCCGCGAAAGCGCGCTCCAGCTTCTGGCGCCCGCGCTCGAGCCGGTGCGGGCTCGGCTTGGTGGTCGGGTCCTCTTCGAGGATCGCGAGCATGCAGTACTGCGCGGCGGCGCGGAGCTTTTCCGCCACGCAGGCGTCGGTGGGGTACAGGGGCGGCGGCGTTCCCTGGACCGCCGCGCTCGGGAGAGGGGAGAGGACGAGGGCGGCCAGCGTCAGCACGGCACTCGGACGGAGCATCAGGTTCCTCCTGGGTCGGGTCGAAAGACCGGCATCATCCCACGCGCCTGATTGCGGGGTCAACATCCCCGAAAACTGGCCGGTACCCGCAGCCAGGCCGCTGATTCCTCTCCTATGATGGGGACGCCATGAGCGATACGAGCCGTTCCGTAATCCCCGACCCGTTCCACCTGATCCACCCGGACCACTACGCCGCCGGCGGCTACCCGCACCACGTCTGGAAGCGGCTGCGCGCCGAGGACCCGGTGCACTGGTTCGACGGCACCGAGGGTCGGCCGTTCTGGGCGATCACCAAGCACGCCGACATCGTGACGATCGGCAAGCGGCCCGAGCAGTTCCTGAACGGGCCGCGGCTCGTGCTCTCGCACCTGCCCGAGCTGCCCAACCTGTTCCCGCCGACCTTGATCCAGCTCGACCCGCCCAAGCACGGCATCTACCGCCAGCTCATCAGCAAGCGCTTCACGCCGCGCTACCTGCAGCGCATCCACGGCGACATCGAGCGCATCGGCAAGCAGATCGTGGACGCGCTGCTCGACGAGAGCGGACCCGGTCAGTACGGCGAGTGCGACTTCGTGAGCGAGGTGTCCGCGCCGCTGCCGATCGCGGTGATCGCCTGGCTGCTCGGCGTGCCCGAGTGCGACTGGAAGCTGCTGTTCGACTGGACCAACCGCACGATCGGCGCGGGCGATCCCGAGTACCAGGAAGCCGGCAAGACGCCGCAAGAGACCGCGATGGCGGCGATGACGGAGCTCTTCCAGTACTTCGCGAAGCTCGTCGAGGAGAAGCGCCGCAACCCGGCCGACGACCTCGTCACGCTCTTCGCGCACCTGAAGGTGGACGGCGAGCCGATCCCCGAGATCGACGTGCTGACCTTCTGCCTGATCATCGTCGTCGCCGGCAACGAGACCACGCGCAACGGCACCACCGGCGGCATGCTCGCGTTCGTCGAGCACCAGGACCAGCTCCGCAAGCTGCAGCGCGATCCGTCGCTGATGGAGAGCGCGGTCGAGGAAGTGGTGCGCTGGACCAGCCCGATCATCCACTTCGGGCGCACCGCGACCTGCGACTTCCCGCTGCGCGACAAGGTGATCAAGGAGGGCGACGCGCTCGCGCTCTTCTATCCCTCGGCGAACCGCGACGAGGAGATCTTCCCGGACGGCGACGTGTTCCGGATCGACCGCGACCCGAACCACCACCTCGGCTTCGGCATCGGCGAGCACTTCTGCCTGGGCTCGCACCTCGCGCGCCTCGAGCTGGCCGTCGCGTACAAGCACCTCCTGCCGCGCATCGAGGAGATCGAGATCTCCGGCCCGATCGTGCGGCTCGCCTCGTCGCTCGTCGGCGGCGTGAAGCGCCTTCCGATCCGCTACAAGCTGAAGCCGGCCTGACATCCCGCGCTCGCCGGGCGGAGTAGACTCGGCGCATGCCGGACCGCGTCGTCTACGAAGACCGCATGAGCGACAGCGACGCGCTCATGTGGAACATGGAGCGCGACCCGATCCTGCGCTCGACGATCACGGGCCTGTGGCTGCTCGACCAGCCGCCCGACCGCGCGCGGCTGCACGAGCGCGCCGAGCGCGCGCTGCACTCGATCCCGCGGCTGCGCCAGCGCGTCGCGGCGGATCCCTTCGGCATCGCGCCGCCGCGCTGGGAGGTCGATCCCGACTTCGACCTCGCCTTCCACCTGCGCTGGGTGCGCGCGCCGGGCGAAGGCGCGCGCCGCGATCTCCTCGACTTCTGCCAGCCGATCGCGATGCAGAGCTTCGACCGCGATCGCCCGCTCTGGGAGCTGTACGTCGTCGAAGGCGCCGCGGGCGGCAAGGCCGCGATCGTGATGAAGCTGCACCACGCGATCTCCGACGGCGTCGGCATGGTGCAGATGATGGGGCGCCTGATGGAGACCTGGCGCGAGCCCGACCCGAAGCGCAAGCACATGAAGCTGCCGCCGCTGCCGGAGCCGCAGTACCGGGGCGTCGGCGAGCGCTTCCTCGACGCGCTCGGACACGAGCGCCGCAAGCAGGTCGGCCGCGCGCTCGGCGTGCTGGACGCGCTGCGCAGCGGCATCCCCGGCGCGATCCGCCATCCCGTGGACACGGGCCGCGAGCTCGCCGACGCGCTCGCCAGCGTCGCGCGCCTTCTCCAACCCGTGTCGCAGCCGCTCTCGCCGGTCCTGCGCGGGCGCTCGATGCGCCTCCACCTCGACGTCGTGTCGGTGCCGCTCGCACGGCTCAAGGCCGCGGCGAAGGCGGGCGGCGGCACGCTCAACGACGCCTTCGTCGCCGGCGTCGTCGAGGGCCTGCGCCGCTACCACGAACGCCACGGCGCGGGCGACGTCGCCGCGCTGCGCATGACGATGCCGATCAACGTGCGCGAGGGCGAGAAGGGACGGCGCGCCGGCAACCAGTTCGTGCCCGCGCGCTTCGAGGTGCCGCTCCAGGTGAAGGATCCCGCCGAGCGCATCGCGCGCATCGGCGAGGCGGTGCGCCGCCAGCGCAGCGAGCCGGCGCTGCCGCTCGTCGACGAGATCTCGTCGCTGCTGAACCGCTTCCCGGCCGCCGTCTCCACCCAGATCTTCGGCAGCATGCTGAAAGGCGTGGACTTCGTGACCAGCAACGTCCCGGGCCCGCAGATGGACGTCTTCGCGAGCGGCGCGCTGATCGAGGAGATCTACGGCTTCGGCCCGCTCTCGGGCGCCGCCGCCAACGTCACGCTCTTCAGCTACCGCGGCGGCTGCGGCATCGGCATCCACACCGACCAGAGCGCGGTGAAGGATCCCGAGGTGTTCCGCGGCTGCCTCGAGGCGGGGCTCGCGCAGGTGCTGGCGCTGGCCTGACGGCGCCGCTCCGCTACCGCAGCGCGTCCACGTAGATCGGCGACGACCACGCGCGTTCCTCGGCGTCGGCGAGGCAGTCGTCGTCGGCCGCGGTGCGGAAGTCGCCGTAGCAGGGGTTCACCTTCACGCAGTTGCCCGCGGCGTCGTACTCGCAGCGCAGCGGGTCCGCGTTCACGACGGGGCTCGGCGGCTCGATCGCGCGCACGTAGTAGGCGGCGTCGCGGCCGGCGCTCTCGAACTCGGGATCCTCGAACTGCACGACGCAGCCGGCCTGGCTCGGCTCGCAGGGCAGCACCTTCCAGGGATCCTCGACGAGGTTCGCGACGGGCTCGCCGGGCGTCGCCTGCGGGCGGATGCGCACGACCTCGATCCGCGTGATGGGCTTGCGCTCGTCGCTCGGATGGAAGCACTCGCCCTTGCACAAGTGCTCGATGCGCGCGGCGTCGAGCGCTGCGGTCGAGAACTCGGGGCAGCCGGGCTTTTGCACGTGCGCGCCGACCGCGCGCACCTCGAAGCGCGGTGCGCCGCGCATGGCGACCTTGCCGCCCATCGGCACCGCCGCGACGCCGCCGGCGGCGGTCGGCGCGTTCAGCAGATGGAACCAGAGCAGGATGCGGTCGCCGCTCGTCGCGTAGACCTCCTTGCGCTGGAGCGCGGCCCAGATCGCCTCGCGCGAGCGGCCCTCGCCGTGCACCGCGGCGAGCCCGCCGGTCATGAAGAAGGACGCCTGCCGCTCGGCCTCGAGCGCGCCGACGGCGTTGCGCCGCTCGGTGTCGAAGTCGAGCGGGCGCGGCGTCGCGAGCGGCTGCTCCTCGCCGGCGCGGCCGCGCAGGCGCGTGCGCCAGCCGGCGTCGCGCGCGCCGCGCGCCTCCGTGTTGCCGCGCCGGCCGAACTCCTTGTAGCCGGTGCCCGCGCGCGCCTGGTGGTTGTCGGACGAGCCGATGAAGCCGAACTCGAAGCGGCGCGGCCGCGCGGCGCTGCCCGGCGCCTCGAAGCTCGAGATCGCGAGCGCGTACTGGCTCGACCCGCCCGGGCGGTAGTTGAACGCGGGCAGGAAGCAGTCGCGACACTGTCCCGCGTCGAGCCAATCCTCGGTCGCGACGCCCGGCACCGTGCGGTGTCCGGCGATCAGGCCGTCCACGTAGAGCTGGCGCGCCTGCGCCGCGCGCGCCGCGCACTCGGCGTCGTTCGCGCCCTCGGCGCGGCAGCGCGCCTCGATGATCTCGCCGGCGCGCCAGCAGCTCGGCAGGTAGTCGCGCCGCGGCGCCGGGCAGGTCGCCTTGCCGTCGGCGCCGATCGCGACCGCCTGCCAGTCGCGGTACTCCTCCGAGTTGCCGTGGCCGGAGAAGACCTCGACGAGGATCTGTCGCTCGGGATCGTGCTCGGCGCCGGCGAGCTGCTTGTCCCACGTGATGCCCGGCGGCGAGTAGAAGCCCCAGGTGTTGCCGTGCGGGATCACGATCGCGTCGTGGCCGAGCTCGCGCAGCTTGCCGAAGAGCTCCTTCGGCGTGGCGGCCGACTCGTAGCAGTCGGCGGGTAGCTCGCTGGAGGGAACGCCCTCGGGACAGCGCGGCACGGCGGCGATCTCGTCGACGAAGGCGAGGAAGTTCCAGTAGCGCTGGCGGTGGCCGAAGTCGGCGAAGGGCAGCAGGCGCGGGATGCGCGCCGCCGCGTCGCGCAGCGCGTCGGTCGCGAGCCCGGCGGCGCCGATCGGTCGCGCCGGCACGGCGTCGTCGTCGAGGCCGCGCAGCACCACGTTCTTGTGTCCGTAGTGCGCGTCCGGCGTGATGCCGACCTGGCTCCACTCCCAGCCGAGGAAGGCGGTGACGTCCGGGTTCGCGGGATCGCCCGCGAGCGCGTTGCACTGGCGGATCGCCTCCTTCGTCTCCTCCCAGCGGCGCGGGCTCGACGCCTCGGCGTGGTCGTTGATCGACCAGAAGTCGAGCGACGAGCAGAAGCGCGCGTAGTCGCACGCGTCCGCGACCGGGTGCGCGCCCTCGCCCTGCAGGATCGGCAGGCTGCCCATGAAGGCGTCGCTCGAGAAGGTCGTGTGGACGTGCAGGTCGCCGAACAGGATCTGCTTCGCGGGCGCCGCGACCGAGAGCGCGGCCGCCTCGGCGCGCTGGCGCTGCGCGCGCGCGGCGACGACGGCTTCGGGAATGCGCGCCGCGGTCGGCTCGCCCGCGCCCTCGTGGCGCCCGTAGTAGCCGTAGTACGCACCCGCCAGGTAGATCGCGACGAGCCCGACGAGCACCAGGAGCGCGAGCAGCACGCGGCGCATGGGATCCCCCCCGCGCGCATGGTGGCGCACTCCGCTGCCGCGAACAGCCCTCGCGTCAGTTCGGGCGCACGAGCGTGAGCTGGATGGTGCCGATCGCGCGCTCGCGGAAGCCGCCTTCGCAGTAGGCGAGATAGAACTCCCAGAGGCGGCGGAAGCGCTCGTCGAAGCCGAGCGCCGCGACCTGCGCCTGCGCGGCGAGATAGCGCTCGCGCCAGATCCGCAGCGTCGTCGCGTAGTGCTCCGTGACGTCGCCGAGCGCGGTGATCTGGAGGTCGCTGCCCGCGCGCGCGATCGCGTCGCAGATCGCGCCGACCGACACGAGCTGCCCGCCCGGGAAGACGTAGCGCTTGATGAACTCGACGTTGCGCACAGACGCGGCGAAATCGCGCTCGGGCACCGTGATCGCCTGCAGGAACATGCGCCCGCCCGGGCGGAGCCGCTCGCTGCAGGCGCGGAAGTAGCCGGGCAGCTGCGCGTGGCCGACCGCCTCGATCATCTCGATCGAGACCAGCTTGTCGAAGCGGCCGCGCAGGTCGCGGTAGTCGCGCAGCACGACCTCGACGCGGTCCGCGAGGCCCGCCGCCGCGACGCGCTCCGTCGCGCGCGCGTGTTGCTCGGCCGAGAGCGTCGCGCTCGTGACGCGGCAGCCGGTCGTGCGCGCCGCGTGGATCGCGAAGCCGCCCCAGCCGGTGCCGATCTCGAGCACGTGGTCGTCCGGGCCGAGCCGCAGCGCGTCGATCGCGCGCCGGTACTTCGCGATCTGCGCCTCCTCCAGCGTCGCGTCCGCGCGCTCGAAGACGCCCGCCGAGTAGGTGAGCGTGGGATCGAGGAAGATCTCGAAGAACGCGTTGCCGAGGTCGTAGTGCGCGGCGACGTTGCGGCGGCTCCCGCCGCGCGTGTTGCGCCGCAGCAGGTGCAGCATGCGCAGGCCCGGCCGCGCGATGCGCGCCAGCCCCGCATCGAGCCCCGCGAGCGCGGCCTGGTTG
The DNA here is from genome assembly GCA_003576805.1 of Pseudomonadota bacterium. GTDB lineage: Bacteria > Myxococcota_A > UBA9160 > UBA9160 > PR03 > PR03. The sequence continues at coordinate 15,020 of QEVM01000046.1, read as the reverse complement.
CGCGCGAGCACGCGCACCACCGCGACGAGGTCGTCGGTGCTCCACAGCCCTTCGAGATACGCCTCTGCGCCGCCGAGCGAGCCGCGCTGCGCGAGCCAGCGGTAGAAGCGCGGGTCGCGCACGCGGATCGTCGCGGAGAGGTCCGGCGACGACTCGCCGAACGCCTGCACGTGCGCGCCTTCGTGGACGGCGAGGCGTCCGCGCGAGATGCGCGCGAGGCGGGCGAGCACGGCGCGGCGTGCGAGCCGGTCGATCGCCGTGGGAGCGAACGACGAGGACGAGGCGGTTCGGAGTACGGCGGCGTGGTCGGTCATGCGGCGATCTCCACGGGGCGCTCGCGATCTCGGCGATCGCGCGGATGCGGGTGGTAGGGGGCGCCCTTCCTGTGGAGACGGAGCGCCTGCCAGTAGATGCCCGCGGCGACGCGGGCCGTCATGAGCGGGTGTCGCACCAGCACGCGCGCGAGCGAGGCGGTCGTGATCTCGCGCCGGCGCAGCGCGAGGACCGCGTCGAAGAGCGGCGCGCGCGTGGCGTCCTCGGTCTCGATGCGCACGTGGAGCGACGCGCCGGGGACGAGGAAGCTCCAGCGGTAATCGAGCTCCATCGGATGGAACGGCGACACGTGGAACTGCTTGCGCGACGCGAAGCGCAGCCGCCGCGCCGGCGCGGCGACCGGCAGCACGTAGACGTGGCGCTCGCGCCACGGCGTGTTGGTCACGTCCGCGACGATCGCGGCGAGGTCGCGCCCGTTCGGCTCGAAGCAGTAGTGGAAGCTGACGGGGTTCATCCCGTAGCCGGCGTAGCGGAGGTGGGTCAGCAGGCGGATCGGCCCGGCGGGCCGCCGTCCGGTGCGCTCCTCGACCACGTCGCGCACGGCGCGCGCGAGCGGAACGCGCGGGTCGCCGAGGTGGTCCTCGCGCCGGAAGCGCGCGAGCGCGGGCCGCGACGCCGACCACAGCCAGCGGCCGCGGAACACCTCGTCGATCTCGTCGAGGTCGAGGTAGAGCAGGAAGAGCGGCATCTCGAAGGCGTGCTCCACCGGGCGGAAGCGCCGGTGCCACACGTGGCCTTCGTACAGACAGCTCTCCACCGCTAGAGCTCGATCCCGAAGCGGCGCGCGACCGCGCACGCGCTGCGCACGCCGTCCTCGTGGAAGCCCCAGCCCCAGTAGGCGCCGGCGAAGTGGACGCCGCCCGCGCCGTCGATCGCGCCGTGCGAGCGCTGCGCGGCGATCGCATCCGCGTCGAACACCGGGTGGTGATAGACGAAGCGGCCGAGCACGCGCGCGGGATCGACGCGGCCCTGCGCATTCAGCGTGACGAACACGTCCTCCGGCGCGCGCAGGTTCTGCAGCCGGTTCATGTGGTAGCTGACGAAGACGCGCTCGCCGGCGGCCGCGTCGCGCGGCGGCACGCGGTAGTTCCAGCTCGCCCAGGCGCGCCGGCGGCGCGGCATCACCGACGCGTCGGTGTGCAGCAGCGCCTCGTTCTCCTGGTAGCGGATCGCGCCGAGCACCTGGCGCTCGGCCGCGCTCGCGCCGTCCAGCAGCGCGAGCGCCTGATCGCTGTGGCAGGCGAGCACGACGCGGTCGAAGCGGTGCACGCCGCCGGCCGCGACGACGCTGACGCCGCCCCCTTCGCGCCGCACCGCCACGAGGGGGCATCGCGTGCGGATGCGATCGCGGAAGGGGGCGGCCAGCTTTTCGACGTAGCTGCGCGAGCCGCCCTGCACGACGCGCCACTCGACGGGGTCGCGCAGGCCGAGCAGTCCGTGGTTCGCGAAGAAGCGCACGAAGCTCTGCGCGGGGAAGCGCAGGAAGTCGCCGGGCGCGGCGGACCAGATCGCCGCGCCCATCGGCACGAGGAAGAGGTCCACGAACTCGCGCGAGTAGCCGGCGCCGCACAGCCAGTCGCCGAGCGCGAGCTTCGGGTCGTCGCGCTCGAGCAGGCGCGGCGCGTCGCGGAAGAAGCGGCGCAGGTCGCGCAGCATGCGCAGGAACGAGGGCCGGCAGAGATTGCGCGGGTCGGCGAGCAGCGCGCCGAGGCTCCGGCTGCCCCACTCGACGCCGCTCCGCTCGCACGCCACGCCGAAGCTCATGTCGCTCGGCTGCGTCGCGACGCCGATCTGCGCGAAGAGCTTCGTGAGGCCCGGATAGGTGCGCTCGTTGTAGACGATGAAGCCCGTGTCCACCGCGAAGCGCTCGCCGCCGAGCCGCACGTCCACGGTGTGCACGTGTCCGCCGATGCGCGCGTCGGCCTCGAAGACCGTGACGTCGTGCGCGCGGCGGAGCAGGTGCGCGCACACGAGGCCCGAGACGCCCGTTCCGACGACGGCGATCTTCACGCCGGGCGGTCCGTGGGCGCGAGCAGCACGTGCGCGACGCTCCACTCTTCGCCGTCGCGGTAGCCGAACAGCTCGGCGCAGGCCATGAAGAAGATGCGCCAGCGCTGGACCCAGCGATCCGCGTCCGCCGGGCCGTAGGTCAGGGCGCAGACGTCGCGCACCCGCTCGCGCTGCGCGTCGAGTGCGGCGAGCCAGGCGTTCGCCGTCTTCTCGTAGTGGCGGCCGTCGACCTGCCAGCGCGCCTCGACGGCGAGGTCGTGCGGGAAGTACTCGAGCCAGTCGCGGCTCGGCATGATCCCGCCGCTGAAGAAGTGACGCGCCATCCAGTCGCCCGGGCCGCGATCCTCGTAGGCGTAGGCGTGATCGCGGTGCGCGAAGTGGTGGACGAAGAGCCGGCCGTCGGGCGCGAGCCAGCGCGCGATGCGCGAGAGCAGCAGCGCGTGGTTGCGCACGTGCTCGAACATCTCGACCGACACGACGCGGTCGAAGCGGCCCTCCGCCTCGTAGAAGTTGACGTCGGCGGTCGTCGCCGTGAGGGAGTACAGGCCGCGCTCGGCCGCGCGCGCGACGATGCTGCGCCGCTGCGGCGCCGAGTTGGAGACGGCCACGATGCGCGCGTTGGGGAAGCGCTCGGCGGCCCACAGCGAGAACGAGCCCCAGCCGCAGCCGAGGTCGAGGATCGCCATGCCGTCCTCGATGCCCGCGCGCTCCGCCGTCAGCGCGAGCATGCGCTCCTCGGACTCGTCGAGCGTCGCGGCCCCGTCCCAGAGGCCGCACGAGTACTTGCGATGGCGCCCGAGCACCAGGTCGAAGAAGGCGGGCGCCACCTCGTAGTGCTGCGCGTTCGCGACCTCCGGGACCAGCGCGATCGGGCCCTTGCTGCACTGCTCCGCGAAGCCGAGCAGTGCAGCGCGCGCGGCGCGCGTGTTCGGAGCGGGCTGCTCGCGCAGGCGCTCGGCCAGCATGCGGCGGATCCCGAGGCGCACGAGCGCGTCGGGGATCCAGCCGCGCTCGGCCAGCGTGGTGAGGTCGGCGGGCGCCACGTCAGGCGCCCGCCTGCGAGCGGTCGCGCAGCGGAGCGAGGCGCTCGCAGGCCGCGATCGGCGAAAAGGGGAGGTCGATCACGTCCACGAGGCGGGCCATCGCTGAGCTCCTGACGGGGTGCGACAGGAACTTAGCCGGATGTCTACCGATGTCTAGATATAATCGTTACAAAGTTAGCCAGCTCAGTGGAGCTCCATGCCGCCGTCCACGTTGATGGCCTGGCCGGTCACGTTGGGTGCGGTGGCGAGGTAGACCGCGAGCTGTCCGACGTCCTCGGGCGTCTGCGCCCGGCCGGTCGGGATCAGGGCCTCGACGTACCGCTTCCACGACTCCTCGCGGCTTTCGCCGCCGCGCCTCAGGGTCTCGGCGAGGTACTCCCACATCTGGGTGCGCAGGATGCCGGGGCAGATCGCGTTCACGCGGATGTTCGAGCGCGCGACCTCCTTGGCGAACGCGTTCGTGAACCCGACGACCGCGAACTTGGAAGCGCAGTAGTGCGCCATGCCGGGCTGTCCGTTCTTGCCGGCCACCGACGCGATGTTGATGACCGCGCCGCCGCCGCGGCGGTGGAGCGCCGGCAGCGCGGCCTGACAGGCGAGGAAGACGCCCTTCGCGTTCACGTCGAACGCGAGGTCCCAGGTCGCCTCGTCGAGACGCGCGACCGGCGCGACGCTGACCACGCCCGCGTTGCACACGAGCACGTCGAGCCCGCCGAGCGCCGCCTCGGTCTCCGCGACCATGCGTTCGCAGTCCGCCTTGCGCGTCACGTCGGCCGCGACGACGAGCGCGCGGCGCCCGAGCGCCTCGACCTCGTCCGCGGTGCGGCGCGCGTCGGCGAGACCGCTCGTCGCGGCCGCGCCGTACTGCGTCGCGCCGGGCGGCAGGCGGTCGACGTCCGCCACCGCGACGTCCGCGCCCGCCTGCGCGAGCGCCAGCGCGATGCCGCGCCCGATGCCGCGCGCGCCGCCGGTCACGAGCGCCACCTTGCCCGCGAGTGTCGATGCATGAGTCGTCATGGATTCGCCTCCTCGGCACGCAGTATGGGCGGATGGGCGGCGGCTTCGCCCGCGCCTCCGCGTCGGTCGCGACCCCCGGCAGGGCGGCTAAGGTCGGGAGAACGAACTGGAAGGAGACGGCCCCGTGATCGCCAACGGCTCGCGCGTATCGATCGAGTACACCCTGACGCTCGACGACGGCTCCACCGCCGACACCAACGTGGGCGGCGATCCGCTCGTCTACACCCAGGGCGAGGGCGAGATCCTCGAGGCGCTCGAGGAGGCGCTCGCCGGCCTCGCCGTCAACGACGAGAAGCAGGTGAGGTTGAGCGCGGAGGAGGGCTACGGCGCGGTCGACCCCGAGGCGTTCGCGCGCGTCGAGCCGGACGCCATCCCCGACGACGCCCGCCACGTCGGCGCGATGCTGGTCGCGCAGGACCTCGAAGGCGAGCGGCGCGCGGTGCGCGTCGTCGAGGTCGGCGCCGAGGAGATCGTCGTCGACTTCAACCACCCGCTGGCGGGCCAGGCGCTCAACTTCTCGGTGCGCATCCTGGGGGTCGAGTAGGCGCGCGGGCGTCCGCGACGCAGCTCGGCGTGCGGCGCGCGCCGCCAACCCTTAGATTGCCCGCCCACGCCCGAAGGAGAACGCATGACCTGCCTTTCGACCCGCCTCTCGACGCGCCTGTTCGCGTGCGGCGCCGCCGCACTGCTCGCCCTCTCCAGCGGCTGCGCGACCAGCGGCCGCGTCGAGTCGCTCGAGCGGCGCGTCGACGACCTCGAGTCGAAGATCGAGCGCGTGGACGAGAAGGCGGACCAGGCCGCCGACACCGCCGAGAGCGCGCAGCGCGCCGCCGAGTCGGCCGCGCAGCGCGCCGAGGACGCCGCCCGCACCTCGGACGCGATCTTCCGGAAGAGCGTCCACAAGTAGAGAGAACGCCTTGGACGCCAAGTGCCGGGCTCTCTGCGAGACGCTCGCGCGCGCGATCGTCGCGCGCGACTTCGCCGCCGCGCACGCGCTGTTCGCGCCGTGGCTGCGCTCCGCGCTGAGCCCCGCCGAGATCCAGGCGGCGGTGGACGCGCAGAGCGAAGGGCTGGCGCATCCGCCGCGCTCGTGGACGCTGGACGAGGGCGTCGTCGGGCTCGACGAGCTGCGCACGCCCGATCCCTACGGACCGCCGTCGAGCCCGCTCTCGGACCGGATCACGCACGACGACTTCCGGGGCTGGCTCCAGATCCAGTTCGCGCCGGACCCTTCGGTGCACGACGAGCAGAACGTCTGCTTCGACGTCTGGCTGGTCGCGGTCGAGCACGAGGGCACGTTCTTGGTCGGCTACTTCGAGCCGTCGGAAGCGACCTGAGCGCCGCGCCGGATCAGGGCGCCGGCGGCGACGGCGCGCCCTCCGCGTACGGATCGAGCGCGTAGGGATCCTCGCTCGGCGGCGGCGCCAGCGGCGTCAGCGTTCCCACGATCACCGGGATGCCGCGCTCCTCGGCGATCGCCCGCCGCATCGCGTCCTCGTCCACGTACTGGAGCAGGTCGGCGGCGCGCAGCTTCTCGAAGACGGACTCGAGGCGGCCCAGGTCGCGCTGGTACACGTCGGGGTGTGACTCGACGACGATCGAGCTGCCCTGCCGTCCCACCTTCACGGTCACGTACTCGAGCCGCAGCGGCGTGCCCGGCTTGGTGCGGTGGAAGAGCTTCTCGATCTGGTCGTTGTAGAGGCGGATGCAGCCGTGGGTCGCCTCGCGGCCGATCGACCACTCGTTGTTCGAGCCGTGGATGCCGTAGCTGGTGTGCCCGATCGTCATCCAGTAGGGGCCGAGCGGGTTGTCGGGTCCCGGCGGCACGACCGGCGGCAGCTCGGGGCGCTCCGCGAGGATCGACTTCGGCACGTTCCAGGCCGGGTTGGCGCGCTTGTTCCCGATCTTGAACTCGCCGACGAGCGAAGGGTCGATCGAGTCGCCGATCGCGATCGCGAAGACCTCGGGCGGCTGGTCCTTGGCCGTGAAGTCGTAGAGCTGCATCTCGGGCACGTTGATGACGAGGCCGCGCCACGGCGGATCGGGCAGGACGTGCTCCGTCGGCAGGCGGATCACGGTGCCGGGATCGGGGATCCAGACGTTGACGTCCGGGTTGAGGCGCGCGACGCGGTCGAAGCCGAGGCGATTGCGGTGCGCGACGTCGAGGACGGTGTCCTGCGGATCGTCGACCATCTCGTTGCGCAGCTCGCCGACGACGGGTGGCAGCGCGGCGAGGCGCGGATCGGCCGGCTCCGGGATCGCGGGCTGCGCGATCGCGATGTGCGCGCAGCCGAGCAGCGCGGCGAGAGCCACGAGAACGGTCGTTCGAGCGGGCGAGACGTGCATCGGGTCCGCAAGCTAGTCGACATCCGGTAGGCTTCAACGCGATGCGGGGCGCGCGCGCACGAGACTTCGCGGTCGCTCGCTCGCTCGCGATCGCGGCCGCCTGCTTCGCGCTGCTCTTGTCGGGCTGTCCGAAGAAGCCGCCCGCGCCGGCGCCCGCGCCCCCCGCACCCGCGCCGGCGCCTGCGCCCGCGCCGACCTGGATCGAGCCGAGCGCGTGCAAGCGGGTCGAGCGGCTCGACGTGCGCAAGCGCGAGCGTGCGCTCTTCGCGACGTGCGCCGGCGGCGGACAGATGCGCTTTCCGATCGCGCTCGCGCGCGGTCGCGGCGCCAAGCGCGTGCGCGGCGACGAGAAGATGCCCGAGGGCGACTACCGCATCGCCGGCCCGGCGCGGAAGAGCGGCCGCTTCCACCTCTTCATTCCGATCGACTATCCGTCGCGCGCCGACGCCGACCGCGCGCTCGCCGCGGGCTTGATCGGAAAGGGCGAGCACGCGGCGATCGCGAAGGCGCACGCCAAGCGCCGCATGCCGCCGCAGGACACCGCGCTCGGCGGCGCGCTCGGCATCCACGGCGAGGGACCGCGCTGGCGCGGCGACCTCGACCTCGACTGGACGCAGGGCTGCGTCGCGGTGAGCGACGCGGCGATCGAGCAGCTCGCGCGGCTCGTCCGCGTCGGCACGCCGCTGCACATCGCACCGTAGCGGCGCACCCTTGTAGAAACGCGGGCCGTCGCGTGCGTCAGGGCACGTCGATCGGCCGCGGTTCGGTCTCCTTCGGATCCGTCGCGGTCGGCTCGCTCGGGGCCAGATCGGTCCCGGTGGTCCCGGTCGCGTCCTCGGGGCGGTCCACGACGACGCTCACCAGGTTCGCGACGGGCGTCTCGGTCGGCGTCGCGCCCTCGTGCGTCGCGGTGACGGTGACGCGGTCGCCGGCCTTCAGATCCTCGAGCCGCATCTGCTTGGCGCCCGAGAGGATGCGCGTCGTCTCGTCCACGCGGTACTCCGTCTCGCGCGTCGTGGCGTCGTCGCGCACCGAGAAGCGGCCTGCCGCGGCGTCGACGCGGCTCACGGTCGCGGTGTCCGCGGCGTCCGCCTTGCGCGCCTCTTGCGCCTGCGCGCCCGCGGCGACCAGCGCGAGCAGACCGAGAGCCAGACCGAAAGCCAGACCCGAAGCCAGAATGGATCGACGCATGTGCGACTCCTCTCCGTCCTTTGCAGCGACTGCAGTTCGTCGGTGCAACCGAGGTGCCGACTCCGCGTGGCACGTCGCTTGCTGGATCTCGGGCATGGACGCGAGAACCGCCGACGCGATCGCTCGCGCGCGGGCCCGCGAACGCGAGCGCGCAGCCCTGGCGCGCGAGCAGGGCCAGCCGCTGTGGATGTTCATGCTGCGCTTCCTGGTGCTGGTCTTCGCGATCCAGCGCGGCGGCGCCGCGGCGATGGCCTACATCGGCGAGCTGCCGGCGCCGATCTGGCTGGGCCTCGGCGCCGAGTGCGTGGCCGCGCTCGTCGCGGGCGCGGCGCTCTGGATCGGCGCCCGCTGGGCGATCGGCGCCGCGCTCGCGCTCGGCGCGGTGCTGGTCGCGGTCGCCGCGCTCCAGGTCGCGATGCTCGGCGCCGCCGCGGTGCCGGGCGCGATCTCGCGCGCCGCGATCGCCGTGCTCGGCGTGGGCGGCCTCGTCTGGGTGCTGCGCCGCTACTTCGCAGAGCAGGACGCGATCGAGCGCAGCGACGCGCCCGCCCGCTGAGCGCTCACAGCCCGCGCACGCCCTGCGTCGCGGAGCCGTGCGCACGCGCCTGCGAGCGCCGCAGCACGGTGAGCGTGCCGTCGGTCTCGAGCACGACGAGCGCGGCGTCGTCGAGGTCCGCCACACCCGCTTCGCGGAGCGCCGCGCGCACCTCGTCGGCCGCGATCCGCTCGCGCCGCATCGCCGCGCCGTCGAGCGCGCCCTCCCGCAGCACCGCGGCGGGCTGCGCCTTCACGAGCCGGCCGAACCACGCCGCGCGCGACGACGTCCACGCCACCGCGAACTGCAGCGCGATCAGCAACGCGAGCGCGGCGACGCCGTCGGCGATCGCCATCTGCGACGTCACCAGCGTCGCGAGGACCGAGCCGATCGCGACGGTGACGACCAAGTCGAACGCGTTCATCTTCGAGACGGTGCGCTTGCCCGCGATGCGCAGCAGCGCGACGAGCGCCACGTAGCCGACGGCGCACGAGAGCAGCGTGCGTCCGAGCGATTCCCAGCCTGCGAACCACATGCGACACCTCCGGCGAGCTGCGCAGGCGGAGGTGCAAGGCCCGGTCCGACGCGCGCGCGCGTCAGAGCGCGTACTCGATCCACAGCCAGACGAAGTCGCCGTCGCGGGCGGGGCCGCTCGACGCGACGAACGAGTCCGGGAAGAAGTGCGCCCAGCCGACGCCGAGGCGCGTGTGGACGTCGAGCCGGTACGCGACGGTGACGTCGATCTCGGTGCCGACGCCGTGCGCGTTCGACGCCGCGCCGGGGCGGAGCACGGCGCCCGCGGCGGAGTAGAGCGCGTCGTCGTCCGACGCGCGCCAGAACCGGTGCACCGCGAGCGTCGCCGTCGTCGCGGGCAGCGGGCGCGCCGCGACGCCGGCCGCGAGGGCGAGCACGTTGCTGCGGCCCACCGCGTCGAAGGCGCCGAAGAACTTGTGGCCGGTCGGGAAGAGCGGGTCGAAGGTCCCGACGCTGCCGCCCGCGTCGGCGTCGCCGCTCGCCCAGTCGAAGCCGGCGAAGAAGCGCGGGCTCGCGAACCAGTCGGGCCGCCAATAGCCGAGCTCGGTCGAGACCATGCCCGCGGTGATCGAGCGCTCGCCGATCTCGCCGACCTGCAGCGCCGTCTCCAGCTCGGCGTCGAAGCCGGAGTCGCCGAAGCGCGTCCCGAGGCGCGTCCCGAGCGTGTGTCGGTTCTCGGCGCCGGCGGTGCCGTTCACCGCGCGATCGCCGCGGTCGAGGCCGAGCCAGTAGAGATCGAGCGTGAGCCCGGACGGCAGCAGCGGCGCCGCGAGCGCCGTGTACACGCCGTAGAGTCGGTCGCCGCCGCGGTGCTCGTTGGCGTCGTGCTGCTCGACCACGACGGGCCGCATGAACAACGCGGTGGCGCCGAGGCCGGGCTGCTCGAAGGCGAGCGTCACGCCGTCGAAGGTGCGGCGGGCGTTCGACCAGTCGAACGGGCCGACGAGGCGCTCGGCGCCGAACAGCAGCTCCTGCCGGCCCGCGCGCAGCGTGAGCGCGCGCGCGCCGCGCTTCCACGGCACGAGCTCCGCGAAGCCGTTCTGGAGCGCGATCGTGTCGACGTCGGCCGGCGACTTGCCCGGCGGCAGGTCGATCTCGGTGGCGAGCGCGCTCTTCGCCTCGGCGAAGACGCGCACGCGCTCGCCGAGGTGGAGGTCCGCGTAGGTGCGCAGGCGCGTCAGCAGGAAGACGTCGTCGCCGTCGCTGCCGCGCGGCGCGCCGAAGCGCCAGTTGCTCCAGCCCTCGGCGCGCAGGCGCGCCTCGGCGCCGAAGCCGATCCACACTCGCCCGTCGCGCGCGAGCGGCACGTACTTGATCGGATCGAAGACGTCGCGGCTCGGCAGCGAGTCCGGCCGCGCGAGCGCGCTCCAGTCTTCCTCGAAGCGGAGCGTTTCGTAGCGCGGCCGCGCGGCCGGCGGCGCGCCCGCCTCGTACTGCGCGAGCGCGGGCGCGGCGGCGAGCACGGCGAGTGCGGCGAGCAGCGTTCGGCGCGGCATCGAATCCCCCGGCGTTCCGCGCGCGCGGCGCGAGCGCGCTGCCCTCGGTATAACTGCCCGATCGAGGGTTCCGCATGCCCCGGCTCCGCTTTCTGCCGCGCGCCGCGCTGCGCGCGCTCCTCGCTTGTGTCGTCGCCGCCGCGGCGGCCGCCCCCGCACGCGCGGGCGGCGCGACGGGCCGCGTCGAGGGCAGCGTGCAGGTGCTGCGGCGCTCGCTGCTCGGCGGACTGCGCGAGAGCTACGACAAGAGCGGCGTCGTGGTCTACGTGACCGGCTTCACGAGCGGCGCGCCCGCGTCGACCGCGCGGCTGCACCAGCGCGGCGAGCAGTTCGACCCGCGCGTGCTGCCCGTCGTGCAGGGGCAGGAGGTGACCTTCCCCAACCACGACCGCATCTACCACAACGTGTTCTCGGTCTCGCCGCTCGCGACCTTCGACCTCGGTCAGTACAAGTCCACCGACGCGCCGCGCACCGTGCCGTTCGAGAAGGCCGGCCTCGTGCCCGTCTACTGCAACATCCACCCGCAGATGCTCTCGTACGTCGTCGTGCTCGAGAACGACGCCTACGCCGTGACGGCGGCCGACGGCCGCTTCGCGATCGACGGCGTCCCGGCGGACACGGACCTCGTGCTCAACGCGTGGGCGCCCGGCGCGCCGCGCGTGTCGCAGCCGCTGCGCGTCGCGCCGGGGCAGGCGGCGGCCGCGACGTTCACGATCCAGCAGACCGAGCGCATCCCGCCGCACAAGCGCAAGGACGGCAGCGACTACCCGAAGCCCGGCTACGACCGCGAGTAGCCGGTGCGCTTCCGCACGAAGATCTTCCTCGCGCTCGGCCTCGTCGCGGCGAGCGCGCTCGGCGCCGCGCTCGTCGTGGTGCGCGGCGAGACCGAGCGCCGCGTGCGCGACGACTTCGACGTGCGCTTCGCGCGCACGCTCGCCGCGTTCCGCCAGCTCCAGGACCTGCGCCGCCGCACCGTCGCGGACGAGGTGGACGCGCTCGCGCGCAGCAACCCGGTGTTCCGCACCGTGCTCTCGACGGTGTCGGTCGCGGACGACGACCTCGGCTTCGGCGGCGCGCCGTCGCGCGAGGAGCTGCTGCGCGACGCCAACCTGCGGCTGCGCTCGCTGCTGCCGTCGCTCGCGGTGGCGTCGCGGCACGACGTGTTCGCGGTGGCGAGCGCCGCGGGCGAGCTCGTCTACACGAGCGCCGCGCCCGAGCGCTTCGGCGACTCGCTGCTCGGCGTGGCGCCGCTCGGGCGCGCGGCCGAGCGCGGCGAGGAGTCGAGGGCGCTGTGGGGCGACGGCGCGCGCCCGCCGGCGGACCTCCCGCTCGCGCCCACGACGCAGCCCGGCGCGGTCTACGAAGTGGTCGCCGAGCCGGTCGCGTTCGGGCCGGAGCTGCACGGCCTCGTGCTCGTCGGCACGCGCATCGACCGCGACACGCTCGCCGCGATGCGCGCGATCTCGGGCCTGCACGTGGCGCTCGTCGGAGCCGCCGCGCCGGTCGTGACGACGCTCGCGGAGGACGCCGAGCGCGCGCTCGCGGCGCGGCTCGCGCGCGGCGGGGCGTTGCACGGGGCGGCCGGCGCGCCCGCCGAGTGGCGGCTCGACGGCGAGCGCTGGCTCGCCGCGCCGGCCGCGATCCTGCCGGGCAGCGAGCGACCGCACTTCTTGCTGCTCGCCTCGATCGACGCGGAGCTCGGCTTCCTGCGCGCGCTCGAGTGGAGCTTCCTCGCGATCGGCGCCGGCGTGCTGCTCGCCGCGCTCGGCTTCGCGTTCGTGCTCGCGCGCGGCGTCGCCGATCCCGTCGCGACGCTGGCGCGCGCGGCCGAGCGCGTCGGCGCCGGCGACCTCGACGCGCGCGTCGCGATCGACACGGGCGACGAGCTCGCCGACCTCGGCGGCGCCTTCAACCGCATGGTGGAAGGCCTGCGCGAGCGCGACCGGCTGCGCCGCACCTTCGAGCGCCACGTGTCCAAGGAAGTCGCCGCCGAGCTGCTGCGCCATCCCGAGGCGCTCGCGCCGCGCGGCGAACGCCGCGAGATCACCGTGCTCTTCAGCGACCTCGCGGGCTTCACCGCGCTCTCCGAGGACCGCGCGCCGGAGGAGACGCTCGCGTGCCTGAACGAGTACTTCGCGGTGATCTGCGACGTCGTGCTCGCGGCCGGCGGCACCGTGAACGAGCTGCTCGGCGACGGCGTGCTCGCGTCGTGGGGCGCGCCGGTCGCGCACCCCGATCACGCGGCGCGCGCGTGCGCCGCGGCGCTCGACGCGTCGGCGCGGCTGGCGGCGCTCGCCGAGCGCTGGCGCGCGGCCGGGCGGCCCGCGCTGCGCTGGCGCATCGGCATCCACAGCGGGACGGTGGTCGTCGGCGAGATGGGGACCGACGAGCGCACCAAGTACGGGATGGTCGGCGACGCCGTGAACGCCGCGAGCCGCATCGAGGGCGCCAACAAGGCGTTCGGCACGACGATCCTCGCGTCGCAGGCGACGCGCGATCTCGCGGGCGACGCCTTCGTCTTCCGCGAGATCGACGCGATTCGCGTCGCCGGGCGCGCGGGCGCGCTGCGCGTGTTCGAGCTGCTCGGTCCGGCGAGCGCGGCGGGCGAGCGCGAGCGGAGCGCGCGCGAGCGCTACGAGGAAGCGCTCGCCGCGTACCGCGCGCGCCGCTTCGACGAAGCCGCGGCGTCGCTCGCGCCGCTCGCCGCGACGGACGCAGCGGCGCGCGCGCTCGCCGAACGCGCGCGCCGCTTCGCCGCCGCGCCGCCGCCCGCCGACTGGGACGGCGTCCTCGCGCTCGACGCGAAGTGATGCCGCGATTGCAGCTGCGACTCGAAGGTACGCGTCTTGCTCTCTCCTCCGCGAAACCCTTTGGAGGACTCTGCATGCGTTACCAAGTGATCCGCAGCACGCGCGCGTTCGCGTTCGTGCTCGGCAGCTCGTTGCTGCTCGCCGGCGCGCCCGCGCTGGCGGACCAGGCAGGGAGCGGCGACACGGGCGGCTCGACGATCGGCGAGAGCGATCGCACGCGCGAGCTCGACACCGATCGCCAGCGCGAGGACATGCGCGACGACACGGTGCTCGGCGAGCCGACCGACCGGCGCCAGCCGGATCCCACCGGCACGACCGGCCAGGGCACCGCGGGCGACGACATGGGCACCGGACGCGGTCGCACGGAGCCCGGCATGGGCGGCGGCGCGCCCGGCACGGGCACCGGCACCGGCACCGACCGACAGCCCGGCGATCTGCCCGGAACCGGGACCGGCACCGGAACGGGCGGCGGCCCGGGCACGGGCGGCATGGGCGGCGGCATGCCCTAGTCCGTGAGCTGCGACTTCGCGAAGCGAGCCCGCACTGCGATGGCGCAGGCGGGCTCGCGCACGTTCGGGCCGTCGACGGCACACCGCTTGCTCTGTCTCCGCTCGGACGATCCGAAAGGAGCCAAGAGATGCGACGAAGGACCGGCGTACAAGGCAGTTTGGCGTTCTTGCTCGGCGGCGTGCTGACGCTCGGCGCGCTTCCCGCGCTCGCCCAGAACGATCCCGAGGACAAGGCCGCGCGTCCCGATGCGAGCTCTCACGGGTACCGCTACGGCCAGGACAGCGAGATGGGCGACCGCGACCGCGACCGCGAGATGGGCACGTACCCGACGCGTTCGACGACCGGCAGCGAGTACGACACGACCACGCCGCAGCGGGACATGGGCACCGGCACCGGCACGATGGGCACCGGCACCGACACGATGGGCACCGAAGGCGGCAGCATGGGCGAGGACATCGACGAGGGCTCGCGCGACATGCGCTAGCGCTCGCTCGGTCTCCGCGCAGCGCGCTGCAAGGCGGGTGAAGTCGCTTCGCTAGGGCGCCGCGGCGCCGGTGGCTGTCGGCGCCGCGGCGGTCAGCAGCGCGGCCATCTTCTGGTGCAGCAGGTGGATGGCTTTCAGCGGCCGCACCATCACCTTGAAGCGCACGATCCGCTCGTCGTCGTTCCAGGCGATCATGTCCACGCCGTTCACCTGGATGCCGTCGACGACGGCCTCGAACTCGAGCACGGCGGAGCGCTCGCCGTACCACTCGTTCACGTAGCGGAAGCTCGCGTTGTTGAGGATCGACGCGGCGCCCATCAGGTACTTCGCCGTGATCGCCTTGCCGGCCTGCGGCGTGTGCACGATCGGCGACTGGAAGACGGCGTCGTCGGCGAGCAGCTCGTCGAGCGCGGCCATGTCGTTGCGCTCGACGAGGCGGTGCCAACGTTCGATCACGGCGGGTTCGATCACGGCGGGCTGCATGGGCGTGTCTCCAAGAGTTTGCGCGCGCGGTGCATTATGCACCGTTCGCGACGAGCGGGTTAGGATCCCGCCATGCCGGCTCTTCTCGTGCGATCGCCCGCGGCCCGCTCGCGACGCGAGCTGGCCGCGCGCTGGCTCGCCGCGCGCGCGCCGGGCGAGGCCGTGCTCGTGGTGGCGGCCTCGGCGGACGCGGCGAACGGCCTGCTGCGCGAGGTCGCGCACGCGCGC
>QEVM01000308.1 GCA_003576805.1 Pseudomonadota bacterium | reverse complement strand
GCGCCCGCGAGCGCGAACGCCGCCACGCTGACGGCCCACGCGAGCGCGCCGCGCGTCGCGCGCGAGCGCAGCGAGCCGCGCCGCGTGGCAGGTTCGGACATGGCGGCAACCTATCGCAGCGCCGCCGCGCCGCGGCGTGCCGGGCGCGCGCGCCCGCTCTGATATGCTGGCTCGCGGACGCGAAGTGGAGTCGCGCATGGCCGAGCCGAACCGAGTCGAACCGCGCAGCGAGCGCAGCGATCCGACCCGCTCGCGGCGCTCGCAGCACGGCGCGCGCGTGCGCTCGCTCGAAGAGGCGCGCCGCCGCAGCCTCGCGTGGGGCGTGCACGCCTTCACGGCGAGCGGCGCCGTGGTCGGCGCGATCGCGCTGCTCGCGGTCGCGGCCGGCAACTTCCCGCAAGCCGCGATCCTGATGCTGGTCGCGCTCGCGATCGACTCGGTGGACGGCACGCTCGCGCGCGCCGCGAAGGTCGGCGAGGTGCTGCCCGGCATCGACGGCCGCCGCCTCGACGACATGGTGGACTTCCTCAACTACGTGATCGTGCCCGCCGTGTTCCTGGTCGGCGCGGGCTACCTGCACCCGGCCGTCGCGGCCGCGCCGATCCTCGCGAGCGCCTACGGCTTCTCGCAGCAGGACGCGAAGACCGAGGACGACTTCTTCCTCGGCTTCCCGTCGTACTGGAACATCGTCGCGCTCTACGTCTGGCTGCTCGACGTCGCGCCCGCGACCGCGAGCGCGGTGGTGATCGTGCTCGCGGTCGGCGTGTTCGTGCCGCTCAAGTACCTCTACCCGAGCAAGATGCCGGTCGGGCGCACCGCGATGGCGGTGCTCGGCGTGGTCTGGATCGTGGCGCTCACGGTGGCGGTGGTCGCGCGCGAGGCGACCGCGGCCTGGCGACTCGCCGAGATCTCACTCACGTATCCGGTGGCGTACCTCGCGCTTTCCTTCTGGATCGGCGGGCTCCACCGCAAGGCCTCGTGAGCGGGCCGCTCCGCGTTCCGGCGGAGACGCTCGACGTCGCGGCCGAGGTCGATCTCGCGGTCGTCGGCGGCGGCTCGGCCGGCGTCGCGACGGCGGTCACCGGCGCGCGGCTCGGCCTGCGCGTCGCGCTCGTCGAGGAGATGCCCTTCCTCGGCGGCATGAGCACCGGCGGCGCGGTCGGAACGTACTGCGGCTTCTTCCTGAAGGAGCGCGACGGCTCGCTCGCGCCGAACGTCGGCGGCCTGCCGCTCGAGATCGCCGAGACGCTGAAGGCGCGCGGGCACGCCTACGGTCCGATCCCGTTCAAGGAGACCGCGGCGCTGCCCTACGTGCCGTGGGGCGTGAAGCAGCTCCTCGAGGAGCTCGTCGCGAACGCGCCGGGCCTGCGCCTGTGGCTGCACGCGAAGGCGACGCACGCCGTCGTCGAGGACCGCAGCGTCCGCGGCGTCGCGCTGCAGACGCGCGCCGGCCGCGTCGCGCTGCGCGCGCGGGTCTTCGTCGACGCGACGGGCGACGCCGAGCTCGCGCGCATGGCCGGCTGCGCGACGCACGTCGGCGACGCGATCCAGTACCCGTCGACGATGTTCACGATGCAGCACGTCGACCTGGCCGCCGCGCTCGGCGCGCTGCGCGAGCTGCCGCGCATCCTCGACGAGCACTTCGCGAGCGACGACCTGCCGCGCCGCGGCGGCAACCTGATTCCGACGGGCCGGCCCGGCGAGGTGCTCGTCGCGCTCTCGCGCGTCGCGCGCGCCGGGCGGCCGGTGGACGGCAGCGAGCCGGGTGAGCTGACCTGGGCCGAGCTCGAAGGGCGCCGCCAGGTGGCGCGGCTGGCCGACTTCCTGCGCCGCCGCGTGCCGGGCTTCGCGGACGCCTTCGTCGCCGACAGCGCGTTCCGGCTCGGCGTGCGCGAGACGCGCAAGATCGCGGGCGAGACGACGCTCACCGAGGACGACGTGCTCGGCTGCCGGCGCTTCGAAGACGGCATCGGGCGCTCGGCGTGGCCGATCGAGCGGCACGTCGCGGGCGGCGAGACGCTCTGGCGCTTCCTCGAGCCCGGCACCTGGTACACGATCCCGTACCGCGCGCTCGTGCCGCGCGGCATCGACAACCTGCTCGTCGCGGGCCGCTGTCTCTCCGCCGACGCCGGCGCGTTCGCGTCGGCGCGCGTGATCGGACCGTGCATGCTCGAAGGCCAAGCGGTGGCGGTCGCCGCGCGCGAGATCTGCGCGCGCGACGTCGCGGCGCGCGACGCCGACGCCGGCGCGATCCGCGCCGCGCTCGCGAAGCTCGGCGTCCCGCTGTGACGCTCGAGCGGATCGCCGAGGGCGTGTGGGGCGCCGCGCGGCCGATGCGCGCGCTGCCGCTGCTCGACATCGGAACGCGCATGACGGTCGTGCGGCTGCCGGACGGCGGACTGCTGCTGCACTCGCCGGTCGAAGCCGACGCGCCGACGCGCGCGGCGGTCGACGCGCTCGGCCCGGTGCGCTTCGTGTGCGCGCCCAACCGCGTGCACCACCTCTACGCGGGCGGCTGGAAGACCGCGTACCCGGACGCGCGGCTGCTCGGCGCGCCCGGGTTGGCGAGGAAGCGCCGCGACCTGCGCTTCGACGGCGAGCTCGGCGACGCGCCCGATCCGGCTTGGGGCGGCGTGCTCGACACGTTGCTGCTGCGCGGCGCGCCGTGGCTCGACGAGGTCGCGTTCCTGCACCGGCCGACCCGCACGCTGCTGCTCACCGACTCCGCGTTCCATCCGACGCCGGCGTCGCGGCGCGGACTGCGCATCTGGACCACCGTCAGCCGCGTGCGCGGCGGCTTCGGTCCCAACGCCGTCGCGCGCCTCGCGATCCGCGATCGCGCCGCCTTCCGCGCTTCGCTCGAGCGCGTGCTCGCCTGGGACTTCGACCGGGTCGTCGTCACGCACGGCGAGGTGCTCGAGAGCGGCGGCGAGCAGGCGCTGCGGCGCGCCTACGCGTGGCTGCCGGGCGGTTGAAAGCGCCCCGCGCGGGCTCCATCCTCGGCCCATGGCGACGGCGAAGCGCGGCGTTCTGTTGGTGAACCTCGGCTCTCCCGACGCCCCGACGCCGCGCGCGGTGCGCCGCTACCTGCGCGAGTTCCTCGGCGACCCGCGCGTGCTCGACATCCCCGCCGTGCCGCGCTGGCTGCTGCTCGAAGGCGCGATCCTGCCGTTCCGACCGCGCCGCTCCGCCGAGGCGTACGACAAGGTCTGGACGAGCGAGGGATCGCCGCTGCTCGTCCACGGCCGCGCGCTGCGCGACGCGCTCCGCAAGGAGCTCGGCGACGACTGGGTCGTCGAGCTCGCAATGCGCTACGGCGTGCCTTCGATCGACGCCGCGCTCGACCGGCTGGCCGCCGCGGACTGCGAGCGCATCACGGTCGTCCCGCTGTTTCCGCAGTACGCCTCCGCCAGCACCGGCTCGGCGCTCGACGCCGTCTACGCCGCCGCCGCCGAGCGCCACAACGTGCCGCCGCTCACCGTGCTGCCGTCGTTCTACGACGAGCCCGGCTTCATCCGCGCCGTCGCCGCCGTCGCGCGCGAGCTGCCCGAGGACCGCTGGCCCGACCACCTCCTGATCTCGTTCCACGGCCTGCCCGAGCGCCAGGTGCGCAAGAGCGATCCGACCGGCGAGCACTGCTTCGCGAGCCCGCACTGCTGCGACGCGATCGGCTCCGCCAACCGCTTCTGCTACCGCGCGCAGTGCGCCGCCACCGCGCGCGCCGTCGCCAAGGCGCTCGGCCTCGGTCCCGAACACTGGACGCTGTCGTTCCAGTCGCGGCTCGGCCGCACGCCCTGGATCCAGCCCTACACGGACGAGGTGTTGCCCGAGCTGTACCAGCGCGGCGTGCGGCGGCTCGCCGTCGTGTGCCCGTCGTTCGTCGCGGACTGCCTCGAGACGCTCGAGGAGATCGGCCTGCGCGCCCACGAGCAGTGGAAGGAGCTCGGCGGCGAGGATCTCGTGCTGGTGCCGTGCGTGAACGCGCACCCGGTGTGGGTGGAGGCGCTGGCGGGGTGGATTCGCGGGGGGT
>QEVM01000307.1 GCA_003576805.1 Pseudomonadota bacterium | reverse complement strand
GGCCGGACGCCGCGTCGCGGCCGCGGCCCTCGCCGTGGCGATCGCGGTCGCGTGGGCGATCCCCGGGCCGGTGCCCGCGCTCGTCGCGCGCCAGGACGCGGTCCTGCTCGGACGCTACGCGGTGGGACACTTCGCGGCGCTCGCGGTCGGCACGATCGCGCTCGGCGTCGCGGCGGCGCTGCTCGCGTCGCGGCGCTCGCTCGCGGAGAGCGCGCTGCTCGCGGCGATCGCGGCGCTCTCGACGTTCGCGGGCGTCGTCGCGATCGCGAGCGTCGCGCGCGAGACGATCGCGCCGCGCTACGTCGCGGCGCCCGTCGCGAGCGCGGTCGCGGACCCCGCGCTGCGCGCGCGCCTCGCCGGCCGCGTGCTGACGCGCCAGCCCGACTACCGCTGGGAGGTCGTGCGCGAGGACCGCCCCGCGCCCGGCCGCTCGTATCCGAAGCGCGTGCCCGGCCGCCCGGCGCAGTCCGTCGTGCTCACCACCGACGACCGCGGCCTGCGCAACGCGCCGCGCGCCGGCACGTACGACGTGGTCGTCGCGGGCGACTCGTTCACCGAGGGCTCGATGGTGTCCGACGACCAGACCTGGTGGGCCGTCGCGGCGCGCGCCGCCGGCCTGCGCATCTACAACACGGCGGTGTCGGGCCTCTCGATCCGCGAGTACCTGAACCACTGGGCCGCCTTTGGGCTCGACACCGGCGCGCGTACGCTGGTCGTCACCGTCTACGAAGGCAACGACTGGAAGCCGCTCGGTCCGGCGAAGCGCGCGGCGTGGCGGCCGCCGCGCGTGCGCGCGCTGCGCGCCGGCGTCTTCGACTTCGCCTGGGGCGACTCGCCGCTGCGCTGGCGCGCGGAGCAGGCGCTCGTCCAGCTGCTCGCGCCGATCGGCGCGGACCGGCCGCTCGCACCGAATCCCGGGCTCGACTGGATGCCCGCGGCCGTCGAGTCGGGCGGCGTCGTGCGGCACTACGCCTTCGAGCCCAAGCACATGATGCGGCTCGACTGGGACCCGGACGCCTTCCGCGCGGCGCCCGAGTGGACCACCAACGAGGCCGTGCTGCGCGAGATCGCGGCGCTCGCGCGCGAGCGCGGCGTGCGGCTCGTCGTCGCGTACGCGCCGGTGAAGCCGCACGTCGTGCTGCCCCTGGTCCGCGAGCGCGTGAGCGCCGAGGCGCTGCGCGGCTTCGCGGCGTTCCGCAGCGGCGGCCGGCCGCTGCCCGAGCCGGCGGCGTTCCGCGACCGCCTCTACGCGCGACTCGACGTGCAGGAGCACGCGCTGCGCGACTGGTGCGCCGAGCAGGGCGTCGCGTTCGCGAGCCTCACGGCGCCGCTCCGCGACGCGATGGCGCGCGGCGTCCCCGTCTTCTTCACCTACGACCCGCACTGGACGGAGGAGGGGCACGCGGTCGTGGCGGAGGCGCTCGCGCCGCTGCTGGCCGCGCCGCGCTGATCAACGCCAGCCGCGCGGGTTCTCCCGCACGCTGCGCGCCATCTCGGCGAGCGCGCCGGCGAGGCGCGCGGCGTCGTCCGGATGGCGCTTCGCGAGGTTGTGCGCCTCCGCGTCGAGCGCCAGGTCCGAGAGGTGCGGCTTGCTGCGCAGCTCCTGACCGGTCGCACGGCGGTACTTGAAGCGCGCGTCGCGCACCGCCTCGGGCTCGGCGCCGAGCGTCGGGAAGTAGAAGAGCCGCTCGTGCGGGCTCGCCGCGCCGCGCAGCCAGACCGGCGCGAGGTCGGCGCCGTCGATCGCGCGGTCCGCGGGCAGCGGCAGGCCGGCGAGCGCGAGCAACGTCGGGAAGAGGTCGGTGTGCATCGCCATCGCGTCGCTGACGGCGCCCGCTTCGACACGCTCGGGCCAGCGCACGAGCATCGGCACGCGCATCCCGCCCTCGTAGGTGTCCTGCTTGCGGCCGCGCAGGCCGCCCGTGCTGCCCTCGTAGTCCCCGCCGTTGTCGCTGGTGACGACGACCAGCGTGGTCGACGCGAGCCCGAGGCGCTCGAGCGCCGCGAGCACCGCGCCGGTGCTGCGGTCGAGGTCCTCGACGAGGTCGCCGTACGGCCCGCCCGCCGAGCGGCCCGCGTGCTCGGGATCGGGGAAGTGCGGCACGTGCGGCGCGGTGTGCGAGAGCAGCAGGAAGAACGGCTCGTCGCGGTGCCGCTCGAGGAAGGCGATCGCTTCTTCCGTGTAGCGCCGCGTCAGCAGCCGCTGGTCCACGCCCCGCGGCTGCCGCTCGCCGTCCTCGTCGAAGTAGCCGAAGCGCGAGAACGGGGTCTCGTCGCGGATCTCGATGGCGCGGTCGCGCCAGACGTGGAGCGGCTGCATGTCGTTGCTCCACAGCACGCCGTAGTACTCGCCGAAGCCGAAGTCGTTGGGCAGGTGGCCGGGGATGCCGCCGAGGTGCCACTTGCCGACGAGACCGGTCGCGTAGCCCGCGGCGCCGAGCGCTTCGGGCAGCAGGATCTCGTCGCGCGGCAGCTCGTTGGCCGCGCCGAGCATCTTGCGCAGCGTCGCGGCGGCCAGCTCCTCGGCGAAGAACACGTGCTGGTGCGTGTGCGAGCGCACCGGGTAGCGGCCCGAGAGCAGCGCCGCGCGCGACGGCGTGCAGACGGGCGACGCCGCGTAGAACTGCGTCATGCGCAGGCCCTGCGCGGCGAGCTGGTCGATCGCCGGCGTGCGGATCAGGCGGTTGCCCTGCACGGAGAGGTCGCCGTAGCCGAGGTCGTCGAACAGGATCACGACGAAGCGCGGCGCGCGCGCCGGATCGACGCGCGGCAGCGACTCCAGGTACGCGGCTTTCTGCGCGGCGTGCGTCGGCGCGACCGGCGCGTAGCAGCACGCGACCCACGCCCAGCGCGCGAGCGCCGCGCCGATCGCGAGCGCCGCGATCGCGAGCACGCCGAGGCCGATCCACGTCGCGAGCCGCCGGAGCCACGTCACGGGCGGCGACGGTACACGAGCAGCGGGGCCGCGAGGCCACGTCGGGCAGCGCGAAATGTCGCGGCCTCGGCGGCGCGCGCTGCATGACCTTCGTTCATGCACGCGTCATGCTTTTTTCCGTAGAGTGCTCCTACCCACTTCTTCTCGCGTGTACCCGCGCCTGGTCCCCCGCCAGGCGCGGGTTTCTTTTTGTTTCTTTTCGGGTTCTGGCAAGCCGTTCCCGGCGCTCGCGCGGCGTCGTCGGCGCGCGGTACGTTCGCCGCTCGGGAGGCGGGCGTGCGGCGAGGCGAGGCATGGCATCGGTCGGCGTGCGCGGCGGCGCTCGCGCTCGGGCTCGCGTGCGCGACGGGCGGGTCGGACCACAGCGCCGTCGCCGCCGGGGACGCGCGCGGCGCGCGCGGCAGCCGGAGCCAGAAGGTGAGGACCGAGCCGGGGCTTCCCGCCGACGCGACGCTCACCCGCGATCCCGAGACGGGGACCGTCCGCTTCCTGCGCGGCCCCGACCTCTCGCGCGAGCTCGACGCCGATCCCGCCTTTCGCGCGGCGCGCGCGGCCGGCGACGCCGAGGGCGTCGCGCGCGCGTTCCTCCAGCGCTACGCGGAGCCGCTGCGGCTCGACGACCCGCGCGCCGAGCTGGCGCTGCAGCGGATCGACGTCGACCGCATCGGCAGCACCCACGTGCGCTTCGAGCAGCGCCATCGCGGCCTGCCGATCCCGGGCGCGGGGCTGATCGTGCACCTCGACCGCGAGCGCCGCGTGAACCTCGTGAGCGGGTCGTACGTCGCGACGCCCCGCGACGTCGCCGCCGAGCCGGCGCTCTCCGCCGACGCGGCGCGCGCCGCGGCGGGCGACTGCGCCGCGTGCGCGGCGGATCTCGTCGTCTTCGCCGAGCGCGGGCGCGACGCGCGGCTCGCGTGGCGCGTCGCGCCCCCCGCCGAGCGCATCGCGGGGGAGGTGCTCACGGTCGACGCGAAGTCGGGCGAGGTGCTGCGCCGCGAGCCGGTGTCGATTCCGGGCCGGCGCTCGAATCCGGAAGGAGGAGGTCGATGAAGCGAGGCGCGGCGCGAGCGAGGCGGGCGGCGGCGTGGCTGACGATGGCGGCGTGGACGGCGGCGCTGGCGCCGGCGGGCGCGCG
>QEVM01000306.1 GCA_003576805.1 Pseudomonadota bacterium | reverse complement strand
GATCTCGACGTCGGCCGCGCGGCGCGACGCGACGCCCGCCGCCACGGCGATCGCCAGCATCGCGAGCGCGGCGCCCGCCAGCAGCCAGCGCCGGCGCACGGGCGCACCCGCGCGCGCCTCGTCCTCGTCGTCGTCGCGCGGCAGCACGAGCGTCGGACCCGGCGACGGGTGCGGCTCGTACGCCTGGGTGTGCTCGGCGGTCGCGAACGAGAGCGGCGCGAATCCCTCGCCCAGCGCGCCGCGCAGCTCGCCGACGTTCGCGAAGCGCTCGATGCGCGGCTTCGAGAGCGCGCGCAGGATCGCCCTCTCGACGGGCTCCGGCAGGTCGGGCGCGAACTGGCGCGGCGACGGCGGCGGCTCCTCGACGTGCGCGCGCTCGAGCTCGAAGTGGCTTTGCGCGGCGAACGGCAGGCGCGCGGTCACGAGCCAGTAGAGCAGCAGGCCGAGCGCATAGACGTCGGTCCGTACGCACACCTCTTCGCCGCGGATCTGCTCGGGCGCCATCCACGCCGGCGTGCCGACGCTGTGCGTGTCCTTGGTGAGGTGCGCGCTGCCCGGCACGCGCGCGATGCCGAAGTCGAGCATCTTCACCGCGCCGAGGTGCGAGAGCATGACGTTCGACGCCTTCAGGTCGCGGTGCACCAGGCCGTGCTCGTGCGCGTGGCCGATCGCGTCGAGCACCTGCGCGAAGAGCGGCAGCGCGCGCGCGCAGCGCATCGGGCCGAAGCTGCGCACCAGCGCGTCGAGCGTCTGGCCGGGGATGTACTCCATCACGATGAACGTCGTCTCGCGCGCCGTGTGGAAGCCGTGGATGGTCGCGACGTTCGGGTGGTTCAGGCGCGCGAGCGCCAGCGCCTCGGTCCGGAAGCGCGCGACGAGATCGGGCACCGCCGCCAGCTCGCGGCGCAGCACCTTCAGCGCGACCTCGCGATCGAGCGAGAGGTCGAGCGCCTTCCACACCTCGCCCACGCCGCCCTGGCCGAGCTTCTGCGTGATCCGATAGTTGCCGAGGACGCTTCCGATCAAGGGAGCCCCGCGCAGGAGTGGGCAGAAGCTCATCGGACGGCGCGAGCGCGGGCTTGACGCGCGCCGGCCCCCGCACCGGGCCGGGAGCACGCGACGGACGCGTCGATATCATGGGCGCCCGATGCCGGTCCGGATCCCCATCCTGTGGAGCGCCCTCGCCGTCGCGAGCCTGCCGTCGGGCTCGGCGCCGCGCACCGCACACGCGCAGCTCGGCGCCGACGGGACGACCGGCTTCGCGAACGCGTACGGGACGAACGACCCGGCCGACGTGACGACCACGCCGGGTCCCGACGGGCTCGACGTCTCGATCGGCGCCGCCGCGACGAAGTCGGCCGGGCTTCTCGCCTTTCCGTGGCTCGAGGACTTCGAGTCGCAAGCGATCGTTCTCGGCACGAGCCTCTCCGCCGGCGTACCCGAGCTGGTGCGGCTCGTGCTCGGCAGCCAGCACACGACCGCGACGTCCGACACGCAGGTGGGTCACACGCTCCGGCTCCGAGGTCAGCTCCTCGCGAGCGGCGAGATCCACGCCGGCCATCGCGCCTGCTGCGCCTTCACGACCGAGGCGGTCGCCAGCACCAGCGCGACGAGCGCGGGCCTGTGGATCGTGACGCCGGCCGGCGTGGATCTCGTCGCGGCCTCCGGCGCCGACTACACGCAGCCGGTGCCCGAGCCGGGCGGCGGTCTCGCGGGCGCGGCAGCGGCCGCGTCGCTCGCCGGCTGCGCGCGGGCGCACCGCCGGCGCAGCAGCCAACGAGAGGAGCACACGCGATGAAGCTCGGACTGCAGCTCGGCTACTGGACCACGGGACCCGACGATCCCACCGAGCTCGTGCTCGAGGCGGAGCGGCTCGGCTTCGACTCGGTGTGGACCGCCGAGGCGTACGGCAGCGACTGCTTCTCGCCGCTCTGCTGGATCGGGGCGCGCACCTCGCGCATCCGGCTCGGCACCGCGGTGATGCAGCTCTCGGCGCGCACCCCCGCCTGCGCCGCGATGACCGCGATGACGATCGACCACCTCTCGGGCGGCCGGCTCGTCCTCGGCATCGGCGTGTCGGGGCCGCAGGTGGTCGAGGGCTGGTACGGCCAGCCCTTCCCGCGGCCGCTCGAGCGCACGCGCGAGTGGCTCGCGCTGTTCCGCAAGATGATCGCGCGCGAGGAGCCGGTCGAGTTCCACGGCCGCCACTACGACCTGCCGCTGCAAGGCGGCGCGCACCTCGGCAAGCCGCTGAAGCTGATCAACAAGCCGCTGCGCGATCGCATCCCAGTGTACATCGGCGCCGAGGGTCCGAAGAACGTCGCGCAGACCATCGAGATCGCGGACGGCTGGCTGCCGATCTTCTTCTCGCCGTACCGCACGCAGATCTACGACGCCGCGCTCGCCAAGGCCAAGCCCGGCTTCGAGGTCGCGTGCACGGTCACCACGATCGTGAACCCCGACGTCCAGGCGGCGCTCAACTTCGTGAAGATGTCGCTCGGCTTCTACCTGGGCGGGATGGGCGCCAAGGACAAGAACTTCCATCTCGACCTGGCACGCCGGCTCGGCTGGGGCGCGGAGGCGGAGAAGGTGCAGGAGCTCTTCCTCGCGGGCCGCCGCCAGGAGGCGTTCGCCGCGGTGCCCGACGAGATGGCGGACGAGACGGCGCTGGTCGGGCCGCCCGAGCGCATCCGCGAGCGGCTCGGCGCGTGGAAGAAGAGCCCCGTGACGACGCTGATGGTGACGGCGCGCGACAAGGACGCGCTGCGCCTGTTCGCGGAGGCGGTGCTGTAGCGATCACTCCGCCGCGACGGCGCGCGGCAGCGCGAGCGCATCGGCGTCGAGGCGCGCGACGAGGTCCGCCGCGACGCCGCGCGCGCGGCAGGCGAGCGCCAGCGCCCGCGGCAGGTTCAGCGCGCGGCCCTGCGCGAGGCGGGCGGCGTAGTCGCCGCGCCAGCTCGGCGGCAGGCGCAGGCTCCAGTTGCGCTCCGACACCGTGCCCGGATCGTTGTACGACTCGGCGAAGCCGAACGCGTCGGCGAAGAACACCATCACCTGGCGCGCCGGGCTCGCGAAGAGCTCCGCGAGGTGGCCGAGCGCGAGCGCCCCGGCGTCGCGCGCCATCGCGTCGGCGAGCTGCGCGCGCTCGGCGCCGGGCGCAGCGAGCCGTTCGGCGACGCGCGCCGCGCGCGCGGGCGCGCTGCCGTCGCGCAGCCAGACCTCGACGAGCTGCCAGAGCGGCCGCGTGTCGTGCGTCCCGACCATGATCCAGTCCTCGGGGCGCGCGTTCTCGCTGCGGTAGACGTCGCGCGGGTTCGCGAGGTCGGCCTTCTGCGTGACGCGGAAGCGGCCGAGCCCGTGCCGTTCGAGCACGCGCGCCAGCGGATACGGCAGCGTGCTCAGCACCTCGCACGCGACGTCGTCCGTGGCGCGGCCGCGCGCGCGCGCCGTCGCGACGAGGAGATCCACGCGCGCCGCGTAACGGGCCACCTGCTCGTCGTCGAGCCGCACCACCCAGTCTTCGGCCCAGCGCACCGTGGCGGGATCGGGATTGAGATCGCCGGGGCGCGCGATCGCGAGCTCCGCGAGCGCGGGATGCTCCGGACACGCCGGCGACCCGAACAGGCGCGCGCCGTGCTGCACGGCGTGCAGCGCATCGGGATCGTCGGCGCGGTAGACCCAGGGATCGACGAGCCCGTGCGGGTGGTCGACGCGCAGGCCGTCGAACTCGTCCCACAGCTTCGCGAGGCGCGCGGCGAAGAGCCGACGTCCGGACGTGTCGCCGCGCGCGCCGGCGCGATCGGCGGGGTCGAGCAGCGGATAGCCCCAGGGCTGCCCTTCCGGATTCGTGCGGCTCGGCGGCGCGCCGAGCCGGTAGCCGGCGAGGAACGCGTGCGGCCACGCCCAGAGGTCGCGGTCGGAGGCGCCGATCTGGAGGTCGGCGAGCAGGTGCAGGCCGAGCGCCGACGCGCGCGCGCGCACGGCGGCGTGCTGCTCGTGCGCGAGCAGCTGGCCCAACGCGTAGCGCTCGATGCGCGCCGCGTGGCGCGCGCGCACCTCGGCGATCCGCGCCGCGGCGGCGCGCTCCTCGCCCG
>QEVM01000305.1 GCA_003576805.1 Pseudomonadota bacterium | reverse complement strand
CCCGGCGCGAAGCAGATCGTCTTCGGCTCGAGGTACGCGCGCAGGCCTTCGGGGCCGAGCTCGCGGCCGAGGCCCGAGGCCTTGAAGCCGCCGAAGGGGCCGGACATCGCCATCATGAAGTAGTTGACGTTGTAGGTGCCGGTGCGGACGCGCCGCGCGACGTCGAGCCCGCGCGCCGGATCGCCCGTCCAGACGGAGCCCGAGAGGCCGTACTCGGAGTCGTTCGCGATGCGCAGCGCGTCGGCCTCGCCGTCGTACGGGATCGCGCACAGCACCGGGCCGAAGATCTCCTCCTGCGCGATCGCCATGCGGTTGTCGACGTCGGCGAACAGCGTCGGCTCGACGAACCAGCCCTTCGCGAACGCCGCGGGCCGGCCGCCGCCGACGACGCAGCGCGCGCCCTCGCTGCGGCCCTTGTCGACGTAGCCGAGCACGCGGTCGCGCTGGCGGGCGGCGACGAGCGGGCCGATCTCGGTCGTCATCTCGGCGGGATCGCCGACGCGCAGCTTCGCGACCGCCGCGGCGAGCGCGTCCACGCCCTCGCGGTAGCGCGCGCGCGGCAGCAGGATGCGCGTCTGCGCGACGCAGGCCTGGCCGTTGTTCATCGTGCCCGCGCCGACGATCTGCGGGATCACGGCGTCGAGGTCGGCGTCGTCGAGCACGATCGCGGCGGACTTGCCGCCGAGCTCGAGCGTCACGCGCCGCAGCCGCTCGCCGCACAGCGCCGCAATCCGGCGGCCCGCGGCGGTGCTGCCGGTGAAGGCCACCTTGTCGACACCCGGATGCGTCACGAGGTGCTCGCCCACCTCGCGGCCCGCGGCGACGATGCTGACGACGCCGGCCGGCACGCCCGCCTCGTCGAGCGCGTCGGCGAGCAGGTAGGCGTCGAGCGGCGTCTCGGGCGACGGCTTCACCACGATCGTGCAGCCCGCGGCCAGCGCCGGCGCGAGCTTCAGCACGGTGGTGAAGAGCGGGACGTTCCACGGCACGATCGCCGCGGCGACGCCGACCGGCTCCTGGCGCACCAGCGCCGAGCCGATCATCGCGTCGCGCTTCTCCTCGAACGGGAAGCTGCGCGCGAGCTTCGCGTAGTAGTCGAGCACCATGTGGGTCGCGAACACCTGGCCCGCGTGCGAGAAGCCCATCGGGCAGCCCATCTCGGCGGTGATCGTCGAGGCGATCTCGGCGGCGCGCTTCTGGAGCGCGGCGAGCAGGCGGTCGAGCACGTCGGCGCGCTCGGCCGGCGACGTGCGCGGCCACGGCCCCGCGTCGAAAGCCTGGCGCGCCGCGGCGACCGCGCGGTCGACGTCCGCCTTGGACGCCTCCGGCACGCGCGCGATCACCTCCTCGGTGAAGGGCGACACGACGTCGAAGGTCGCGCCGGTGGCCGGCTTCTCGTGATTCCCGCCGATGTACAACGTGTCGCGGACGATCATGGGCGTTCGGGTCCCCGCTGTCGGATCGTGTTGGATCGTGCTGTGAGAGTGGATTCGAGGCGCGCGGATGATACGAGACGCGCGGCGTCAGACGAGGGCGCCGCTCGGACAGGCGACGCCGGTGCCGCCGAGACCGCAGTAGCCGCCCGGGTTCTTGGCGAGGTACTGCTGGTGGTAGTCCTCGGCGTAGTACCAGGGCGGGGCTTCGCGGATCTCGGTCGTGATCGCGCCGTGGCCGGCGCGCTCGAGCTCCTTCTGGAAGCGCTCGCGCGAGGCGTGCGCCGCGGCGAGCTGCGCGGCTCCGTACGCGTAGATCGCCGAGCGGTACTGCGTTCCGACGTCGTTGCCCTGGCGCATGCCCTGCGTCGGATCGTGGTTCTCCCAGAAGATGCGCAGCATCGCGTCGTAGCTCGCCTGCCGCGGATCGAACACGACGAGCACCACCTCGGCGTGTCCGGTGCGCCCGCTGCACACCTCCTCGTACGTCGGGTTCGGCGTCGAGCCGCCCGCGTAGCCGACCGCGGTCGTCCAGACGCCGGGCGCCTCCCAGAACTTGCGCTCGGCGCCCCAGAAGCAGCCCATGCCGAAGACCGCCTGCTCGAGACCGTCGGGCCACGGCGGCGTGAGCGCGTGTCCGTTCACGAAGTGCGCGGGCGGCACCGGCAGCGGCTGCGCGCGGCCGGGCAGGGCCTCCTCCGGAGTCGGGATGCGGAGCTTGCTGGCGAGTCGGCTCGCGAACGGCGGCATGCGGCGATCCTCCCCGACCCAGCATAGCCGCGTGCGCAGGGCCCTGAGCTAGGGTGACGGAACGTCAGCGACGGCCGGGCGGGGCCGAGTCCCGGCTCGCGAGGGCACCGCATGCGCGCGATGACGATGGACGAGATGATCCTGGTGAGCGTCGACGACCACGTCGTCGAGCCGCCCGACGTGTTCGAGCAGACGCTGCCCGTCCGGTACAAGGCGCGCGCGCCGCGCGTCGTCCAGAACAGGCGCGGCGACGACGTGTGGGTCTTCGAGGGCCGCGTGCTGCCGAACATCGGCTTGAACGCCGTCGCCGGCCGCGCGCCCGAGGAGTACGGCATGGAGCCGACCTCCTACCGCCAGATGCGCAAAGGCTGCTGGGACGTCCACGCGCGCATCGACGACATGAACGTCAACGGCCAGCTCGGCTCGATGTGCTTCAGCTCGTTCCCCGGCCTGTGCGGCAAGCTCTGGTGCCTCGCCGAGGACAAGGCGCTCGCGGCCGCGGTGTCGCGCGCCTACAACGACTGGCACGTCGACCACTGGTGCGGCGCGTACCCCGGCCGCTTCCTGCCGCTCGGCATGATCCCGATGTGGGACCCGAAGCTCGCGGCCGAGGAGGTGCGGCGCCTCGCGAAGAAGGGCTGTCACGCGATCTCGCTGAGCGAGAATCCCGTGGGCCTGCAGCTCCCGAGCTATCACGACGACGCGTTCTGGGACCCGATCTGGCGCGCCTGCGTGGACGAGGGCACGGCGGTCTGCATCCACATCGGCACCGGCGCCGGGATCCCGACGCCGTCGATGGACACGCCGATCGACAGCTCGATCCTCGCGACGCCGATGACGATCGCGACCTGCGCCGCCGATCTGCTCTTCTCGCAGTGCCTGCGCCGCTGGCCGACGCTCACCTTCGTGCTCAGCGAGGGCGGCATCGGCTGGGTGCCGTACTTCCTCGACCGCGCCGACTACGTCTACGAGCACCACCACCGCTGGACCGGCCAGGAGTTCGGCGAGCTGCTGCCGAGCCAGGTGTTCCGACGCCAGATCGTGTCGTGCTTCTTCGAGGATCCCGTCGGCGTCGAGCTGCGACACAAGGTCGGCGTCGAGAGGATCACCTGGGAGTGCGACTACCCGCACTCCGATTCGACCTGGCCCGAGGCGCCCGAACGGCTGTGGAAGCTGCTCGCGCACGTGCCGCGCGAGGACGTCGACCGCATGACCCATCGCAACGCGATGCGCGTCTTCCAGTACGACCCGTTCGCGGCGCTCCCGCGCGAGCGGGCGACCGTCGGCGCGCTGCGCGCGCAGGCGCAGCACGTGGACCTGACGCCCATCCGCGGCGTCGGCGGCCGCCCGCCCGGCCTGGGCCGGGGCGAGGTCGTGCGCATGGCGCAGGTCGCGCGCCAGCTCGCCGGCGCACTGGACGGCTGAGCGCGTACTCAGTCCGTGCGTTGAATCGAGTCGAGGTACTCGACGAGGACGTGGATCGTGCCCGTGCGCACGGTCTCGGTGCTCTCGTTCGCCGGGAAGGTCTCGTACAGCTCGTCTCCCCACACGGGCATGTCGCGGGTGCCGTGCGCCTCGCTGCCCCGGCGGCCGTCGATCCAGGCCGCGATCTCGTCGTGCGGCAGGGGCGTGCCGTACTTCCGTGCGAGTCGCCGGAGATCCGGCGCGCCGCCGCGCGAGCTTCCGTCGATCGCGTGGCAGCTCTCGCAGTAGCGCTCGAACTGCACGCGCCCCAGCTCGGCGTTCGACGCGCGCTCGCAGCCCGCCGAGGCGAGCGACACGAGAACGAGTAGAGCGGCGGGCGATCGTCGCACGCAGCGACCTTAGCTTCACATTTGAACCGCAACGATTCCTAGGCCGCATCAAAGCGCTCCTCCGGGGTTTGGTAGCCATACCGCTTTCGGGGTCGAGTGTTCAGG
>QEVM01000304.1 GCA_003576805.1 Pseudomonadota bacterium | reverse complement strand
ACGCCGCGCAGGTCGACGCCCGCGTCGGCGGCAGCGCGCTGCGCCACCGGCGTCGCGCGCGGCGCTGCCGTCGCAGGCGCGGCCGCGGGCGCTGCAGCGGGCGCCGGCGCGGATTCCTTGGCGGTCTTCGCGGGCTTCGCCTCGGCCGCCTTGGCGGGCTTCGCCTTGGGGGCGGCCGCAGCGGCCGCGCCCGGCTCGATCGTGACGAGCGACGCGCCGACGGCGACCGTCTCGCCCTCCTGCACCAGGATGCGTTCGACGACGCCGGCCTCCGGCGACGGGATCTCCGCGTCCACCTTGTCGGTGGTCACCTCGACGAGCGGCTGGTCGCGCTCGACGCGATCGCCCTCCTTCACCAGCCACTTCGTGATCGTGCCCTCGACCACGCTCTCGCCGAGCGACGGAAGCTCCACCGTGATCGACATGCGGATCCCTCTCAGAAGTTGATGCCGCGGCCTTCGGCGGCGAGTGCGGACTCGAGGATCGCCTCGGAGAGCGTCGGGTGCGCGTGACACGTGCCGGCGATCTCGGTCGTGGTCGCCTCGAGCGTCATCGCGAGCGACAGCTCGGCGATCAGCTCCGTCGCGCCGTGGCCGACGACGTGCGCGCCGACGATCTCGCCGAAGCGCGGCTCGGCGATGATCTTGGCGAAGCCGGCCGTGTGGCCCGACGCGACCGCCTTGCCCGATGCGGTGAACGGGAAGCGCCCGACCTTCACCTCGCCGAAGCGCTCCTTCGCCTGCGCCTCGGTGTAGCCGATCCACGCGACCTGCGGCTGGCAGTAGATGCACGCGGGGATCTTGGCGTGGTCGAGGTCGGGGCGCTTCACGCCGGCGAGGAACTCGACCGCGGCGACGCCCTCCTCGCTCGCCTTGTGCGCGAGCAGCGGTGCGCCGGCGAGGTCGCCGATCGCGCGCACCGTCGCGACGTTCGTCGCGAAGCGCGCGTCGACCGGCACGAAACCCTTCGCGTCGGTCGCGACGCCGGCCGCCTCGAGGCCCAGGTCGGCCGAGAGCGGCCGCCGGCCGATCGCGACGAGCACCTGATCGGCCTCGAGCGCGTCGCTGGCGTCGCCCTTGCGCACGACGACGCGCACGCCCGACGGCTCGACCTTCAGCTCCTCGAAGCGCGTGCCGGTGCGGATCTCGATCTTCTTGCGGCGGAACTCGCGCTCGACGACCTGCGCGACCTCGGGATCGGTGCCGGGCAGCGCCTGCGGCGCCATCTCGACGACCGTGACCTTCGCGCCGTACATCGCATAGACGTACGCGAACTCGAGGCCGACCGCGCCCGCCCCGATGATCACGATGCGATCGGGCATGCGCTTCGAGGCGAGCGCCTCGCGCGACGTCAGCACGCGCTCGCCGTCGACCGCGACGCCCGGCGGCACCCACTCCGTCGAGCCGGTCGCGAGCAACACGTTCGACGCCTCGACGAGGCCTTCGTCGGCGCCGCTCACGGCGACACTCGTCGGCGACGCGAGCCGGCCGCGCCCGCGCAGCAGCGCGATGCGGTTCTTCTTGAGCAGCGACTCGACGCCCTTGCAGAGCCGGTCGGCGGCCTTGCGGCTGTGGTCGATCACCTTGCCGTAGTCGAGCCGGAGCTCGCCGGCCGCGACGCCGAAGGTGTCGCCGTGGTTGCGGAGCTGATCGACGAGCTCGGCGCCGGTGAGCAGCGCCTTGGAGGGAATGCAGCCCCAGTTGAGGCACACGCCGCCGGGGCGGTCCTCCTCGATCACGCCGACGCGCATGCCGAGCTGCGCCGCGCGGATCGCAGCCACGTATCCGCCGGGTCCCGCGCCGACCACCGCCAGGTCGTAGCGACCGCCGCTGCCGTTCGCGTTCCCCGTGGCCACCGCGCCTCCCGAGCGCCGCGCGGGCCGGGTGCACAACCGGCTCGTACCGCGGCGTCCTCCTCGAATCGTCCCTGGATCGGACCCGGCGCGCCCGCGCTTGACCGTCAGGCGACCGGCTTGCGCACCACCGGGAGGCGCAGCTCGTTCATCTCGCGATGTCGCCCGTCGGCCGGCACGCGCTCCGCCTGGACGCGCTCCTGCAGCTTCATCAGGCCGTCGAGCACGGCCTCGGGCCGCGGCGGGCAGCCCGGGATGTAGATGTCCACCGGGATCAGCGTGTCGATGCCCTGCACCGTGGCGTAGTTGTTGTACGGGCCGCCCGAGCAGGTGCACGCGCCGAACGCGACCACCCATTTCGGCTCCGCCATCTGGTCGTAAACCTTCTTGAGCACGGGCGCCTGCCGGTGCGAGATCGTGCCGACGACCATCAGCAGGTCCGACTGGCGCGGCGAGAAGCGCGGCAGCGCGCAGCCGAAGCGGTCGATGTCGTAGCGCGGCCCGGCGACGGACATGAACTCCATGCCGCAGCACGCGGTCACGAACGGGTACAGGAACATCGAGTACTTGCGGCCCCAGTTCATGACGGCGTCGACCTTCGTGGTGAGGAAGGTCTCGTCGCCCTGCCGCATGTAGTCGAGGAAACGGTTGCCGGACATGGTCACCCCCGGGCTCGGGCGAGCATAGCGGCTCGGGTCGCGTGCGACAGGACGCCGCAGCGCGCGTGCGCGTCAGCGTGCATAGCCGAGCGCACGCAGCTGCTCGACGGCGGCGGCGTCCGGCGCGAGCGGCGGATCGAACGCGACGGCCCGCGGCGGCGCGGCGCGGCGCAACGCCTCGAGCGCGTCGCGCGCGCGGCGCGCCGTGCGGTGCGCGCCGGACGCGACGGCGGGATCGCGCGGCTCGTGCGCGATCGGCCAGAAGCCGACCTTCGGCCGGTGCGTCGTGTCGAAGGCGGCGCGCGCCATCCAGCGGAAGCCCGCGACGCCGCCCGCGCGCGGCGTCTGCGCCGGATACGGCGCCTGTGCGAGCACGAGCTTCCAGCCGCCTTCGTGGAACGCGACGTACTTGCCGTCGCGCGACGCGACGGCCGGACGCGACGCCGCGCCGCCCGCGCTCCAGTGCGGCGCGAGCGAGCGCGCGTCGAGCGCGGGATCGCCGAGGCCGGCGGCCTCGAGCAGCGTCGCGGCGACGTCGATCACGGGCACCTGCGACGCCACCCGCACGCCGGCCGGCACGCCGGGGCCGAGCACGAGCAGCGGCACGTGCAGCAGCTCGTCGAAGAGCGTGTGTCCGTGCAGCAGCCGGCCGTGATCGAGGAACTCCTCGCCGTGATCGGCGGTCACCACGATCCACGCGTTCGCTTCGCTCGCGCCGCGCGCGGCGAGCGCAGCGAGCAGCGTCGCGACGCCGGCGTCGGCGTGGCGGATCTCGGCGTCGTAGCGGTCGACGAGCACCGCGCGCGTCGCGGCGTCGAGATCGCGCGCGCGCTCGACGTCCTTCATGCGCGCGGTCTGCTGCGCGACCGGCAACGCCGCCCACTCGGCGCGGATCGCCGCGGCGCGCGCGTCGGCGGGGTCCTCCCACGGCGCGAGCGCGGGCGCGGCGTAGGGATGGTGCGGATCCATCGCGTGCACCCAGAGGAAGAAGGGCTCGCGCGCCGTCTCGATCCAGGCGAGCGCGCGCGGCAGCAGTGCGTCGATCGCGCCGGTCTCCGTCATCGCCGCCGTCTCGTCCCAGTGCGCGAAGCCCTGCGCGAAGCCTTCGCCGGCGCGCAGCGCAGGATTCGCGACGAAGGCGGCCGTGTCGTAGCCCGCGTCGGCGAGCCGCTCGGCGAGCGTCGCGAAGCCGCGCCGCAGGTACGGCGCGCCCGGCGGCGGCGCGACGCCGCGGTCCGCGTGCGACCACGGCCACAGGCCCGTCATCAGCGACGCAGTGGCGAGCAGCGTCGCGGGCGCCGCCGAGATCGCGCGCTCGAAGACGACGCCGCGCTGCGCGAGCGCCGCGAGCTGCGGCGCCGTGTCACGCGCGTAGCCATACGCAGTCAGGTGATCCGCGCGCAGCGTGTCGATCGTGACGAGCACGAGGTTCGGGCGCGGCGACGCCGGATCGGCGAGCGCGCTGCGGTCGGGGGAAACGGGCGCCGTCACGTCCGCGCCCGGCGGCGCGGGGCCGCGCGCGACCAGCAGCGCGCCGACGAGCAGCAGCGCGAGCGCGATCGCCGCGCGCGCGGCGCCGGCGCGCGCCGGCAGCAGCGACGCCGCGACGCCGG
>QEVM01000045.1 GCA_003576805.1 Pseudomonadota bacterium | reverse complement strand
ACCCGACCGGGCGCAGCGTGCCCGCGCGGCGCGCCGACCGGCCCGCGCTCGCGCCGGCCGACGGCCCGCTCGCCGCGCGCCCGCGCTTCTGGTTCAACGCGGCGCTGCGCGACCGCGACTTCTTCCTCTCGGCGCTCGCCGGCATGCTGCTCACCAATCTGTGTTTCTCGGCGTCGAGCCTCGGGCTCGTCGGCGAGCGCGAGAGCGGCACCTACGAGGCGACGCTCGCGCTGCCGACGACGCCGCTCGAGATCGTGCTCGGCAAGCTGCTGCCGTTCGTCGCGATCAGCTACTACGTGCTGACCTTCGCGATCGTCGTGTCGGGCCTCGGCTTCGGCATCTGGCCGCGCGGGAGCTGGCTCGCGCTCGGCGCGCTGACGCTGCCCTTCGTGCTCGCGTCGCTCTCGGTGGGCGTGCTGGTCTCGGCGCTGGTGCGCACCAGCGCGCAGGCGGTGTTCCTCACCGTGTTCGTGATCCTGCCGTCCTTCGTGCTCTCGGGCGTGATGTTCCCCTACCAGCTCATGCCCGACGGCATCCGCCAGCTCGGCGGCGTGCTGCCGCTGCGCTGGTACCAGATCGGGCTGCGCCGGCTCGTGCTGCGCGGCGCCGGCATCGAGGACGTGCTGGTTCCGTTCGCCGCGCTGACGCTGCTCTTCCTCGCGCTGCTCGCGCTGGTGCGCTGGCGCGTGCCGCCGCGCCTCGGGTGACGCTCAGCCCCCGCAGTCCTGCACGTAACCGAGCACGCGCAGCTTCTCGCACTCTTCCTTCGAGAGCTTGGCCTGCGCGCCGCCCTCGACGGCCTGGCTGGCGGCGACCTGGCGCTGCGCCTCGGCGTGGATGCGCAGCTCGGCGGTCTTCTCCGGCCGGGCGTGCGCGACGTTCTGCTTCTCGTGCGGGTCCGCGAGGATCTCGAACAGCTCCGTCTCGGGCAGCCCGCGCGGGTTGCCCGCGTTCGCCTCGATCAGCTTCCAGTCCTTGGTGCGGATCGCGCGCAGCACGTTGCCCTCGTGGTCCTCTTCGGCGTAGTGCAGGCGCTCGGTCTCGCTGCGCTGCTCGTACGGCACGGCGAGGTCCTTGCCCTGCATGCCGGGCGGCACCGGCGCGCCCGCCAGCGCGAGCAGGGTGGGCGCCACGTCCTTGTGGCGGACCGGGTGGTCGTCGACGCGCGCGGGCGCCTCGACGCGGCCCTTCGGCCACTTGACCAGCATCGGCACCGCGATCTGCTCCTCGTAGAGCGTCTTGCCGTGCCACCAGCCGCCGTGCTCGAAGAACTCCTCGCCGTGGTCGGCGGTGATCACGATCATCGTGTCGTCCCACAGCCCGAGCGAGCGCAGGTGCGCCTCGAGCTCGGCGATCCACTCGTCGGTGTAGCGGACCTCTTCGTCGTAGAGCTCGCGCATGCGGCCCGCGAGCGCGGGATCCGGGTTCTCCGCCTCGACGCGCGCGATCGCCTCGCCGCGGTACGGGTGCGCGAAGTACGGGTCGTGCGGGTCCATGTAGTGGAGCAGCAGGAAGAAGCGCGAGTCCTTGTGGCGCGTCAGCCAGTCGCTCGCGACGCCCGTCACGGTCTCCGCGTTCTGGTAGTAGTCCGAGACGCGGTGCCCGGGCTTCACCTTGAGCGCCACCTTGCGGCCGATCTGGTAGAAGATGAGCTTCGACGACGACTCCTCCGCGCCGAACAGGTAGTCGGGCGAGAGGTAGTGGTACTCGTCGTAGCCCTGCTCGAAGCCGAAGCTCGGCGCGAGGTTGATGTTCGCGACGATGCCGCCCGTCGCGTAGCCGTGCTTCTGGAGCGCCTCGCTGACCAGCTCGAGGTCCTGCGGCAGCGTCGCGGTCTTGGCCATCGTGTTGTGCGTCGACGGCAAGGTCGACGTCAGCAGCGACGCGAACGACGGCTTCGTCCACGACGCGTGCGAGAAGCCGGTGAAGACGGTGCCGCCGTCCTCCGCGACGCCGCAGATCGCCTTGGCCTCGATCGGCCCGCCGTAGCACGACAGCACGTCCGCGCGCAGCGTGTCGATCACGATCAGCAGCAGGTTCGGCTTGTCCGCGAGCGCGGCGGGCGCGACCGGCGGCGCTGGCGGCGGCGGAGCGGACGGGTAGAGCGCGCGGCCGACGAGCGCGCCGCCGCCCGCGACGAGCGCCATCGCGACGAGCGCGGGCAGCGCGCCCGCCACGCGCCCGACGCGGCCCGAGAAGACGCGCGGGCCGAGCAGGAAGAAGAAGAGCACGAGCAGGCCCGCGACGCCGAGCACGGCGGCGAGCACGGGCAGCGGCGGCATCTGCTCGTGGAAGACGTCACGGCGGATGCGGAAGAGCGCGATCAGCAGCGCGGGCCCGACGCCGAGCGCGATCCACGCGAGGCTCGCGACCCAGCCGCGGATCTCGCGCCGCTCCATCGGCAGCACCGAGAGCGCGACGCCGCCCGCGAGACCGGCGAGACCGAGCAGCGCCGCGTACACGAGCGGTCCGTACCAGAGCACCTGGGAGTCGGAGCCGAGCCCTTCCTGCGCGATCACGAACGCCTCGACGACGCCGATCAGCAAGCCCGCGAGGGCGCCCGCGCCGAAGCCGGCGCTCGCCGCGATGCGCACGCGCGTCGCGAAGCTCGGGACGTCGGCGGCCGGCCGCGCGGCGTGGCGGCGCCGGTCGTCCTCGGTCTCGAGCGCGACGGCCGCGCGCGCGGCCTCGTCGTAGTCGACCTGCCGTCCGTTCACGCGGCACCACGCCGGCCGGTAGTGGGACGGGCGGATCCACCAGAAGACGCCGCCGAGCAGCGTCAGCGCCTCCGCGGCCCAGAAGCCGAGCGCCGCCGACACGATCGCCGCGGCCGCGCCGATCTGGTTCGAGAGCAGCACGTACTGCGCCGCCTCGCGGATGCCGGCGCCCGCGATCGTGAACGGCGACACGACCGTCGCGAAGATCTGGATCGAGGAGCCGAACGCGATCGGCCAGAACTCGGCGTTCTGCGCGCCGATCGCGAGCGCGGTGAAGTAGTACATCGCCGCGGTCGTGAAGTGCACGACGAACGAGAGCCCGAGCGCGAGCAGCACCAGCGTCTTCTTGTCGCGGTACGCGGCCGCCGCATTCGAGATGCGCAGCACGACGCCTTCGAGGCGCGCCCGGCCGGGGATCGGCAGGTGCGTCAGCAGCCACTGCACGAGGCCCGGGAACCAGAGCACGACGAGCAGCGCGCCGATCAGCCCGAGCGAGAGCGGCACGGTGATCGCGGCGACCATCGGCCCGTTCTCGCCGAAGATCTTGATGCCGAACGGCAGCGCGACCAGGAACGAGAGGAAGATGCCGAAGACGCCGAGCACCTTCTCGAGCGCGGTGGTCGCCGTCACCTCGACCGTCTTGCCGCTGAAGCGCGCGGCGTCGTAGAGCTTGTAGCCGTCGAGGCCCGCGGTGCTCGGCAGGAACGTGCCGATGAAGCGCCCGATCAGGAACGAGCCGAAGATGTGGCGGAACGGCAGCTCGATGCGCTGGCCGCGCAGCAGCACCTGCCAGCGGTACATCGAGGACAGGATGCCGACGAACTTCACGGCTGCGGAGAGCAGCACGAAGGTCCAGAACGTCCTCGCCTCGATGAGCCCGATCTGCGCCCAGATGAGCCGCCAGGCCGCGATGTGCGTGGTGCCCTCGGGCACCTTGCCCGTCAGGTGGAGCGCCTCGATCTGGTCGGGCTCCATCTTCACCTGGTGATCGAGCAGCAGCCAGAAGGCGCGCACCGTCACCCACGCCTTCAGCACGTTCAGCAGGCGGCCGCGCCACGGCTCGGGCGCGAGGCGGGACACCGCGAGCGCGACCAGCGCGACCGCGAGGATCTCGACGAGAATCAGCATCCGGGCACCTCGGGCGATGGTGGACCGTTCGGCGATCCACGGGGCACTTCGGGCTAGGCGAGAGCGCGCAGCTCTCGAGGCGTCGCCCGAGCCCTAGGTAGGTACCCGGGGGACCCGGTAGGTTACGGAAGCGCCGTCATCGCGCCATTCGCAAATCGGGGCTGAGCGCGCGCCAACGCGATGCGCAGCGCGGCGGAAGGCGACGCGCACGCGGCGCCGTGGAAGGCGCGCGCTACGGGCTCGCGGCCGGCGTCTCGCCCGCGAGGATCTGCCGTCGCTTCGACTGGTAGTCGGCTTCGGTGACTTGCCCGCGGCGGCGCTCGTCCTCGAGGTCGGCGAGCGCGCGCAGCGCTTCGGGCGAGAGGCCTTCGGGCGGGACGGGCGCGCCCGTCTGCGGCGCGGCGGGGATCGAGGACTCCTCGCCGCTGTCCATCAACACCGTCCGGCGTACGACCTTGCCGCCGGCGCGCACGGAGATCACGCCCGAGTCCTTGAAGAGCGGGTCGCGCCAGTTGGCGCTGACGAGCTGCACGTTCTCCGCGTTGATGCCCTCGCTCGGCACGACGCGGCTCTTGCCGACGATCTCGTCGCGCTTCGGCTCCGGGATCCTGTCGTTGGGGTTCTTCGAGAGCGGCGAGTCGAGCTGGCCGATCTTGATGTAGAGCTTGTCGTCCTGCGCCCACACGAGCAGGCTCGTCAGGAAGTCCTGCGTGAAGATGCCCATGCTGCGCTTGCGCTCCTTGGCCATCACCACGACTTCCTGGGTCGGGTCGGCCTTGGCGAGCGCGCGCGAGATGCCTTCGCCGACCGGGTACAGATGGTTGGTCGGGATCGCGGGCTGGCGCTCCTTGTCGCCTTCCTTCCGCACCTCGATGCGCGCGAGCATGTTGGTGATGCGCACCGGCGCGACGGTGACCGGGTGCGAGAAGCCGGCGTCGACGGCGCTGCCCATGCGCTCCTGGTGTCGCAGGTACACCTCGACGAAGTTCTCCTCGAAGACCGGCGTGCGGATCGTCTTGGTCATGCAACCGGTCGCCGTGAACGCCGCCCACGCGAGCCCCGCCGCCGCGATCGCGCGCGCGTGCCGTCGATGCCTCATCGAGGAGATCCCTCCACCCACTCGAGCACGGCCGCAGAGTGACATTCCCCGCCCCACGAGTCAGCAGCCCGCGGGGGATATCCGCCCTCCGCTAATGAATCGCCACTTCCCCTAGCGGCGCGAAGCCCGTTTCCCGCGTAGCGAGCCGAAGGCGAGCGGCGACCCCACAAGGCTCGCGGTCGTGCATGCAAGCGCGATGCACCCCCGCAGCCGCAGGCGAGCGGCGACCCACGAGGTCATTTCGCGGGGTAGTTCCAATCGCGCTCGCCGCGGAGCTGCCGCGTGAGCAGCAAGCGCGCGCCGTCGCGCGGGTCGACCGCGCCGTCGAGCAGCAGCTTCACGCCCTGCGCGATCGGGAGCTCGACGCCGAGCTTGCCCGCGAGCTCGCAGGCGGCGTAGGTCGTGCGCACGCCCTCGGCGACCTCGCCGATCTCCTCGAGGATCTCGGGGAGCTTGCGGCCCTGGCCGAGCGCGAGGCCGACGCGGCGGTTGCGCGAGAGGTCGCCGGTGCAAGTGAGAACGAGGTCGCCCATTCCCGAGAGGCCGAGAAAGGTCAGCGGGTTCGCGCCCATGCGGACTCCGAGCCGGGTGATCTCGGCGAGCCCGCGGGTCATCGTGGCGGCGCGCGCGTTGAGGCCGAGCCCGAGCCCGTCGGAGACGCCGACCGCGATCGCGATCACATTCTTGAGCGCGCCGCCGACCTCGACGCCCAGCACGTCGGTCTCCGAGTAGCAGCGGAACCACGGACACGAGAGGTGCGACTGGACGGCGATCGCGTAGGCCTCTTCGCGGCACGCGACGGTCACGACGGTCGGCATGTGCTGCGCGACCTCCTTCGCGAACGACGGCCCCGAGAGCACCGTGATGCGCGGCTCGAAGCAGGCGGGCAGCACCTCGGCGAGCACCGCGTCCATCGTCTTGCCGGTGCCTTCCTCGATGCCCTTCACCGCGAGCACGAGGAGCGCCTCGGACGGCATCAGCGATCCGGCCCGGCTCATCACGTCGCGGACCGCGTGGCTCGGCACCGCGACGATCACCATCTCCGCGTCCGCGAGCGCCTCGCCGAGATCCGTCGTGGGGCGGATCGCCGCAGGGAAGTCGATGTCCTTGAGGAAGCGCGGGTTGCGCCGCTCGCGCGCGATCGAAGCGACCATCTCGGCGTCGCGCGCCCAGAGCGTGACGTCGTGGCCGCGGTCGGCGCACAGGATGGAGAGGCAGCTTCCGAAGCTGCCCGCGCCGAGCACTGCAGCGCGCACGCCCATGGCGCGCACTCTATCACGGTCCGGTCTTGAACCCCCCCACCCCCGCGGCTAGCTTCCGCGCCGCTTTTCGCTTGGAAATCCCGCGTTTCCGGCCAATCTGCGCGGACTTCGTCGGCGCCTTCCGCGGCGGCCTTCGCGGCGGCCTTCGTGGTGGTCTTCGCGGTGGTCTTCGCGGTGAAGCTCGGCGCCGCCGCTGCGAGCGGCGATCCATCGAACGGACGTCGGCAGCGACGTGTCCAGAGGGGGGAGAGATGCTCGCCGAGTACACGGGCGCGGTCGTCATCCTCGCCGTCGCGTTGGTGCTGGCGAGCGCGCTGCTCGGCATCCATCTGCTGGTCGGCCCGCGCCGCTCGTTCGCCGAGAAGGACGAGCCGTTCGAGTGCGGCGAGCGGCCGATCGTGTCCCCGCACCAGCGCTTCTCGGTGAAGTTCTACATCGTCGCAATGCTGTTCATCCTCTTCGACGTCGAGGCGGTGTTCATGTATCCGTGGGGCGCGCTCTTCACCGAGCTCGGCTGGTTCGGCTTCGTCGAGATGCTGACCTTCGTCGCCGTGCTCGCCGGCGGCCTCGCCTACGTGTGGATGAAGGGCGCGCTCGAATGGTGATCTCCGCCGAGACGCGCGCGGCGATCGACGCCGAGATCGCGAAGTACCCGAAGCGGCGCGGCGCGCTGCTGCCGGCGCTGCACCTCGTGCAGAAGCAGACCGGCTGGATCTCGCCGGAGACGGCGCAGGAGCTGGCGGCGATCTTCGAGATCCACCCGATCGAGGTGATGGAGGTCGTCACCTTCTACAACATGTTCTACGA
Source organism: Pseudomonadota bacterium (assembly GCA_003576805.1). GTDB lineage: Bacteria > Myxococcota_A > UBA9160 > UBA9160 > PR03 > PR03. Next base: position 27,223 of record QEVM01000045.1, on the reverse strand, counting down.
CCGCCCGCAGGGCCGGCACCACGTGTACGTCTGCACGAACCTGCCCTGCTCGCTGCGCGGCGCGCGCGACCTGCTGAAGGAGATCGAGCAGCACCTCGGCATCGAGTCGGGCGAGACCACGCCCGACGGCCGCATCACGCTCGGGCACGAGGAGTGCCTGGGCGCCTGCGCCTGGGCGCCCATGCTGCGCATCGGCGCGCAGTACCACGAGAACCTCGACGTCGAGACCGCGAAGCGGCTGCTCGACGAGCTGAAGTAGCTCCGTGCAGAAGGCCCCGTTCGTCACCAGCTACCTGACCGAGCACGCCGGCGACGACGCCTTCGCGACGCTCGCGGGCTATCGCGCGCGCGGCGGCTGGGAGGCGGCGCGCAAGGCGCTCACCCAGATGTCGCCCGACGACGTCGTGAACCTCGTGAAGGACGCGGGCCTCCAGGGCCGCGGCGGAGCGGGCTTCGGCACCGGCATGAAGTGGTCGTTCATGCCGAAGGCCGCCGACAAGCCGAAGTACCTGGTCTGCAACGCGGACGAGTCCGAGCCCGGCTCGTTCAAGGACCGCCTGCTGCTCGAGCGTGCGCCGCACCAGATGCTCGAGGGCATCGTGATCGGCGCCTGGGCGACGGGCGCGTCGAAGACCTTCGTCTACGTGCGCGGCGAGTACGCGCAGCCGGCCGACGTGCTCCAGCGCGCGATCGACGAGTGCTACGCCGAGGGCCTGCTCGGGTCGGACGTGATGGGCACCGGCTTCGCGCACGACGTGGTCGTGACGCGCGGCGCCGGCGCCTACATCTGCGGCGAGGAGACGGGCCTGCTCGAGTCGCTCGAGGGCAAGAAGGGCCAGCCGCGCAAGAAGCCGCCGTTTCCCGCGCAGTACGGCGCCTTCGGCATGCCGACCACGGTGAACAACGTCGAGACCTTCTCGCACGTGCCGCACATCGTGAAGAACGGCCCCGCGTGGTTCAAAGGCTTCGGCACCGAGAAGAGCCCGGGCACCACCATCTTCGGCGTGTCGGGCCTGGTGCAGCGTCCCGGCCTCTATGAGCTGCCGCTCGGCACGCGCCTCGACGAGATCGTCTTCCAGCACGCCGGCGGGCCGCTGCCCGGCCGCAAGGTGCGAGGCGTGATCCCGGGCGGCATGTCGATGCCGATCCTGCCCGTGTCGCAGCTCGACGTGCCGATGGCGAACGAGTTCCTGCGCGAGCGCAAGACGATGCTCGGCACCGGCGGCGTCATGGTGATCGACGACAGCGTCTGCATGGTGCGCGTCGCGTGCGTCGTCACCTACTTCTTCCGCGACGAGTCGTGCGGCCAGTGCACGCAGTGCCGCGAGGGGACCGGCTGGCTGCACAAGATCGTGCAGCGCATCGAGCGCGGCGCCGGCTCGCGCGAGGACATCGACATCCTGCTCGACGTGTGCGGAAAGATGGAGGGCCAGACGATCTGCGCCTTCGCCGACGCCGCCGCCTGGCCGGTGCAGGGCCTGCTGCGCCACTTCCGCGAGGACTTCGAGGCGCACGTCGAGCACGGCAAGTGCCCCTTCCCGCAGAGCTTCGAGCTATGAAGATCAGCGTCGACGGCGTCGAGTACGAGGTCGCGGAGGGCCGCACCATCCTGCAGGCCCTGGACGACGTCGGCGTCCTGATGAACGGCGTCGACATCCCGCACTACTGCTGGCACCCGAAGCTCTCGATCGACGGGAGCTGCCGGCTGTGCCAGGTGGAGGTCGAGGGCGTCCCGAAGCTCCAGATCGCGTGCAACACGCCGGTCGCGGAGGGGATGAAGATCCACACGCAGAGCGAGCGCGTGCAGAGTGCGCGCGAAGGCGTGATGGAGCTGCTGCTCCTCAACCACCCGCTCGACTGCCCGATCTGCGACCAGGCGGGCGAGTGCAAGCTGCAGGACTACGCCTTCGAGTACGGCCAGCAGCACGCGCGCACGCAGGAGCCGCGCCGGGCCGCGAAGAAGCGCGTCGACCTCGGGCCGACGATCGTGTTCGACCAGGAGCGCTGCATCCTGTGCCGCCGCTGCGTGCGCTTCTGCCGCGAGGTGCCGGGCACCGGCGAGCTGTCGGTGTTCTCGCGCGGCGACCGCTCGGTGATCGAGACCTTCCCGGGCCAGCCGCTCGCCAACGACTACTCGATGAACGTCGCCGACATCTGTCCGGTCGGCGCGCTCACCACCAAGGACTTCCGCTTCAAGATCCGCGTGTGGTTCCTCGAGGACGTGCCGGGCGTGTGCACCGGCTGCGCGAACGGCTGCAACGTCTACCTCGGCGTCGCGAACAACCGCGTCTACCGCTACGTGCCGCGGCGCAACGACGCGGTGAACCAGACCTGGCTGTGCGATCCCGGCCGCCTCTCGTACAAGCGGATCGGCGCCGACGACCGCATCGATCACGCCGCGCTCCAGAACGCCGACGGCATTCCGGTCGCGGTGCCGCTGGAGGAGGCGATCGCGGCCGCCGCCGAGCGCATCCGCAACGTCGTCGCCACCAAGGGCGCCGGCGCGGTCGGCCTGCTGGTGTCGCCGCACGCGACCAACGAGGACCTCTTCGTCGCGCGCCGCTTCCTCGACGCGATCGGCTCGACGCAGGCGGGCTTCGCCGTGGTGCGCGGCCGCGGCGACGACCTGCTGATCAAGGAAGAGAAGGCGCCCAACGCGAGCGGCGCGCGCGCGCTCGGCTTCGAGGACGCCGCCGGCCTGCTCTCGCGCACGCGCGGCGGCGCGGTCGAGGCGCTCGTCGTGATGGGCCACGACGTGCTCGCCGCGCCGTACGCGGAGTCGCGCGACGCGCTGGAGCGGGTGGACACGCTGGTGCTGCTCGACACGCACCGCTCGCCGCTCGAGTCGATCGCGCACGTGGTGGTGCCGGTGCGCCACGCCGCCGAGAAGGAGGGCACGCTCACCAACTTCGCCGGGCGCGTGCAGCGCGTGCAGCCGGCCGTCGAGCCGCCCTTCGAGGCGCTCTCGGAGGGCGAGGCGCTCTGGCAGATCGCGCAGGCGCTGGGCTTGCCCGGCTTCGACGACCCCTACGACGTGCGCGCGGTCTCGAAGGCGCTGGCGCAGTCGGTGCCGGCGTTCGCGGGCCTGGACCTCGACTCCGTGCCGCCGGACGGCGCGCCGCTCGCGGGCGCGGGGGACTAGCTTGGAAGTCCTGCTGCCTGTCGTCCTGAAGACGCTGTTCATCATCGGGGTCGCGGTCGGCGCGTTCGCGCCGGTGATCACCTGGATCGAGCGCAAGCAGAGCGCCGTGATGCAGGACCGCATCGGCGCCAATCGCGCCGACATCGCCGGCATCACGGTGCTCGGCCTGCTGCACCCGCTCGCCGACGTGATCAAGCTGCTCACCAAGGAGGACGTGGTCCCGGCCGGCGCCAACCGCGTGATGCACATGCTCGCGCCGGTCATCGCCGCGGTGCCGGCGATCGCGTCGTTCGCGGTGATCCCGTACGGCGGCATCTACCAGTTCGGCGACACCACCGTGAATCTGGTGGTCGCCGACCTCGACTGGGGGCTGCTCTACGTCTTCGCGATCGCCTCGATCGCGACCTACGGCACCGTGATCGCGGGCTGGGCGAGCAACAACAACTGGTCGCTGCTCGGCAGCCTGCGCGCGTCGGCGCAGATGATCTCGTACGAGGTCACGATGGGCCTGTCCGTCGTGGGCGTCTTCATGGTCTTCCAGACGCTGCGCCTCACCGACATGGGCGTCGCGCAGGACTCGACCTTTCGGATCTTCGGCTTCCTCGAGCACTTCGGGCTCGTCGAGAGCCTCGGCTTTCTCGGCCATCTGACGCTGCCGTCGTGGGGCATCCTGCTCCAGCCGCTCGGCTTCATCATGTTCCTCACCTGCGTGATGGCCGAGAACAAGCGCGCGCCCTTCGACCTGCCGGAGGGCGAGTCGGAGATCATCGCCGGCTACTTCCTCGAGTACTCGGGGATGCGCTTCGGCCTCTTCTACATGTCGGAGTTCATCGAGGTCGTGGTGATCGCGGCCCTGATGACGGCGATCTTCCTCGGCGGCTGGTCGATCCCGTGGCTCTCGCAGGCCGACATCATCGGCGGCATCACGCCGGTCTTCGGCGCCGGCGTCGCGACCGCGCTCTGCATGGTGCTGCACGTGGTCACCTTCTTCGTGAAGGTGATCGTGATGATCTGGCTCCAGATGCAGATCCGCTGGACGCTGCCGCGCCCCCGCTACGACCAGGTCATGGACCTGTGCTGGAAGGTCATGCTGCCGCTCTCGCTGGCCAACATCCTGGTCACCGGGCTCGTGATCCTGCTGATCCAGGGAGCCAAGTCGTGAGCGCGCCCGCCGTCTTCTTCTACCTGTTCGGCGCGGCGGCGGTGGTCTCGGCGCTCGCCATGGTGCTGAACGTCCGCAACACGGTCGCGGCCGCGATGAGCCTCGTCGTCACGATGATCTCGCTGGCCGTGGTCTACGTGACGCTCGAGGCGCACCTCGTCGCGGCGCTCCAGATCCTGGTCTACGCCGGCGCCATCGTGGTCGTGTTCCTGTTCGTCGTGATGCTGCTGAACCTGCGCCGCGACACCTTCGCGCCCTCGCGCCAGCTGCTCACCAAGGGCGCGGGCGTCGTGCTCGCGCTCGGCGTCGCCGGCGCGTTCCTCCAGCTCGTCCCGCAGGCGCTGCCGACGGTGCAGGAGATCCCGCCCGACTTCGGCTCCTACGCCGCGGTCGGACGCACGCTCTACCGCGACTTCGTGCTGCCGTTCGAGGTGACCTCGTTCCTGCTGCTGGCGGCGATCGTCGGCGCGGTGGTGCTCGCCAAGCGGAGGCTGGATTGATGCCCGTCCCCCTGGCGCACGTGATCGCGCTCTCCGCGATCTTGTTCGCGATCGGCACGGTCGGCGCGCTCTCGCGCCGCAACCTGGTCGTGATCCTGATGTCGATCGAGCTGATGCTGAACGCCGCCAACGTGGCGTTCCTCGGCTTCGCGCGGGCCTGGGCTTCGCTCGACGGCCACGTGATGGTGCTGATGGTGATCGTGGTGGCGGCCGCGGAGGTGGCCGTCGGGCTCGGCATCGTGATCGCGCTGTTCCGCAACCGCGAGTCGGTGGACGTCGAGGAAGTGAGCCTGCTCAAATGGTAGAGAGCGGAACGGCGACCGACCTGCTGCGCTGGATCCCGCTGCTGCCGCTGCTCGGCGCGCTGGTGCACGGCGTCGGCCTCGGCCTGCTGCGCCGCGAGATGGCGAGGCCGCTCGTGATCGCGATCTCGTGCGGCGCGCCGATCGCCGCCTTCGCCGTGACGTGCGTGGCCTTCGCGCGGCTGCTCGGCCTGCCCGGCGAGCAGCGCGCGCTGGTCGACTCGGTCTACAACTGGATCGGCTCGGGCCGCGTGTCGGCCGACCTGGCCTTCTCCTTCGACGCGCTGACCGCGGTGATGTGCCTGGTCGTGACGGGCGTCGGCTCGCTGATCCACGTCTACTCGATCGGCTACATGGACGACGACCACCGCGACGACGGCGGCTTCCAGCGCTTCTTCGCGTACCTGAACCTGTTCTTGTGCGCGATGCTGCTGCTCGTCCTCGGCGACAACCTGCTCGTGCTCTTCCTCGGCTGGGAGGGCGTGGGACTCTGCTCGTACCTCCTGATCGGCTTCTGGTACGGCGACCGCTGGAACGCCTACTGCGGCATGAAGGCGTTCGTCGTGAACCGCATCGGCGACTTCGGCTTCCTGGTCGGCATCTTCCTGCTGCTCTGGTCGCTGGGCGACGCCGCGACGCTGAACTTCGCCGAGCTGCGCGCCGTGCTGCCGCGCATCGCGGAGCAGACGGTCTCGGTGCCGGCCTGGCTGCCCGGCGGCGCCGAGTGGAAGCTGACCACGCTGATCGGCCTGTGCTTCTTCCTCGGCGCCTGCGGCAAGAGCGCCCAGATCCCGCTCTACACGTGGCTGCCCGACGCGATGGCGGGCCCGACGCCCGTGTCGGCGCTGATCCACGCCGCGACCATGGTGACGGCGGGCGTCTACATGGTGTGCCGGCTCTCGTTCCTGTACGAGACCGCACCCGGCGCCGCCGCGACGATCGCCTGGACCGGCGGCGCGACCGCGCTCTTCGCCGCGACCATGGCGATCGCGCAGACCGACATCAAGAAGGTGCTGGCGTACTCGACCGTCTCGCAGCTCGGGTACATGTTCGTGGCCGCGGGCTGCGGCGCGTACTCGGCGGCGATCTTCCACGTCGGCACGCACGCCTTCTTCAAGGCGCTGCTCTTCCTCGGCTCGGGCGCGGTGATCCTCGCGATGCACCACGAGCAGGACACCGACCGGATGGGCGGCCTGCGCCGCTGGCTGCCGGTGACGCACGCGGTGTTCCTCGTCGCGGTGCTGGCGATCGCGGGCTTCCCGCCCTTCTCGGGCTTCTTCTCGAAGGACGAGGTGCTGCTCTCCGCGTACGCGGCGCACCAGATCCCGGGCCACCAGGCGCTCTGGGCGATCGGCCTCGTGACCGCCGCGATCACGGCCTTCTACATGTGGCGGCTCCACTTCCGGACCTTCTTCGGCGAGTGCCGCGCGGACGCCGAGACGCAGCGCCACATCCACGAGCCCGGCTGGACGGTGCTGGGTCCGCTCGTCGTGCTGGCGGTGCTGTCCGCGGTCGGCGGCTTCTTCGGGCTGCCCGCGATCTGGGGCGAGAAGATCGGCCTGCCCAACGCGCTCGGCGAGCTGCTGCACGGCGTGCTGCCGCAGCCGGAGCACCACGTCTCGCACGCGACCGAGTACGCGCTGGCCGGCGCCGCGATCGGCGCGGCGACGCTCGGGACGCTGGTCGCCGCGTGGATGTACGTCTGGAGCCCCGGCGTCCCCGCCGCGATCCGCAGCGCCACCGGCGCGCTCTCCCGCCTCGTCGAGAACAAGTACTACGTCGACGAGATCTACGACGCGCTGATCGTGCGCCCGCTGGTCGCGATCTCGGACCGCGTGCTGTTCCGCGTGGTGGACGCCGGCGTCATCGACGGCGCGCTGGTCAACGGCACGGCGCTCGGCGTGCGCGCGTTCGCCGGCAACCTGCTCAAGTACGCGCAGTCGGGGCTCACGCAGGGCTACCTCGTGACGATGGTCGTCGGGACGCTCGTGATCGTCGCCTGGATGCTGCGGTAGGAGGCGGCGGACATGGACCTGCTCGACGGCCGCCTGCTCACGATCGTGACGTTCCTGCCGCTCGCGACGGGGCTCGTGCTGCTCGTGCTGCTGCGCGGCCTGCCCGAGCGCGTCTGGAAGATCGTCGCGCTCGCGAGCACGACGCTCACCTTCCTGCTCTCGCTGCTGCTCTGGTTCCGCTACGACGCGACGCGGCCCGGGCACCAGTTCGTCGAGCACGTGGCGTGGCTCCCCAACTGGGGCATCCACTACTTCGTCGGCATCGACGGCATGAGCCTGCTGCTGGTGGTGCTCACCACCTTCCTGATGCCGCTCGTGCTGCTCGCCGCGTGGAACGAGCAGCGCAAGCAGGCGCGCACCTTCCTGTTCATGAACCTCTTCCTCGAGACGGGCATGCTCGGCGCGTTCGTCTCGCTGAACCTCTTCCAGTTCTACGTGTTCTGGGAGGTCATGCTGGTCCCGATGTACTTCATCATCGGGATCTGGGGCGGCCAGCGGCGCGTCTACGCCGCGGTGAAGTTCTTCCTGTTCACGATGGTCGGCTCGCTGCTGATGCTGATCGCGATGATCGTGCTGTACGGGCTGCACCAGGAGCAGTTCGGCGCGGTCAGCTTCGACCTCGTGCGCGTGCCGGGCGGCGGCGTGCCGGGCCTGCTCGAGACGGCCGTGCCGCTCGCGGGCCAGGCGGTGTGGTGGAAGACGCAGCCGTGGCTGTTCGCGGCTTTCGCGCTCGCCTTCGGCATCAAGGTGCCGATGGTGCCGTTCCACACCTGGCTGCCCGACGCGCACGTCGAGGCGCCGACCTCCGGCTCCGTGATCCTGGCGGGCGTGCTCCTCAAGATGGGCACCTACGGCTTCGTGCGCTTCGCGCTGCCGCTCTTCCCGATCGCAGCCGAGCAGGCGGCGCCGCTGATCTTCGCGCTCGCGCTGATCGGGATCCTGTACGGCGCGCTGGTCGCGATGGTGCAGACCGACATCAAGAAGCTGGTCGCGTACTCGTCCGTCGCGCACCTCGGCTTCGTGATGCTCGGCATCTTCGCGCTCAACGAGGAGGGCCTCGAGGGCTCGATCCTCCAGATGGTGAACCACGGGCTCTCGACGGGGGCGCTCTTCCTGCTGGTCGGCATGGTGTACGAGCGACGCCACACGCGGCAGATCTCCGCCTTCGGCGGGATCGCGAAGCCGATGCCGGTGTTCGCGCTGCTGTTCGGGATCGTCGCGATGTCGAGCATCGGGCTGCCGGGCCTCAACGGCTTCGTCGGCGAGTTCCTGATCCTGGCGGGCGCGTTCGTGGTGAACCCGTGGGTCGGCACGGCGGCGGCGTTCGGCGTGGTGCTCGCGGCCGCCTATCTGCTCTGGGCGTACCGGCGCATGTTCTTCGGGCCGGTCGAGGAGCCGGAGAACCGCGCGCTGATCGACCTCGACTGGCGCGAGCGCTTCGTGATCCTCGCGGTGGTCGTGCCGATCTTCTGGATCGGCGTGAACCCGAACCCGTTCCTGCGCCGGCTCGACGCGTCCGTCTCCGACCTGCTCCACCAGATGGAGACGCGCAAGGCCGCCGCGCTCCAGACGGCGCCGCCGGTGCAGGCCGCGGTCTCGGCGCTCGGCGTCGAGCTCGCCGAGGGCGCCGTCCGATGAACGCGCCGCAGCTCGACATGGCCGCGATCGCGCCGCTCGCCTTCGCCGCCTTCGGCGCGCTCTTCGTGCTGCTCGGCGAGGTGTGGCTGACGCGCCGGCGCACCAACGAGCACTTCATCAACGCCGCGCTCTCGGTGCTCTCGATCAGCTTCCTCGGGCTGTCGGTCTACTGCGCGGGCGCCGCCTTCTCCGACGGCACGACGCGCGTCTTCGATCCGGCCAACCCGATGCTGTCGCTCGACCGCTTCGCCGCCTACTCGATCGCGCTGATCGGGATCGCGTCGCTGCTGATCTGCTTCGCGTCGATCTCGTACCTGCCGCAGGTCGGCATCAACCACGGCGAGTACTACGCGCTGCTGCTGCTCTCGACCGCCGGCATGTTCCTGCTCGTCGGCGCGACCGACCTGATGGCGCTCTTCCTCGGGCTCGAGCTGATGAGCATCCCGCTCTACGTGATGGCCGGCTTCGACCGCCGCAACCTGCGCAGCAACGAGTCGGCGTTCAAGTACTTCCTGGTCGGCTCGTTCGCGAGCGCGATCCTGCTCTACGGCATCGCCCTCGTGTACGGCGTCACCGGCTCGCTCGGCTTCGACGCGATCCGCGCCGGCTTCCCGCCCGGCAACCCGATCGGCATCGTCGGCCTCGGGCTGCTCGTCGTCGGCTTCGCGTTCAAGGTCGCGAGCGCGCCCTTCCACCAGTGGGCGCCCGACGTCTACGAGGGCGCGCCCACCTCGGTCACCGCCTACATGGCGATCACGGTGAAGGTGGCGGCGTTCGCCGCGCTGCTGCGGCTGCTGACCCAGGCGTTCGGGCCCGTCACGGCGAGCCTCAGCGATCTCTTTTGGGTGCTGGCGGCGCTGACCATCGTGGTCGGCAACGTGATGGCCGTGATCCAGACCAACCTGAAGCGGCTGCTCGCCTACTCGAGCATCGCGCACGCCGGCTATCTGCTGATCGGCTTCGCGACCGGCACGGTCGAAGGCTACGGCGCGGTGCTCTTCTACCTGCTCGTCTACGTGTTCACGAATCTCGGCGCGTTCGCGGTGCTGATGGCGCTCGCGCAGGGCGGCCGCGACTGCGACACGCTGGACGACCTCGCGGGCCTCGCGCGCCAGCGCCCGGGCCTCGCCGCGCTGCTCACCCTCTTCGCGCTCTCGCTGGCCGGCATTCCGGGCACCGCCGGCTTCGTCGCGAAGTTCTTCGTCTTCGAGTCGGCCGTCGCCTCCGGCCAGACCGTGCTCGCGATCATCGGCGTGCTCGGCAGCGTCGTGTCGTTCTACTACTACCTGCGCCTTCCGGTGCAGATGTACATGAGCGAGGCCGCGACGGAGACGCCGCGCCGCCACGCCGCGACCGGCGAGCTGCTCGTGCTCGCGGTGTGCGCCGTGGTGGTGCTCTTCCTCGGCTTCTTCCCCAGTCACGCGCCGGGCGTCCTCGGCGCCGTGCGCGCGCTCGAGTGGGCGCGCTCCAGCGTGGCGATGCTCTACTAGCTCGCGCCGGAGTCGCCAGCCGTCGCGTCGCCGTCCGCGACGCGACGCACGATCTCGTCGCGCAGCGCATCCGGCAGACCCAGCCGAGCCGCCAGCATCGCGAGCCACGCGCGCTCCGCGGGCGTATCCAGCTCGATCGCGAGCAGCGACGCGGTATAGATGTCCGCGGCGATCTCCGGAGTGGTGGCAGCCGCGACGAGCGCATCGACGTCCACCGGCTTCGACAGCTCGGCGTGCAGCAGCTCCTTCTCGTCGGGGCCGAGCTCCAGCTCGTCGATCTCGCGGTGGATCGCATCGCTCTCGCGGCCGTCGAGCTTCCCGTCTGCGCGCGCGGCGGCGATCATCGCGCGGATCAGCACGAGGCCGAGCTCCTGCGCGCCCTGCGCGTCCGCGGGCGGCGGCAGGAAGCCGGCGCGGCGTGCGCCCTCGACGAGCTGGAGCAGCGGCGCGCCTCCGGCGTCGCCGCGGCGGTAGCGGTCGTAGGCGAGCCACGCGACGCCGCCCACCGCGGCGAGCCCGCCGAGCTTCAGCGCCTTCTTGCCGAGCTTTCGGCCGGCCTTGCTCGCGAGCATGCCGCCGGCCAGCGCGCCGGCGACCCCGGTGCGCGCGTGGCCGCCGAGGAGCTGCTCGAGGATCTTGCTGACGTCGGTCTTGCGCGGGTCGATCATGGCGGATGTCCTTTCCATCACGCGGCGAGCCGCGGGCGCGCGGCGCTCCCTCGCCCCCGAATCTCGCGACCGCCGATCCATCGTTCCAATAGATATTCCGAGCCCGGCGCTTCCTCTTTGCCGAGCGTCTCCGCTTCGCCCTGCCACCCGCGTCCCGGGGCGTCCACCTACCGGGAGGACTGCTGCCCAGGAGGCTCCCGTGTCGCCCTCCCGCCTCGTCGCGCTCGCCGCTGCGGCCCTGCTCGGCGCCGCCGCATCGCCCGCCGCCGCGATCCCGCTCGAGAGCGGCGTCGCGGTCGTCGACGTCGATCCGACGCTCGAGCAGGTCACCGGCTGGACCGTGAACGGCGTCGCGCATCTGCGCACGCAGCAGCTCTTCGTCCGGCCTGGATCGGCGCCGTTCGAGTCGCCGGTCACGGATCTCTCGCTGCTCTCGTCCGCGGCGAGCGACGCCGACGGCGACGGCAAGGAGGACGCGCTCGCCGCTTCCTACACCGACGCAGGGCAGCGCTTCCGGCTCGATCTCGCATGGCGGCTCGCCGGCTCTGCCATCGGCGATCCCGCGGTGTCGTCGTCCCTGACTCTCGACGTGACGCTGACGGCCCTCACGGCGCCGATCTCGATCGCCTTCTTCGCGTACGACGACGTCGACCTCTTCACGTCGTTCGCCGACGACGAGGCGCTCTTCACGCCGCCCGGCCGCGCGTCCGTCACCGATGCGAGCGGGCTCGGAAGCTGGCAGGCGGAGTGGGGACTGGCTCCCGACGCGATCGAGCTCGCGCTCTGGAGCGACACGCTGGCGAGCCTCAGCGACGGCGGCGTCACCACCCTCACGGGTGCGACGTCCGCGTCGGGCGACGTCACGGTCACCGCGGGCTGGCTGTTCGCGCTCGCGCCGGGTCAGCCCATCTCGTTCTCGCAGACGCAGGTCATCACCGTCGTGCCCGAGCCGGGCTCGCTCTTGCTCGTCGGTGTCGGACTCGCGCTGCTCGTCCGCCGAAAAGGAGCCGCTCGATGAGCCGCGATCGCTTCGATCTTCCCATCTCGCGCCGCCGCTTCCTCGAGCTGGTGGCGGCGAGCGCGGCGATGACGGCCGCCGGCTGCGACTTCGGCTCGCCGGTGCTGCCCGGCGATCCGTTCACGCTCGGCGTCGCGTCGGGCGATCCGCTCGCGGACCGCGTCGTGCTCTGGACGCGGCTCGCGCCGACGCCGCTCGCGCCCGACGGCGCGGCCGGCATGCCGCCGGTCCCCGTCACCGTGTTCTGGGAGGTCGCGAACGACGAGGCGTTCCGCTCGATCGTGCGCGCCGGCTCGGCGGTCGCGGATCCGAGCCTCGGTCACTCCGTGCACGTGGACGTGAACGGGCTGGCGCCCGATCGCTGGTACTTCTACCGCTTCCACGCCGACGGCCACGTGAGCCCCGTCGGCCGCACGCGCACCTTCCCCGCGCCGAGCGCCGCGCCGGCGCTGATGCGCTTCGCGTCGGCGTCGTGCCAAAACTGGAAGTCGGGCTACTACACCGCGCATCACCACCTCGCGCAGGAGGACCTCGACTTCGTCGCCTTCCTCGGCGACTACATCTACGAGTCGGGCGTCGGCGGCGAGGTGCGCGATCACGACGGCCCGCGCATCGAGACGTTGGCCGGCTACCGCAACCGCTACGCGCTGTACAAGAGCGACCCGAACCTGGCCGAGGCGCACCGGCGCTTCCCGTGGCTCGTGACGTGGGACGACCACGAGGTCGCCAACAACTACGCGGGCGAGCTGCGCGACGAGAACGGCGCGCCGTATCCCGTGCCGTTCCTCGACCTGCGCGCGTGGGCGTACCAGGCGTGGTACGAGAACACGCCGGTGCGTCTGCTGCCGCCGAAGGGCGCGTCGTTCCGCATCTACCGCGATCTCGCGTTCGGCGACCTCGCCAAGCTCTTCGTGCTCGACACGCGGCAGTACCGCACCGACCAGGACTGCAACGACCGCGCGCTCGACCCGATCTGCGCGACGTTCCCGAATCCGGACGGCGACATGCTGGGCGCCGCGCAGGAGAGCTGGCTGCTCGGCGGCCTCGCCGCCTCGAATGCCCGCTGGAACGTGATGGCGCAGCAGGTCGTGTTCTCGCCGACGCCCATCGGCACCCGCCTCAACTTCGACCAGTGGGACGGCTACCCGTTCGCGCGCCAGCGCATCGTCGACTTCTTGCGCGCGCGCCCGCTGCGCAACAGCGTGATCCTCACCGGCGACATCCACGCGTCGGGCGTCGGCTGGGTACCCGGACAGACGCCCGGCGCGCCGTCGACCTTCTCGGATCCGATCGCGAGCGAGTTCGTCGCGACCGGCATCTCGTCGGGCGGCCTCGACGAGGGCACCGCGTCGCTGATCGAGCTGCTCTTCAACAGCTATCCGCACGTCGAGTACTTCGAGGCGGTGAGCCGCGGCTACGTCCGCCACGAGGTGACGCGCGACGCGTGGCGCGCCGACTACCGCTTCGTCGAGACGGTGCTCGAAGAGAGCTCGCCGATCTCGACCGCGGTGAGCTTCGTCGTCGAGCACGGCGACCCGAGGCCGCAGCCGGCGTAGGCGGGCACCGGCGTGGCCGCTCTCCGCACCCGCCTCACCTGACGCGTCGCCGCGCGAGCGCGGCGAGCACCAGCGCCAGCTCCGCGCCGAGGCCGCAGCGCGGCTCCGTCTCCCAGTACGGCCAGTGCGCCTCGCAGACGGGGTCGTCGCCGTCGACCAAGCCGTCGCCGTCGTCGTCGATGCCGTTGTCGCAGGGCGGGTCCTCGTACGGCTGGACGCCCACCGCGCAGCCGGGGTCGTCGAGGTCCACGAGCCCGTCGCCGTCGTCGTCGGCGCCGTCGTCGCAGCCCGGTGTCGCCGCGCGCTCGCTCGCGTCCGACGGACCGGTGCAGCCGGGATCGTCCCCGTCGACGAGGCCGTCGCCGTCGTCGTCGACGCCGTTCGCGCAGGCGCCGCCGCCCGCCGGCTGCCAGTCGGGATCGCGATCGCTCCCCGAGTCGACCGCGGTCCTCGGCAACGCGAAGGGCTCGTCCGCGCGGACGTAGCGGATCGCGCCCGCGTCGTCGTAGGCGATCCACGCGCCGTCGGGCGACCACGTCGGGTTGGCGCCCGGCCCGAAGCCGTGCCAGGCGCCGGAGTCGAAGTCGCGCATCCAGATCGCGGTCACGCCGGGCTGCGAACCGAGGACCGACGCGTACGCGAGGCGGCTCCCCGTCGCGGCCCACGCGGGATCGACCTCGGCGAAGATGGTGTTCACCTCGGCGAAGCCGAACACGTCCCCGTGCAGCGTCGCGACGTAAACGTCCGAGTCGTCGGGGCCGACGCTCCGCTCGAACGTCACCCAGTCGGGCTGATCGGTCCGGAAGCGCGGGCTCGCGTCGGACGGATCCGACGTGAGTCCCGAGATCGCGCCGTCGGCGAGGCGCAGCCGCCCGAGGCCGCCGTCGCTCGCGAAGACGATGTGCGTGCCGTCGGGCGACCACGCGGGCTCGCGACCGGCGACGTCGAGGGGCGTCACGACGTCGCCCTCCGCATCCATCACGAAGAGCGCGAAGAAGCCGTCGCGGTCGCTGGCGAACGCGATGCGCGTACCGTCCGGCGACCAGGCGGGATCGCGATCGTGCGCCGGGTGGGACGTCAGGTTCGCCGCGTTCGCGCCGTCGAGATCGGCGACGAAGATTTCGTCGTCGCCGTCCTCGCTGCTGCGCACGAATGCGATGCGCCCGGCGGGCGGCAGCGGGGTCGCGGTGAACGGGAAGCTCGCGAAGCTCCCGAACGCGGTGAAGGTCACGGACGGCGGCTCGAAGCGGTAGCCGGCCAGCGACGGCGTGAGCGTGTAGGACTGATAGGTCGCGAGCGCCGAGAGCACGTAGTCCCCGTTCGCGTCCGTCTGCGCGACGATCGGGCCGTTCGCTCCGCTCGCCGTCAGCGTGACGCCGGGGAGCCACTCGCCGGTGTCGGTCCGGATCGTCCCGCGCACCGTGGACTGCGCCGGCGTCGCCCGGACGAGCGCGCCGACCGCATGGCCGACGACGCCGGTGGCGCTCCACGGCGGGATCTGGAACTCGACGTAGCCGGGCGCCGACACGAAGCGGATCGTGACGTTCGCGCCGACCGGGAGATTCTCGAAGACGAAGTCGCCGTTCGCGTCGGTGGTCGTCGTCCCCGAGACGTCGCCCGAGATCGACACGAGCGCGCCCGCGACGCCGCTGCGCGCGTTCGTGGCGAGCACGGCGCGGCCCGCGATGCTGCCGGGGCCTTGCACCGCGTGGCCCGGCGCCCAGTCCTGCGGCTGCTGATGGCCGGGCGCGCTGAGCAGTGCGCGCTCGCTGCAGCCGGCGCCGTCGGAGACGCCCATCTCGTAGTTCGTGGTCGAGCCCGGCACGGCGCCCGCGCTGTACGCGTAGGCGATCGCCTGGCCATCGGGCGACCACACCGGATCCGTGAAGATCTCGTCTCCGCCCTCGGTGATGGTCTGCTCCGCGCCCGTGGCGAGCAGCCGCGTGACGACGCGCGTGATTCCGCCGACGGGACCACCGAACCCGAAGCTGCGCGAGTAGGCGAGCCGGGCGCCGTCGGGCGAGACGCGGGGGTTGCCGTAGGAGCCGACGGGCGTGAGCGGCGTCGCAGTCGAGCCGTCGCCCTGCGCGCGCACGAGGAACGAGCCCGGTCCCGGATTCGCCGCGCGCGCGAAGAAGATCGTGTAGCAGCCGGGCCCGCGCTGCGCGGGCGAGAGGCCCGCGCACCCGGGCGACACGTCCGGGGCGAAGTCCGGCGCGAAGTCGAACCACGACGTGCTCGCGATCTTGGTCGGACTCGTGCCGTCCGGCCGCACCATCCACAGCCCCTGGTCGGCGGGCGTCACGACGTCGTCGCTGCGGAACGCGATCCACGCGCCGTCGGGGGACCAGGCCGGCTGTTCGTGAAAGTCGAAGTCGCCGGTCGGTCCGCTTCCGTCGGTGAGGCGGCGGCGGTGGCTGCCGTCCGCGTCCATCACCCAGATGCCGGCGAGGAAGATGCCGGTGTCCGCGTAGGCGATCCGCGCGCCGTCCGGCGAGAAGCGCCCGTCGCGCGCCTCGCTGTACGTGTCGACGTCGCCGTTCGTGAGCCGCACGCGAGAGCCGTCGGCCGCGTTCAGGACGAAGAGATCGCGGTTCTCCTCGAAGAGGACGCGCCCGCCGAGCGACGCGAGCGACGCACACACGGAGACGTCGCGCTCGGTCGCGTCGGTCGCGCCGCCGTCGTCCGTGACCGTGAGCCGCACGCGGAAGGTCCCGCTCGTCGCGTAGGTGTGACTCGGGTGCTGCGCGGCCGAGGTCGCGCCGTCGCCGAAGTCCCACTGCCACGCGACCACCTGGCCGTCCGAATCGCTGCTCGTGTCCGTGAAGCCGCCCGCGCTGCCGGCGACGAGCGGCGTCACGTCGAACTCGGCGACGGGCGGGTCGTTGGCGGCGGCGCACGCCTCGTCCGCGCGGTTGTCGGCGAGCCGGCTCGACTCGCCGCCCTGCAGGACTTCGTGCTGCGCAGCGGTCGACTGCACTTGCAGGGCGGGGACGGGCATCTGCAGCGAGCCGAGCGGCGCGGCGAGCGGGTCGGCCGTCGCGTGCAGGTACACGTCGGTGAGATCCGAGGTCGCGAGCTGCTTCACGACGAACGCGACCGCGTCGCCGCACGGGCTGAACACGGCGTGCATCGTGTTGGCGGTGAACGTCTCCTCGCGCACGATCCGCGTCGCGACGTTCACGCGCCCCCATTCTGTCGTGCCGACGCCCGCGTTCGAGACGTAGGCGTACACGAAGCGCGCCGGGTTCGGCCCGAAGCCCCAGCCCTCGACCGCCGGGTCTTCGTCGGCGTCGAGATCGCCGGGCGCGGTGGAGGGCAGGAAGCCCGTCTGGAAGAGCGAGCGGCTCGCGACCTCGATGATCGCGAGGCTCGTTCCCAGCGTGGGCTGGTGCCCGGCGAACAGGAACACCGAGCCGTCCTCGCTGAAGCGCAGGCGCGCCGAGCTCCAAGGCGTCGGACCGTTGCTCCAGATCGGCGTCTGCGGCGTCGCGCTCGCCAGGTCGTGGAGCGCGTACTCGAACTGCTGGCCCGGCGGCGCGCCGACGAACGATCCGATCACGAAGCGGTCGTCGTCCGGGCTGAAGCCCCACTGCACGCCGCCGGCGCCCTGGAGCAGCGTCGCGCCGTCCGACACGCGGACGACGTCGAGCGTCGCGGGGCTCTGCCCGGGCAGCGACGTCACGACGACGCGGTAGCGGCCGCCGGGCGAGAGGCCGGTCGCCGCGTTCGGGGCGCGCAGGCCGACGCCCGGATCCGGGTCGACGTAGGGTCCGGTGAGCGAGCACCCGCAGTCGGCGGGGACGTTCTGCGCGCGGCCGGCCGCCGGCAGCGCGAGCGCAGCCGCTGCACACAGAAGCCAGGCGATCCGCGAGCCGCGCGCGCCTCGATGCACTCGACGCTCCTCCGACGCCGCCGGGGCGGCAGCGCTCGGCCGACTCTATTCGCGGGCGCGCGCCGCCATCCATACCGACTTGTTCACGGCGCAGGCCGCCGCGCCGCGGCCGGCGCGGTCTCGCGCCTTCCTATACTCGCCGAGCGCAGGCCGGAGGCGGCGGCGCGGAGCCCCGATGCGCGACTGGATCGCTCCCGTGGAAGCGGCCTACGAGCTGGGCCCGAGCCTCGACGGCTGGTTCGCCCGGTTGGTCGAAGCGACGCGGCCGCTGCTCGATACGCCGGCGCTCGCCGGGTACGTGCTGTCCGGCCCCGCGTGGGCGCCGCAGGTCGCGGTCGCGGGACAATCGGGTGTGTCGCCCGCCTTCATGGAGCGCTTCGAACGCCTGCTGCGCGCCGGCACCCGCGAAGCGCTGAGCAGCGTGTTCGCCAAGGGCAGGCCGCTCTTCGCGACGCTCTCCCAGCAGCTCTTCGCGCGCTTCCCCGAGGAGCGGCGCGCCTTCGAGCGCGCGACGGGCGTGTCCGACTGCGCCTACCTGATCGCGCCCACCGGGACCGGCGCGATCGTGGTCCTCGGCGCCGCGCTCGACGGGACGCGGGCCGTGACGGCGGCCGAGCGGCGGCGCTGGACGCGCATCGCCGCGCACGTCGGCGCCGGCCTGCGGTTGCGCATTGCGCTCGAATCGGAAGCCAGCGCCGGCGAGGCGGAGGCGGTGCTCGATCCAGGCGCGGCGCTGCTCGACGCGACCGGACCCGCGCGCAGCTCGCGCGCGCGCGCGGTGCTGCGCGACGCCGTCTTGCGTCGCGAGAGCGCTCGCTCGCAGGGCGAGCGCGGCGATCCGGACCGCTCGCTCGCGCTGTGGGAGGGGCTCGTCGCGGGGCGCTGGTCGCTCGTCGATCGCGTGGAGAGCGACGGCCAGCGCTTCGTCGTCGCGCGCCGCAACGACCCGGACGTCGGCGATCCGCGCGGGCTCACGCGCCGCGAACGGCAGGTCGCCGAGTACGTCGGCATGGGGCGCTCTTCGAAGGAGATCGGCTACCTGCTCGGCATCGGCGCGCCGGCGGTCTCGAACGCGGTGCAGCGCGCGATCGAGAAGCTCGGGCTCGCCGGTCGCGCGGACCTCGCGGTGTTCTTCGCGCCGGACGGGCTGCGCGCGCGGCTCGTCGAGCTCGAGCTCGGCGGCGAGCGGCTCGCCGCCGGCGCGGAGAGCCTGCTCGCCGAGCATCTGCTCGCCCGGCTCAGCGCGTCCGAGCGCGACATCGCGCGCGACCTCCTGCGCGGCGACACCGCGCAGTCGATCGCGGTGCGCCGCGAGAGCTCCCCGCTCACCGTCGAGAAGCAGATCCGCTCGATCTACGAGAAGCTCGACGTCGGCTCGCGCGTCGAGCTCGCGGCGAAGCTCGCGGTCTGACGGCGCCGCCCAGCGGAAGCCGGATCCCACGCGACGCGGAGCCGCGGCACGCGGCGCAGGATCGCGCCGGCCGGCTCGGCGGCTTCGAGGAGCCGCAGGCCCGGCAAGCGCTCGAGCACGACGTCCAGCGCGGCGGCGAGCTGCTGGCGTCCGAGGTGCGAGCCCGGACAGAACTTCTCGCCGTGGCCGAAGCTCATGCTCTCGAGCTCGGGCCGGTCGGGGTCGAAGCGGTCGGGATCCGAGAACGCCGCGGGGTCGCGGTTCGCCGCGGCGAGCGCGACGAGCACGAACGCGCCGGGCGCGAGCGTCTCGCCGGCGACGTCGCCGCCGTGCACCGCCATGCGCGGCAGCACCGAGACGGGCGGCTCGCAGCGCAGGATCTCGCGCACGATGCGCGGCCGCACGGCGGGATCCGCCTGCGCGCGCTCGAGCAGGCCCGGCACCGTGAGCAGCGCCCAGAAGAGACTGCTCATGCCGTCGCTCGTCGTGCTCGCGCCGACCGCGTAGAGCAGCCGCACGTGGGCGAACACCTCCTCGTCGCTCATGCGCACGCCGTCGTGCTCGGCGCCGAGGAGGTGGGAGAGCACGTCGTCGCCGGGGTTCGCGCGGCGCTCGGCGACGATCGGCTCGAGGAAGCGCGTCACGGCGGCGCGCGCGGCGAGCGCGCGCTCGGGCGTGACCGGGTAGGAGAGCGTGTCGCGCGCCCATCCGAGCTGCTGCGCCTCGCTGCCCTGCGGCAGGCCGAGCTTGCGGCTGATCGCGTGGAACGGCAGCACGCTCGTGAGCTCCGCGACGAGGTCGGCTTCGCCGCGCGCCGCGAAGCGGTCGACGATCTCGTGCGCGAGCGGGACCAGGTCGCGCTCGACGAAGCGCGCGACGGCGCGCGAGCGGAAGATCGGGCCGCCGGGGAAGCGCTCCTCGTCGGCGAGGAAGGCGCGCACGTCGTCGAAGCGCGTGAGCAGCCGCGCGGGCAGGCCCGCGAGCTTCGCGTTCGCGAGTCCGCCGGCCTCGCGTGCGCGCGCGAGCAGGTCGTGGAGCGCGCGGCCCGGAAGCTGCGCGCTCGCGAAGTCGACGCCTTCCGTCGCGCGCGGCGCGGCCGTCACGCGAAGCGCTCCCGCAGCCACGCCGCGACGATCTCCATCGCCGCCGGCCGGTGTCCCTCGAGATAGTGCGGCGCGCCCGCCAGCTCGTGGTACTCGAGGTCCTCCGCGCCCGACTGGTCGCGGATCTCGCGCGCTTGCCGCAGGCGGATCTCGGTGTCGGCGGTCGGGTGCAGGATCAGGGTTGGGACGCAGACGTGCGGCATCGTCTCCGCGAGCCTCGCGTGCGACGAGAGGCCGGACCACGTCGAGAGCCAGCCGCGCGGCGTCATCGTGCGCGCCAGTCCGAGCCGCGCGTAGTTCGCGTCGAACGGGTCGGGAAACGCGAACAGCGAGCCCGGCGGGCGGTCGTCGGGGTCGATCGTCGGGTCGAGGTACGCGGGGTCGGCGAGCGTGCGGTGGATCACGAGCGTCGGCTGGTGCACCGCCCGTTTGCGCCAGGCGCGCCACTCGTTCGGCTCGGCGTTCCTGTCGATCGAGCGGCCCATCTCGGCGGCGCGCGCCGACGCCTCGATCGCCTCGCGCGCGATCGCGTCGATGCGCGCCACGCGCGCGCGCTGGGCGTCGCGGTAGGCGGCGAGCCAGCCGCGTTCGTAACGGCACGGGGCGGGCCACGGGCGCCAGCCGTTGCGCGGGTCGTACATGTCGAGCTCGGGCACGACCGACAGCGGATCGCGCTCGTCGGCGACCGACGGGTCGATCGCCTGCATCATGAAGACGCCCTCGCCCGGGTGCGCGGCGATCGCGACGAAGCCGTCGCCGCACTGCGTCTCCTTCTGCACCAGCGCCATCAGCGAGCCGCCGCCCGAGTTGCCGAGCAGCACGACGTGCTCCGCGCCGCGCCGGCGCATCTCGTCGGCGGCCGTCTTCACGTCCGCGACGAGCGCCTCGTGCAGGCAGTCGGTGTCGTTGTTGAGGTAGCGCGTGCCGAAGCCGAACGCGGCGTAGCCCGCCGCCGCGAGCAGCGGGCAGGCGTAGTGCACCGAGAAGTCGCCGCGCGGGTGCGTCAGCACGACGGCGGTCTTCCACGGCGTGCCCGCGGGCGGCGTCCAGAGCAGGCCGCGCACCAGCGCGCCGTCGGGCGTCACGAGCCGCACGTCCTCGCGCCGCACGGCGACCTTCGGCTCGTCCTCCGGCAGCGGCCAGAAGCCGTAGCCGAACGGGCGCTTCGCACCGAGCGCGTGGGGCATGCGTCACTCTCCTCGCGCGGCATTCTACGCCGCGATCAGAGCACCTCGCGCCCGAGCTCGGGGAACACCTTCGACACCTTGGCGAGCAGGTACTCGCCGTAGGTTCCGGTCCAGGCGTGCACGCTCGCGCGATCCCAGCGTTGGCCCGCGTCGTCGTGCGCCGGCGCGCAGCCGGGGATCGGCTGCACGACGGCGTCCCAGCTCGGATCGAAGAAGAACGGGAACGAGAGGCGGCTGCGGCTCGCCGTGTTGCGCACGCGGTGCGGCGTCGAGCGATACAGGCCGCCGGTCATGCGGTCGAGCATGTCGCCGATGTTGCACACGAACGCGCCCGGGATCGGCGGCGCCGGCGTCCAGCGCCCGCCGGCCTTCACCTCGAGCCCGCCCGCGTCGTCCTGGAGCAGGATCGTGAGCACGCCGTAGTCGGTGTGCTCGCCGACGCTCCACGCCGGCTCGGCGGCGTCGCGCGGAATCTCGGGATACTCGAAGATGCGGAACAGGACGGTCGGGTCGGCCGTGTAGCGCGCGAACCAGTCGGCGGGCAGCGCGAGCGAGAGCGCGATGCCGCGCAGCAGCGCGTGGCCGAGCGCCGTCATCGCGTCGATCCAGGCGCGCACCGTGTCGCGGAAGCCGGGGATCGCGGGGAACAGGTTGGCGCCGTGCAGCGGCGTGCCGGCGCGCACGCGCGGGTGCGACGCGTCGAGCTCGGCGCCGAAGTAGACGCCTTGCTTCCAATCGGGGCGGCCCGACGTCAGCTCCGCGCCGAGCGGGAACCAGCCGCGCCACGCGCGCCCGCCGCGCGCCATCGCGATCTCGGCCTTGCGCGCGTCGGGCCACGCGAAGAACTCGCGCGCGCACGCGAAGAGCCGTCGCTCGAGCGCGGCGTCGACGCCGTGGTTCACGATCTGGAAGAAGCCGTGCGTGCGGCACGCGTGGCCGATCGCGCGCGCCGCCTCGCGCGGGTCGCCGCCCGCGCCGGTGAGCGCGCCGACGTCGATCACCGGGACCGGCGCGGCGGCGTCCGGCGCGGCGCTCACCATCCCATCTCGCGCCGCAGCGCCTCCGCCTCGCGGTAGTGCGCGGCGTTCACGAGCAGCGCGGCGGCGGCGTCGTCGAGCACGACCGTCGTGTCGGAGTGGAGCTGGAGCGCCGACGCCGGCACCATCGACGTCACGGCGCCCTCCAGCATCTCGGCGACCGCTCGCTCCTTGTGCGAGCCGAAGGCCAGGACGAGACAGCGGCGCGCCGCGAGGATCGTGCCGACGCCCATCGTGATCGCGACGCGCGGCAGCGGGCTCGGCTCGCCGAACTCGAGCACCTCGCTGCGCATCAGCACCTCGACGCGCGTGCGTCCCGCGAGCGAGACGCCCGGCTCGTTGAAGGCGAGATGCCCGTTGCGGCCGAGACCGAGCACCGCGACGTCGAGGCCGCCGGCGGCCTCGATGGCGGCCTCGTAGCGCGCGCACTCGGCCTCGAGGTCGACCGCGAGGCCGTTCGGCGCGTCGTGCGCGGCGTCGGCGATGCCCACCCGCGCCGTGAAGTGACTGCGGACGAAGTGCCGAAAGCTGCGCGGGTCGTCCCCGGCGAGTCCGACGTACTCGTCGAGATCGAAGGCGCGACAGCGCGTGAACAAGCCGCCGTTGCCGGCGTGCGCGGCCGCGATCGCCGCGTAGACGGGCAGCATGGTCGAGCCCGCTGCGAGCGCGAGCACGCACTCGGGCCGCCGCACGGCTTGTCGCGCCACCCACTGCGCCGCGAACGCAGCGCCCGCCTCTGCACTCGACTCGATCACGATCCGCACATCGTCCTCCCGACCCAGCGTGTTGCGCCGCCCGCGGCCGGGCATGGTACGCCTTGACGCGACGAGCCGCGCGATGGCAAGATGCCGCCTCCTTCGGTCAACCCCGAGACCCGACCGTCGATAACGCCTGGCAGGCCCCCCAACGAGGTCCGTCCATGGCACGTTGCTCCGCTCCCGTCCCCGTTCGAACGGGAGCGCTCATCGCCTCGATTGCGCTCGTGCTCTCGTGCGCGTCGTCGCCGCCGCCCGCGAAGAAGAGCGCACGCCGCGCGCCCGCGGTCGCGTCCGAGCCGGTGCGCGTCGTCTCCGTGCCCGCGCCGCGGCCGCGCGTGGCGCGCCCCTTCGACGATCGGCCCGCGGATCCGGCCGACCGCGCCGAGATGCGTGCGAAGGGCTGGAGCTGGCTGGTGGACAAGCTGGTCGAAGACGGCATCTCGGAGCGCGCCGCCGCGCGCGCGTTCGCCGATGCGCGCATGCCGGCCTTCGACGGCCTGCTCTTCGGGCTCAACCCGCGCGAGTCGCACGCGATGTACCGCGGCTTCCTGCGCGCGAGCAGCGTCGCGCAGGCCGAGCGCTGCGCCGCCGCGCACGCCCCCGACCTCAACCGCGCCGAGCTGCTGCACGGCGTCGACGCGGCGGTCGTCGCCGCGATCATGCACGTCGAGACGCACTGCGGCCGCAACACGGGCCGCTCGATGGTGCTGCACCGTCTCGCGCGCCTCGCGATGGCGAACGAGCCGCGCAACGTCGCGCGCAACCTCGCCCGCAACACCGACGCCGACGGCTCGATCGAGGAAGAGCTGGCCGAGCGCGTGCGCTCCCGCGCGCGCTACCTCGAGGGCATCTTCTATCCGCAGGTGATCGCGACCTTCGAGCTCGCGCGCCAGGAGGGCATCGACCCGATCGCGCTGCGCGGCTCGGGCGCCGGCGCCTTCGGCTACGTCCAGTTCCTGCCCATGAACTACTTCGCCTTCGGCACCGACGGCGACGGCGACGGGCGCGTGTCGCTCTACCAGCCGGCCGACGCGGCCGCCTCGGCGGCGCGCTTCCTCGCGAGCCACGGCTGGAAGCCCGGCATCCGCCGCGACAAGAAGCGCCAGATCATCTGGCACTACAACCGCTCCGACGCCTACATCGACACCGTTCTCGGTCTCGCGAGCCAGATCCGCCGCAGCGGCGTGCTCGACCCTGCGCTGCCGAAGCAGACCGAGGCGCGCGTGGTTCCGGCGGCCGCGACGCGCTAGCCCGCGCGCGGCCCCGCCGTTTCGCGCGCGTCACCGCGTGCTGTATCGTGCGCCGCCGTGCGTTCCGTCTCCATCGCATGGCTCTTCGTGTTCGCGTCGGGCGCCGCTTCCGCGGTGCACGCCGAGACGCGCTCCCATCTCGACGGCGACCTGCGGCCCGTCGCCGCCTACGTCTACGGGGAGCCGTGGACTTCGGTCTGGAACGCGCCGGGCGAGCCGACCGGGAGCTTCGCGCTCGACGCGGCCGCGCCGCAGCTCGACTTCCGGACCGCGCCGGGAACGCTCCAGCTCACCACGCCGGGCGGAAGCCTGACCGCGCACGCGGCCGATCCGGTGACGCTCTTCGGTGTGCTCCCGCGCGATCCCGCCTCGAACCTGCCGCTGAAGCTCGGCGCCGCGGAAGGCGCGACGTGCCCGACCGGCGCGGAGCCCGACTGCTGGGTGTCCGGCGACGCGATCCCCGACGACGAGGCGGTCTCCGCCGCGCTCGCGCAGCTCACGGCGCTGCCGGCGCAAGCGGATTCTCGCGTGAGCTTCGGCCGGCGCGACTTCCTGTTCATCGACGAGATGGCGGCGCTCTCGTGGAACTTCCTGCTCGCGCTCGCGAGCTCGAGCGGCGACGGCGTCGCGCCGATCGCGCCGTGGGAGTTCGATCCCGCGCAGCCCCAGGAGGTCGGGCAGTGCTCGTTCGCGACGCCGCAATACTGCGCGAACGTCCTGACCTTCTGGTTGTTCACGACCGAGCTGCAGGACGACGACCCGCTGGCGCCGCCCGCGCTGCGTTGGATCTGGGAGGCGGGCGCGCTCTACGACGTCGTCGAAGCGACCGGCGACCTCGCGCCGTACGCGGGCGGCAGCGTGCACGTGCTCGGGCTCGAGCGTGCGCGCGCCAACGTGGCCGCGCTCGGCGTGCCGCTCGTGCTCGTCCCGGCGAGCGAAACGCTCGACCCCGAGACTCCTTTCGCGATCGCGACGCCCGCCGCGCCCGAGTCGCCGAGCTTCGGGCTCGCGTACGCGACGGCGCCGGAGCCGGCCGCCGCCTGGCTCGCCGCTGCGGTCGCCGGCGCGCTCGCCGCGCTCCGGGCGCGCGCCGAACGGCGGACCTAAGCTCGACTCCTCGCGTCCGCGAAGGAGTCGCCATGCAGCAACGCCGCCTCGGGAACCAGGGCCTCGTCGTGTCCGCGCAGGGGCTCGGCTGCATGGGCATGTCGGAGTTCTACGGCGCGCGCGACGACGCGGAGTCGCTCGCGACGATCGACCGCGCGCTCGCGCTCGGCTGCAACTTCCTCGACACCGCCGACATGTACGGCCCCTACACCAACGAGGAGCTGGTCGGGCGCGCGATCCGCGGGCGGCGCGACGCGTTCGTGATCGCCACCAAGTTCGGCATCACGCGCCACCCGACGGATCCGATGAAGCGCGGCATCTCGGGGCGGCCCGAGTACGTGCGCGAGTCCTGCGAGGGCAGCTTGCGCCGGCTCGGCGTCGACGTGATCGACCTCTACTACCAGCACCGCGTCGATCCCGAGACGCCGATCGCGGAGACGATCGGCGCGATGGCGGAGCTGGTGCGCGAGGGCAAGGTCCGCTTCCTCGGCATGTCGGAGGCGGCGCCGGCGACGCTGCGCCGCGCCTGCGCGGTGCACCCGATCAGCGCGCTCCAGAGCGAGTACTCGCTGTGGACGCGCGATCCCGAGGACGGCGTCCTCGACGCGTGTCGCGAGCTCGGCGTCGGTTTCGTCGCGTACAGCCCGCTCGGGCGCGGCTTCCTGACCGGCGAGATCCGCCGCTTCGAGGACCTCGCGCCCGACGACTTCCGGCGCTTCCAGCCGCGCTTCCAGGGCGAGAACTTCCAGAAGAACCTCGACCTCGTCGCGCGCGTCGAGGAGATCGCGAGGGAGAAGGGCGTGACGGCCGCGCAGCTCGCGCTCGCGTGGGTGCTGGCGCAGGGCGACGACATCGTGCCGATCCCTGGCACCAAGCGCCGCAAGTATCTCGAGCAGAACCTCGCCGCGAACGAGATCGCGCTCACGCCCGCCGACCTCGCGCGCATCGACGCCGCGGCCCCGCGCGGCGCCACCGCCGGCACGCGCTATCCGGCGGCGTTCATGGGATCGGTGAACCGCTGAAGAGCGCGCGTTTTCCGCGCCGACGCGTCGTGGCGCTTCGACTCGCACTTGCGCCACCGAGATGTCGGCGGACCGACTCGGCGCGTGCGGACGTCCGGCGTCGCTTCTCGCGGCGCCGTCGCGATCCACCGACCCTGCGGTAGATCGCGCGGACTACGCGCAGTGCGACCGCGTCTTGCGCGGTCGCTCGCGTCCGCGCCGGGTTACGCGCAAGTGACACACGCGAGTGCGCACGAAAAGGTTCCTCCGCGTCCGGCCGATCGAGGCAGCGATCCCGGACCGCGAGGGGGAGCGCTTGGCGGCCGTTCGTGCGCCGCGATGCAGGAGAGGCCCGTGGCGCGCGCGCACCCTGCGCGCGGCGCGGCTCGTCGCGCTCGCGCTCGTCGCCGTCGCGTCCGCCGCGAGCGCCCAGCCGTTCGATCACCTGCGCAGCGGATTCCCGCTCACCGGCGCGCACGCGCGCCTCGAGTGCGAGAGCTGTCACGTGCAAGGCCGCTTCGAGGGCACACCGCACGACTGCGTCGCGTGCCACGGCTCGAACGCGTCGCGCGCGATCACGATGAAGACGGCGGAGCACATTCCGAGCACGAACGCGTGCGCCGACTGCCACGACACGCGCGCGTGGACGCCGGTCCGCTTCGATCATGCGACGAGCACGGCGTCGTGCGCGACCTGCCACGACGGCCAGCGCGCGCCCGGCAAACCCGCCCGGCACGTGCCGACGTCGGCCCGCTGCGAGGACTGCCACTCGACGGCGGCGTGGAGCCCCGCCGCCTTCGACCACGCGAGCGTGACGGGCGCGTGCGCCACCTGCCACGACGGATTCCAGGCCACCGGCAAGACGGCGCACCACCCCGTCACCGCGAACACCTGCGAGGACTGCCACACGTCGGCGGCGTGGAGTCCCGCGCGCTTCGACCACGCGGGCGTGACGGGCGCCTGCGCGACGTGCCACGACGGCG
>QEVM01000303.1 GCA_003576805.1 Pseudomonadota bacterium | reverse complement strand
GGCGCGCCGCAGGCTCGCGATCGCGCGCTCGATGCGCCGCGCCACCCGGGCGAAGTCGGAGACGTGGCTGCGCGCGAGCCAAAGGCGGCGCAGCCGCGCCGCGAGCCGCCTCTGTTCCGCGGCGAGCGCGCGGAGCTCGCGCGCGAGCGCGCGCCGTTCGCGGGCGCCGACGCGCGCGGGACGTTCGCGCCACGCCACGTACGCGAGCCCGGCGTGCGCCTTGCGCAGCGCGTGCAGCGACGCATCGGCCGCGTACAGCAGCTCCTCCCCGGCGGTCGGATCGGCCGCGAAGCGCGCGCTCGCGCGCAGCAGCCGCGCGCGCACGCGCGCGATCCGCCGCGCGCTGCGCCGCAGCGCGGCGGGCTTCGCGCCGCGCACGAAGTAGGCGCGGTCGACGTCGTCGAAGAACAGGAACTGCAGCGGCGAGCCGTTGAAGACCTCGAAGCCGGCGTCGTGCACGGCGCCGAGCTCGCGGTAGATCCGCGCGATCTCGCCGCTCGCGTCGCCGAACACGGCGCGGCCGAACGCGCGATCGAAGCGCGCCGCCGGCGCGTCGCCCGACCACGCCTGCTGCGCCGCCCACGCGTAGCCGAGCCACGAGTTGCCGAGCAGGTTGTAGTGGCCGAAGTCGCCCCAGTCGGTGACGAGCAGTCCGCCTGCGCCGTGACGCCGTCCGGCGTCGGCCCAGCGCGCGACGTTGGCGAGCGCGTTGTCCATGCGCGGGAACAGACAGTTCCACGACGACGTGCCCGGACACACCCAGAATGCGAGTCCGTGCTCGGCGAAGCGGCGCACGCGCTCGAAGTCGCCTTCGGCTTCGTACCACCAGTCGAGGAACACGAAGTCGCGCCCGAAGTCGGGGATGCGTTCGGGATGGTGGTGCACGAAGTCGGCCCAGATCAGCGTGCGCCGCCCGTGGTCGGCGGCGAGCTGCTGGATCCGCTTCACGTGCTCGAGCAGTAGGCCGCCGGGACCGAGCGCGGCGGCGCGTTCCTTCGACTTCCCGCGGCCGAGGTCATACGGCTCGTCGCAATCCGCGCAGAAGAGCGGCGAGCGGAAGTTCGGCAGGTACTCGTCGTAGAGATCGCGCAGCAGCTCATAGCTGCCGGGCTCCGCGCAGGCGAGCGTCCAGCGCGCCTCGGTCTCGGCGAGGTGCTGGTACGCGGGCAGCGAGAGGACGTTCTCCATGTGCCCGAGCGATTGGAGATTCGGCACGAG
Organism: Pseudomonadota bacterium; assembly: GCA_003576805.1. GTDB lineage: Bacteria > Myxococcota_A > UBA9160 > UBA9160 > PR03 > PR03. The sequence goes on along the minus strand of QEVM01000303.1, from coordinate 2,950 downwards.
CTCGACGTGCTGCGCGGCCGCGTAGGTGTCGAGCGCGCGCAGCGTCTCGGCGTCGAGCGGCGAGTGGCCGGCGCCGATCGCCGGGTGCGCGCGGAAGCGGAACGTGTGCTCGACGTAGAGCATCAACACGTTCAGCTTGAGGCGCGCGCACAGGTCCACGAGGTCGCAGAGCGTCGCGAGCGTCGGCACCTTGCCGCGCGAGACGTCGAGCATGATCCCGCGCTTCGCGAAGTCGGGCGCGTCGTCGATGCGGCAGGCCGGCAGCGCGCCGCGTGCGTCGACGAGCTGCAAGAGCGTCTCGATCGCCCAGCGCAGGCCTGCGGCGCCGGCCGCGACGACGCGCGCGCCGCCGGGCTCGACCGCGATGCGGTACGCCTCGCCCGCTTCGCCTTCGCGCAGCAGCTCGATCGCGGGGCCGAGCGCGTGGCGGTGCGCACGCGTCTCGACCGGCAGATGCGCGCCGGTGGTGCGCAACAGCGCGTCGCGCAGCACGACCGCGCTCGCGAAGTCGGCGCCGCTGGAGCCGGGCGAGAGCACGATCGGGAGGTCGTCGCGGAGACGGAGTGCGCCGGGGCGGGGCTCGAGACGGCGCGGCTGCGGGAGCAGCGGAGGCAGGTCGGCGGCGGCGCGCGGCATGGGCGCACGCTAGCGCGGAGGTGCGTGGTGGAAGAGACGTACGGGAAGAGCAGAGTTGGTTGCGGAGGAGTGAGGCGAGCTTGGGGACTTCGCTCGCCTGCGGCTCGCTGCGCGCCGCCTTCGGCGGCTCGCGATGGCTTTCGCGTAGCGAAAGCCATTGCGCCCGGACCGGCACCCCGCACTTGCGTGCGGGGGGAGGGGTTGCCAGTCCGGGCGCGGTGGACCGCGAGGCTCTGTGTTGTGACTCATGCATAGAGCAAGGCGTGTGCCCAGTTCTCGGAGCGCAATCGGAGCACGGTTTTCGTGCGCGGTCCGCAGTCGCGCTGCAGAGGCTCCGCAGCGCATCGGCAGCGCCCGTGCATCGGCGGCAGGAGCGGTGACGCAAAATTCGTCACTGCGAACCGCGTTGCGTCAGCCGCGCAGCCCGCTTCGAACGCGCCGACCGGCGCGCCGTCGGCGCCGCCGCGGCGAGTCGATCGCGAAAACGCCGCGGGTATACTGACGCGCCCATGCCGCCTGCCCCCGTTCTGCGCTCGGCCTCGGCCGGCACCGTCGAGCCCGTCCGCGCGTTCGCGCGCACGCGCAGCGGCCCCGACGAGCCCGAGCGATGGCACGAGGCGCCGCTCGTCGCGGGCGACGTGGAGCTCGGCCCGCTGCGCATCACGCTGCGCCGCGACGGCGACGCCGCGTGCGCGACGTGGTCCGTGCGCGTGCGCAACGCGGCTGCGGCGCCGGTGCAGCTCGAGTCGGTCGGCGTCGGCGCGGCGTGGACGCCGCCGGACGCGGGGCACCTGCGCTTCCTGCGGCAGGGACACCAGTCCTGGTCGTTCGCGGGCGGCGAGCCGCTCGACGACGCCGGCGCGCCGCCGTTTCCGTCGGGGCCGTGGCTGCGCGGCTTCCACCGCAGCACGTGGGAGGCGCCGCCCGATCGCGCGGGCTGGCACGAGTCGGATCTCGCGACCGTGGTGAGCGCCGGCCGCGCGGCGTTCGCGGCCGGCGTGCTCGAGAGCGGACGCGCCTTCGGCGTCGCCTATCTGCGTCGCGACGGCGCGCGCGTGCGCGTCGAGCTGGAGCAGCGCGTCGAGCGGCCGCTCGATCCGGGCGAATCGATCGAGCTCGAAGCGGTGCGCCTCGCGCTCGGCGACGACGCGAGCGCGCTGCTCGAGGCGCACGCCGACGCGCACGGCCGCGCCGCCGGCGCGCGCTCGCGCGCTCCCTTCCAGGCGGGCTGGTGCTCCTGGTACCACTTCTTCCACGACGTCACCGAGGACGCCTTCCTGCGCAACCTCGACGCGCTCGTCGCGGCGCGCGACGACCTGCCGATCGACCTCGTGCAGCTCGACGACGGCTATCAGCGCGCGATCGGCGACTGGCTCGAGACGAACGAGAAGTTCCCGAGCGGCCTCGAAAGGATCGCGCGCGCGGTGCACGCGGCCGGCTTCACGCCCGGCCTCTGGACGGCGCCGTTCTGCGTCGTGCGCGAGAGTCGCCTGTTCGAGGCGCACCGCGACTGGCTGCTGCGCGACGCGAGTGGCGGCGGCGACCTGCGCGGGCTGCACCACGGCACGTGGACGAAGGAAGGCTGGGTGTTCGTCCTCGACGCGAGCCGTCCGGAGGTCGCCGCGCACCTCGAGGGCGTCTTCCGGACGCTCACCGACATGGGCTTCCCGTATCACAAGATCGACTTCCTCTACGCGCAGTCGCTGCGCGCGGCGGCGCACGATCCGCGCGTCTCGCGCGCCGAGCGGCTGCGGCGCGGCCTCGCTGCGGTGCGCGCCGGCATCGGCGACGACGCCTTCCTGCTCGGCTGCGGCTGCCCGCTCGGGCCCGCGGTCGGATTGGTCGACGGCATGCGCATCGGCCCCGACACGGCGCCGTACTGGCACGTGCTCGGGGCGGGCATCCCCGGACTCGGACCGACGCTGCCGGCCGGCCGCAACGCGCTGCGCAACACGCTCGCGCGCGCGTGGATGCACCGGCGCCTGTGGCTCAACGATCCGGACTGCCTGATGGCGCGCTCCAAGCAGTCGAGCCTCTCGCGCGACGAGGTGCGCGCGCTCGCGGCTTCGATCGCGGTGACCGGCGGCATGGCGATCTTCTCGGACGACGTTCCCGCGCTCTCCGCCGAGGAGCGCGCCGTCGTGCGCGAGACCGTCGCGCTCGCGCGCGAGGTCGACGAGGCGGCGCAGGCCGGCACCGCGCGCGCGCCGGCGCTGCTCGAGCGCGAGATCGCGGCGACCGCGGTTGCGCGCGCCGGCGCCGACTGGCTGGTCGCGCTCTTCAACGGCGCCGACGCGCCGCAGCGCGTGTCGCT
>QEVM01000302.1 GCA_003576805.1 Pseudomonadota bacterium | reverse complement strand
GGCGCAGCGCACGCCAGCCGGGCAGCGCCGCGAGCGCCGCGAGCGCCGCCATCGACGCGCCGAGCGACGGGTGCAGCGCCGGCGCGAAGCCGAGCAGCGCGGCGCCGAGCGCGAGCCGCCCCGAGCCGAGCACGCCGCACGCGAGCACCACCCACGCGAGCGCCGCCATCCCGTAGGTGTGCGGATGCCCGACGAGCAGGATCGGATAGCCCCAGCCCCAGCCGACGGGGTTGTGCGCCCAGAGCAGGAACGGCGCGATCGCCGCCCACGCGGGCGGCGCGCCGAGCGCGCGCGCGACCGCCGCCAGCGCCGCGAACGCGAGCGCGCCGACGCCGCCCGACACGATCTCGTTGAGCGCGCGCTCGCCGACGCCGGCGAGCAGCGGCAGCGCGAGGAGCTGGTGCAGCGCGGTCCACACGCGCGTCTCGTACAAGCCGAACGGGTTGTCCGGCGGATACGCGACGAGCCCGGCCAGCAGCTGCGCGGGCTCGATCGCGACGTGCGTGGCGGGATACAGCCAGCCGAAGGCGAAGCCGAGCGCGGCGCCGCCGAGCACGGCGCGGCCGAACTTCGGGCGCGGCGCCGCGACGGCGTCAGCGGACACGCTGCGCCCGGCGCGGCGCCGCCCACGCGCAGATCGGGCAGGCGGCCGCGTCGTGGCCGCGCGCGGGGCAGTGCTCGCGCCCGAAGTAGATGATCTGGAGGTGGCGCTTGTTCCAGTCGCGCTCGGGGAACGCGCGCTTCAAGTCGCGCTCGGTCCGCGCGACGCTCTGCCCGGTCGAGAGGCCCCAGCGCGCCGCCAGCCGGTGGATGTGCGTGTCGACCGGGAACGCCGGCACGCCGAACGCCTGCGCCATCACGACGCTCGCGGTCTTGTGCCCGACGCCCGGCAGCGCCTCGAGCGCCTCGAAGCACGGCGGCACGGCGCCGCCGTGCCGCTCGACGAGCTGGCGCGCGAGCGCGCGCAGGTGCTTCGCCTTCTGCGGCGCGAGCCCGCACGAGCGGATCCGCGCCTGGATGCGCGCCACGGGCTGCGCCGCCATCGCGGCGGGCGTCGGAGCGAGCGCGAAGAGGCCGGGCGTCACCTCGTTCACGCGCGCGTCCGTGCACTGCGCCGAGAGCACGACGGCGACCAGCAGCGTGAACGGGTCCTCGTGCGCGAGCGGCACCGCGGGCAGCGGGTAGAGCCGGTCGAGGATCGCGCCGATCCGCGCGGCCTTCTCGGCCTTCGTCATGCCCTACGCGAGCCGCACCTTGTAGTTGCCGCGGCGCTCGTCGTAGTCGAGCGCGATCAGGCCCTCGTCGGCGGCGGCCTCGAGCAGGTCGGAGAAGGAGCGGTGGCCGTAGCTCGCCTCGTTGAAGCCCGGGTGCACGCGCCGCATGGTCTGCTTCACGATCGAGCCCCAGAGCGGGTCGTAGTCCTGCTCGAGCGAGCGCACGATCTCGACCAGCTTGTCGAGCGCCTCGTCGGTGTGCGGCGCCGCCCCGCCCTTCTCGGTCTTCTTCTTGGCCGCGGGCTTCTCGGTCTTCTGCTTGACCAGGTCGTCGTAGAAGAGGAACTCGTCGCAGCCCGAGACGAGCAGGTCCGACGTCGAGTTCTTGACGCCGCAGCCGATCACGCGCTTGTCGTTCTCCTTCAGCTTGGAGACGAGCGGCGAGAAGTCGCTGTCGCCCGAGAGCAGGACGAACGTGTCGATGTGCGTCTTCTGGTAACAGAGGTCGAGCGCGTCCACGACCATGCGGATGTCGGCGCTGTTCTTGCCGCCCTGGCGCGTCTGCGGGATGTCGACCAGCTCGATGCCCTGCGCGTGGAACTCGCGCACCGCGTCCCGATAGCGGCCCCAGTCGCAGTAGGCCTTCTTGTGGACGATGCGGCCCTTCTCGAGGATGCGCTTGAGCACGAGGTCGATGCGGAACGGGCCGTGTCCGCCCTTCATCTCGCGCGCGCCGATCGCCAGGTTCTCGAAGTCGACGAAGACGGCGATGCGAAGCTCGTCGGACACGTTGCCTCCCGCGCGGACGGTCGTGAACCCGACGGATAGCGCTTTCGCTCTCTCGTCGCCTTCGCTCGCGCGAGCCGGCGCCTATGTTGCCGCGCGCGGAGGAACCGTGGGCGTCGGAGCGGACATCGAGTCGTACTGCGGCAAGTGCGGCACCACCTGGCACGTGGTGATCGCGATGGTCGACGGCCGCGTCGCCCAGGTCGAGTGCAGCCGCTGCGGGAAGCGCCACAAGCCGCGCGCCGAGTCGACGGCTGCGCCGCGCGTGCACCGCCGCACCGGCGAGGCGTCGACGCCGCGCGCCAAGGCGAGCAAGCCGCTCGTCGAGGCCGACATGGCGACGCCCCCCGTGCCCTACACCGCGGCCGGCAGCTACAAGCCGGGCCAGCGCGTCGACCACCCGGCCTTCGGCCCCGGCGTGGTCGAGCGCGTGATGTCGTCGACGAAGGTCCAGGTCTTCTTCGCGACCGGCAGCCGCATCCTCGCGCAGCGCCGCGACTAAGCGCGCAGCTCGCTCTTCAAGAACGCCTTCGTGCGCTCGATGCAGTCGGCGCCGGCGGGGAAGACGCTCGCGAGGAAGTGCGTGACGCCGGCGTCGCGCACGCGCGCGATGCCCGCGCGCAGCGCGGCCTCGTCGCCGTAGATGCCGACGTCCGCCGGATTCGCCGCGCCCTCGCGGTCGAGCATCGCGCGGTACGACGGCAGCGTGCCGTAGATCGCGAACACCTTGTTGGCGACGTCGCGCGCCGCGCCGACGTCGTTGGTGAGCGCGAACGGCAGCGCGGAGACGATGCGCGGCGCGGGCCGGCCCGCCTCCTTCGCCGCCTTGGTGATGGCCGGCACCGTGTGGTCGGCGAGCGTGCGCACGCCGGTCATCCAGGTGGCCGTGCCGTCCGCGAGGCGGCCCGCGATCTCGAGCATCTTCGGCCCGAGCGCCGCGACGACGACGGGCAGCGGCGTCCCGCCCGCGACCTGGAGCCCCGCGGCGACGCGGTACAGCTCGCCCTGGAACTGCACCGGCTTGCCCTGTGCGAGCGGCATCAGCACCTCGAGGTACTCGCGCATCTGCTTGGCGGGCTTGTCGTAGGAGAGGCCGAGCATGTTCTCGATCACGATCTTGTGCGAGAGGCCGATGCCGAGCACGAAGCGCCCGCGGCACGCGGCCTGCGCCGTCAGCGCCTGCTGCGCGATCGCGAACGGATGGCGCGGCGGCGTCGGCGTGACGCCCGTCGCGAGCTCGATGCGCTGCGTCTCGCGTCCCGCGACGGTGAGCGCCGAGATCGCGTCGAGCCCGAAGATGTTGGGCAGCGAGTAGAACGCGAAGCCGTCGGCCTCCGCGCTCTTCACCTCCGCGACGAGGTCGTCGAGCGTCGTGTTCGGATTGCCGACGATCACGCTGCCGATGCCGATCTTCATAAGGATCTCCTCGTGAGGGCGCTTCGCGGGCAGGGTATCCCAGGCGGCGTCTCAAGCGGCACTGCGCCGCGGCCGATGCGGGCTGCGTGGCGCTTCTCGAGACGCTCGGCTTCGGGTCCTTCGTCGTCGTGAGCCTCGTCGTGGGCGCGCGCCTGCTCGCGCTCGGCCGGCGCACGCGCGAGCTGCCCGCGAACGTGCTCGGCGTCTCGCTGCTGTTCGGCGGCGGCGTCGGCTATCCGCTCGTCGTGCTCGGCCTGCGCGTGCTCGGACCGGAGCTCGCGCCGTTCGCCGTCACGTTCGGCAACCTGTGCATCCACGCCGGCACGATCGCGCTCGCGCTCGGCACCTGGAACATCTTCCGCGCCGGCGAGCGCTGGCCGATGGCGCCGGTCGCCGCGATCGTCGCCGTGGTCGCGCTCTCGTTCGGACTGCGGCTCGTGCACTTCCGCGAGCTCCCGCCGCCCGCCTCGGTGTTCTGGAGCAGCACGGGCATCGGCCTCGCCGGCTACGCCTGGGCGGCGGGCGAGGCGCTGCAGACCTGGCGGCGCCTGCGCCGGCGGCTCGCGCTCGGCCTGGCGGATCCCGCCGCGACGCGCCGCATCGGCCTTTGGGGCGCGGCGTGCGCCTGCGCGGTCGGGATGCACGTCGCGAGCCTCGCCGGACGCCTGCTCGACGGCGGCAGCATGCCGCCGCTCGCCGTCGGAGCGAGCTCGGCGCTCGGCTTCGCCGCCGCGCTCTCGACGCTGGCCGCGTTCTTCCCCGGCCG
>QEVM01000301.1 GCA_003576805.1 Pseudomonadota bacterium | reverse complement strand
CTGCCGCCGATGCGCGCCGCGCTCGCCTCGCTCGCCTGCCGCGCGACTGCCGCTGCGTCGCCCGCGCTGGCGGACGCGCTCGCGTCGAAGACGGGAGCGGTCGCCGCCGCGCCGTCCGCGTCGCTCGCCTCGCCGGCGGACGCCTCCGCCGCGACCGAGCGCTGGTCCTCGTGGATCGTGACCGGCAGCGCGATCGCAGCGCGCGCGCCGAGCGCGATCGCGCACGCCGCCGCCGCCACCGCCACCAAGCCGAGCCCCGTCCGCCGCCGTGAACACTGCATCCACTCGAAGGTGGCCCAGGAACGCGTCGCGTGTCAGCCCGGCGTGCGGGCGCGGGATACGCTGGCGGCATGCCCACCCCCTACTCCCTCTACTACTGGCCCGACATCCCCGGCCGCGGCGAGTTCGTGCGGCTCGTGCTCGAGGAGGCGGACGTTCCGTGGCGCGACGTCGGGCGCCTGCCGCGCGAGCAAGGCGGCGGCGCCGAGGCGGTGCTCGCGTTCTACGCGGGCCGCCACGCAGGACACCCGATCTTCGCGCCGCCGGTGCTCGTGCAGGACGAGCTCGTGCTCGCGCAGACCGCGGCCATCTGCCACTTCCTCGGCTGCCGGCACGGGCTCGCGCCGGACGACGAGCGCGGCCGCACGCACGCCCTCGCGCTCGAGCTCACGATCGCCGACCTCGTCCTCGAGGCGCACGACACGCATCACCCGATCGGGGCGATGCTCTACTACGAGGACCAGCAGCCGGAGGCGAAGCGGCGCGCGGCGTCGTTCACGGGCGAGCGGCTGCCGCGCTTCCTCGGCTACTTCGAGCGCGTCCTCGGCCACTCGGGCGGCCCGTACCTGCTCGGCGCGCGCGCCTCGCACGCGGACCTCTCGCTCTTCCAGGCGCTCGAAGGGCTCGACTACGCCTTCCCGCGCGCCTTCGCGCGCGCGAGCGCCGGCGCCCCGGGCGTCGCCGCGCTGCGCGAGCGCGTGCGCGCGCGGCCGCGCATCGCCGCCTACCTCGCGTCCGCGCGCCGCATGCCGTTCAACCAGCAGGGCATCTTCCGGCGCTATCCCGAGCTCGACGCCGACGCCGATTCGTGACGCAGCTCGGACTGGATCTGGAGCAGCGGCTCGCGCAGCTCGAGCTGGAAGGTCGTGTGCGCGATGCCGAAGGCGCGCTCCGAGAGGTCGGCGAGCTGGTGCAGCACCGCGTGCGGATCGGCGGCGGGCCGCACGTCGACGTGCGCGCTCGCCGCGTGGTAGCCGGAGGTCAGCGTCCACACGTGCAGGTCGTGCACGTCGACGACGCCCGGCACCGCGCGGATCGCGGCGACGTAGGCGTCGATCTCGACGTGCGCGGGCGTCCCCTCCATCAGCACGTCCAGCGACTCGCGCACGAGCCGCCACGCGGAGAAGAGCACCAGCGCGGCGATCGCGATCGCCGCCGCCGGATCCGCCCAGCGCCAGTCGAAGGCGAGCATCGCGAGCGCGGCGGCGATCGCGCCGAGCGAGCCGAGCGCGTCGCCCGCGACGTGCCAGAACGCGGCGCGCAGGTTGAGCCCGGCGTGGCGCCCGTGCCGGAGCAGCCAGGCGGCGACCGCGTTGGCGGCGAGGCCGGCGATCGCGACGCCGAGCATGAGGCCGCCTTCGACCGCGCGCGGCTCGGAGATGCGCGAGAGCGCTTCGATCACGACCTGCACCGCGACGACGCCGAGCAGCACGCCGTTGCCGAGCGCCGCCAGGATCTCGGCGCGGCGCCAGCCGAAAGTGCGCGCGGCCGTCGGCGAGCGCGCGGCGAGCCGCATCGCGAAGAGCGCGAGGCCGAGGCCGGCGGCGTCGGTCGCCATGTGCGCGGCGTCGGCGAGCAGCGCGAGGCTGCCGGCGAGCAGGCCGCCGATCACCTCGACGCCGAGGAAGCCCAGCGTGACGGCGAGCGCGGCGGCGAGCGCGCGCTGGTGCGCGGGGCGCGCGTCGTGCGGCGCGCCGTCGTGGCGGTGCGCGTGGCTCAGCGGAACCATCCGCGGCGTTCCGCGAGCCCTTCGGCGACGAGGCCGCGGATCGCGCGCTTCACGACGTCCACCTTCTTCTGCACCTCGGCGTCCTCCTCGTTGGGGTCGCCCTCGAAGCGCAGCGGCTCGCCGAAGTGCAGGCGGAACTTGACCGGCAACGGCACGAAGCTCGCGAGCCCGAGCCACGGAAAGGTCAGCGAGATCGGCGCGACCGGCGCGCCGAACAGCTTGCCGAGCCAGCGCGAGCGCGCGAAGCCGGGCGACTGCTCCTCGCTGCCGACGATGCCGACCGGCACGATCGGCGTCTCCGTCTCGAGCGCGAGCCGCAGGAAGCCGAGCCCGAAGCGCTGGAGCTGGTAGCGCTGCGCGTACGGCTTCACGAAGCCGCGTTCGCCTTCGGGGAACACCATGATCGCCTCGCCGCGCTCGAGGAGCTGCACGCAATTGTCGGGCGTGCCGACGACCGAGCCCGCGCGGTGCATCAGCGTCCCGAAGAACGGGATCGTGGGCAGGTAGTACTCGGCCATGCCGCGCACGGCGCGCGGCGGCTCGTGGTCGAGCAGCATCGACATCGAGAGCATCAGGCCGTCCCACGCGAAGGTGTTGCCGGCGTGGTTCGCGATCAGCAGCACGCGGCCGTCGGGCACGCGCTCGATGCCCGACGTCTCGACGCGCAGCCAGTAGCGGTAGACGAGCGCCGCGGGCAGCAGCATCTGCGCGGCGAGGCGCGGCTCGTAGCCGAAGGGGTCGAGCCCGTACTCGTTGAGCGTGGTCGGGATCTGCGCGAGGCGCGTCTCGAGGTCGTCCTGCACGCTGCGCAGCGGCTCGGGCAGCAGCCGCCGCACCAGCGGCGCCGGGCGCACGGCGCGTGCGCGGCCGCGCGGGACGAGCGCCCGCTCGCGCGCCGCGCCCGTCGTCATGCGAGCTCCGCGCGCAGGAAGCTCGTCATCTCGGCCCAGGCGCGCGCCGCGGTCTCGGCGGAGTAGACGTCGGGGCGCGTGTCGTTCATGAAGGCGTGGTCGACGCCCGGGTAGATCGTGCACTGCACGCGCTTGCCCGCGGCGCGCAGGTCGGCCTCGAGCTTGCGTGCGGCCTCGGGCGGCACGAACTCGTCGCGCTCGGCGAAGATGCCGAGCACCGCGCCCTCGAGCTTGGCGAGGTCGGGCTTCACGTTCGGGTGCACGCCGTAGAAGTCCACGACGGCGCCGATCTTCGGATTGCGCGTCGCCGCGTAGAGCGCGAGCTGGCCGCCCATGCAGAAGCCGACCGCGCCGACCTTGGCGCCCGTCACCGACGACTCGGAGAGGAGCGCCGTCACCGCGGCGTCGAGGTCGCGCGCGGCGCGCGGGATCTCGAGGCCCATCATCAGGCGGCCCGCCGCGTCGGGATCGGATGCGGTCTCGCCGCGGTAGAGGTCGGGCGCGAGCGCGACGAAGCCGTCGCGCGCGAGCCGGTCGCAGAGGCTGCGGATGTGATCGACGAGGCCCCACCACTCCTGGATCACGAGCACGCCGGGACCGCGCCCCGCGTCGGGCGCCGCGAGATATCCGCGCACGCGCTCGCCACCGCTCTCGAACTGCATCTCCCGCCCCGTCGTCACCGTCATCGCGATCGTCCTCCTGCGCCGTTCCGCGCCAGCATAACGGACGGCGCCGCGGCCTCCTCCGGGTAGACTGCGCGCATGCGAGAGCGGCTCCGCGCCGACGCCGTCCCCCGCGCGGTGCGCAGCATCCTCGCCGCGCTGCGCGCCGACGGCCACGAAGCGTGGCTCGTCGGCGGCTGCGTGCGCGACCTGCTGCGCGGCGTCCGGGTCGCGGACTTCGACGCCGCCACGTCGGCGCCGCCCGCGGCGGTGCTCGCGCGCTTCCCGAACGCGGTGCCGATCGGGCTGCGACACGGAACGGTGATGCTCCCGACCGACGCGGGCCCGCTCGACGTGACCTCGTTCCGCGGCGACGGCACGCTCGCGGGCGACCTCGCGCACCGCGACTTCACCGTGAACGCGATCGCATGGGAGCCCGAGACCGGGCGCGTCGCGGATCCGTCGGGCGGTCTCGCCGATCTCGCGGCGGCGCGGCTGCGCGCGGTCGGTGCGGCGGCGGACCGCTTCGCCGAGGATCCGCTGCGCGCGCTGCGCGCGGCCCGCATCGTCGCCGCGCTCGAGCTCGAGCCCGACGCCGCGATCGAGCCGGCCATGCGCGGCGCGGCGGCCGGCCTGG
>QEVM01000300.1 GCA_003576805.1 Pseudomonadota bacterium | reverse complement strand
CGCGCCCGCGCCGAGGCGCGCGCCGCCGACGAGCGCCGCGCGCGCGGCGAGCGGCGCGGCCCGCTCGACGGCATCCCGGTCGCGATCAAGGACTTGATCGTGCAGGAGGGCGAGCCGTGCACCTGCGCGTCGCGGATCCTCGGCGGCTTCGTCGCGCCCTACCAGGGCACGGTCGCGCGCAAGCTGGCGGAGGCCGGCGCGGTCGTCGTCGGCCGCACCAACATGGACGAGTTCGCGATGGGCTCGTCGAACGAGAGCTCGGTGTACGGCGCCGCGCGCAATCCGTGGGACGTCGCGCGCACGCCGGGCGGCTCGTCGGGCGGCTCGGCGGCGGCGGTCGCCGCGGGCGTCGTGCCGATCGCGCTCGGCAGCGACACCGGCGGCTCGATCCGCCAGCCGGCGTCGCTCTGCGGTGTCGTCGGGCTGAAGCCGACCTACGGGCGCGTGTCGCGCTTCGGGCTGGTCGCGTTCGCGTCGTCGCTCGACCAGATCGGGCCGCTCGCGCGCAGCGCCGCCGACTGCGCGCTCGCGCTCGAGGCGATCGCGGGCCACGACCCGGCCGACTCCACCTCGCTGCCCGAGCCCGTGCCGCACTACGCCGAGGCGCTCACCGGCGACGTGTCGGGCCTCGTCGTCGGGCTGCCGCGCGAGTACTTCGCCGAGGGCGCCGATCCCGAGGTCGCGGCGCGCGTGCGCGACGCGGTCGCGGAGCTCGAGCGCGCCGGCGCGAAGACGCGCGAGGTCTCGCTGCCGCACACGCGCTTCGCGATCGCGACCTACTACCTGATCGCGACGGCCGAGGCGTCGAGCAATCTCGCGCGCTACGACGGCGTCAAGTACGGGCGGCGCGCCGCCGCGCGCTCGCTGGGCGAGATGTACCGCAAGACGCGCTCCGAGGGCTTCGGCGCGGAGGTGAAGCGGCGCATCCTGCTCGGCACCTACGTGCTGTCGGCCGGCTACTACGACGCCTACTACCGCAAGGCGATGCAGGTGCGCACGCTGTTGCGGCGCGACTTCGACGAGGCGCTGCGCGGCTGCGATCTGCTCGCGACGCCGACCGCGCCCGAGGTCGCCTTCCGCATCGGCGAGAAGTCGGGCGACCCGATCAAGATGTACCTGTCCGACGTCTACACGGTGTCCGCGAACCTGGCCGGCATCCCCGGCGTCTCGCTGCCCTGCGGCTTCGCGCACGGGCTGCCCGTCGGCCTCCAGCTGCTCGGCCGCCCGCTCGACGAGGCGACGCTGCTGCGCGTCGCCGACGCCTACCAGCGCCGCACCGACTGGCACCTGCGCCATCCCGACCCGGCGCGCTGGGAAGCGCGATGACCGGCCGCGCGCAGCCGCACGCGAAGTACGAGGTCGTGATCGGGCTCGAGGTGCACGTGCACCTGCGCACCGAGAGCAAGCTCTTCAGCCCCGCGCCGGTGCGCTACGGCGATCCGCCCAACCACGACGTCCACCCGCTCGACCTCGGTCTGCCCGGCGTGCTGCCGGTGCTGAACCGGCGCGCCGTCGAGCTCGGCATCCGCGCCGCGCTCGCGACGCACTGCAAGGTGCACCCGCAGTCGGTCTTCGCGCGCAAGAACTACTTCTATCCCGACCTGCCCAAGGGCTACCAGATCTCGCAGTTCGAGGAGCCGCTCGCGACGGGCGGCTGGATCGAGATCGAGTGCGGCGACGGCGCGTCGCGCAAGATCGGGCTCACGCGCATCCACATCGAGGAGGACGCGGGCAAGTCGATCCACGACAGCGCGGTCGCGAGCGCCGAGGGCTCGCACATCGACCTCAACCGCGCCGGCGTGCCGCTGCTCGAGATCGTGTCGGAGCCCGACCTGCGCTCGCCCGAGGAGGCCGCCGCGTACCTGCGCAAGCTGCGCGCGATCCTGCGCTGGGCGGACGTCTCGGACGCGGACATGGAGAAGGGCCAGTTCCGCTGCGACGCGAACGTGTCGCTGCGCGTGCACGGCGCGCCGCAGCTCGGCACGCGCACCGAGCTGAAGAACCTGAACAGCTTCCGCTTCGTCGAGGAGGCGATCTGGGCCGAGATCCACCGCCAGGCCGAGCTGCTCGACGCCGGCGGCGCGGTCGTGCAGGCGACCATGCACTACGACGAGGGCCGCCGCACGACGCGCGTGATGCGGCTCAAGGAGAACTCCGACGACTACCGCTACTTCCCCGATCCCGACCTCGTTCCCCTCGTGATCGCGGAAGCGGAGATCGATGCGGTGCGCGCCGCGCTGCCCGAGCTGCCCGAGGACCGCCGCGCGCGCTTCGAGCGCGAGCACGGCCTCTCCGCGTACGACGCGCGTCTGCTCACCGAGAGCCGCGCACTGGCGGATTTCTACGAGGCGGCGGCGCAGTCGTCCGGCCACGCCAAGGCCGTCGCCAACTGGATGCTGCGCGACGTGCTCGCGCAGCTGAAGGAGCAGGGCCGCGACATCGACGAGACGGCGCTCGCGCCGGACGCGCTCGCGAAGCTGGTCGCGCTGGTGGAGGGCGGTCGCGTGACGGCCGCGAGTGCGCGGCCGCTCCTCGCGGAGCTGATGGAGCGCGGCGGCGATCCCGAGGCGCTCGTGCGCGAGCGCGGGCTCGAGGCCGTCTCCGACACCGGCCTGCTCGAGGCCGCCGCCGACGAGGTGATCGCCGCGAACGCCGCGGTCGCCGACCAGGTGCGCGCCGGCGAGGAGAAGGGGCTGAACTTCCTGATGGGGCAGGTGATGAAGCGCACCCAGGGGAAGGCCAACCCGAAGGCGGTCCGCGAGATCCTCGCCCGCAAGCTGCGAGGGTGAGCGTGCGCGCGCTGGTGCGCGTCGCGCTCGTGCTCGCGGCGCTCGCCGTGGCCGCCGCGCTGCTGCTGCCGCGCTGGCTGCTGACCGACGCGGTCGCGGCGCGGCTGCGCGACGCCGCGCGCGAGGCGACCGGCCATCCGCTCGCGTGGGACGACCTCTCGCTCGCGCTCTTTCCGCCGCGCCTCGTCGCCACGCGCGCGGTGCTCGGCGATCCCGCCGCGCCGCTCGTCGTCGCCGACCGCATCGACCTGCGCGTGCGCGCGCTGCCGCTCTTGCGCGGCGAGCTCGCGGCCGAGTCGCTGTCGCTGGACGGCGTCACCTGGACGGTGCGCCGCACCGCGCAAGGCTTGCAGCTCCCGTTCGTGTCCGTGCCGGCGGCCGCGGGCGCCGACGCTGCGCCGCGTGCGGCCGAGCCGGCGCAAGGCGGGGGCGACGGCACGGCGGTCGCGATCGACGCGCTGCGCGTCGAGCGCTCGCACGTGATCTGGGAGGACGTCGTGCAGACGCCGCCGGTGCGGCTCGAGCTGCACGACGTCGCGGGCGATGCGCGCGTCGCCGGCGCCGGCGAGCCGCTCGCGCTCTCGCTCGGCGGAACGCTCGCGAGCGGCGGCACGCTGCGCATCGAGCGCGCGCCCGCTGCGGACGCGCCCGATCTCGCCGTGACGCTCGCCGGTGTCGACCTCGCGCCGTTCGCGCCGTATCTCGGGCGCGACCTCGCGCTCGCCGGTCGCGCCGACGGAACGCTGCGCGCGCGCGGGCCCGCGTCGGCGCTCGACGCGCTCGACGCGGACCTCGAGATCGCGAGCGCGTCGGTGCGCGCGGGCAACGTCACCGCGCAGGGGCCGGTCGGCGTCACGGCGCGGCTGCGCGGCGCGCTCGCGCAGCTCGCCGGCGACTTCTCGCTCGACGCCACGCGCGCCGAGCTCGTGGCCTACGGCGGCGCCTTCCGCAAGCCGCCCGGCGCGCCGGCGACCGCGTCGGGGCGCCTCGTGCGCGACGCGCGGGGCCGGCTCGGCGTCGACGGCGTGCGGCTGCAGATCAAGAACATGGACGGGCGCGCGACGCCGGAGCCGGGCGCGTGGCGGCTCGACGCCGCGCCCTTCGATCTCGCCGGCTGGGGCGAGCTGCTGCCGGCGCTCGCGCCGCTCGCGCCCGAGGGACGCGTCGCGCTCGGCGGCGTGCGCGTCGCGACCGCGCCGCTCGCGATCGCGGGGCGGATCCGGCTCGACGGCGTGGTGCTGCGGCCGGGCGGACGCGGACCGCTCGTGCTGCGCGGCGCGCTCGTCGGCGACGGCGACGCACTGCGCAGCGAGCAGCTCGTGGCGTCGGTCGGCGGGCAGGACGTTGCGGTGTCGGTCGCGCTCACCGACCTCGCGGGCGCGCCGCGCCAGCAGACGCGGCTCGCGGCGCGCGACGCCGACGCCGGCGCG
>QEVM01000299.1 GCA_003576805.1 Pseudomonadota bacterium | reverse complement strand
CGCGGGCGGCGAGGGCGGCGCGCGCCGGCGCGGCGCCGGCGGCGGCCGCGGCGCCGTCGCACACCTCGCGAAACTCGCACCACGCGCACAGCGCGCTGGGACGCGGGTCGTAGGCGCGTTCGGTCTCGATGCGGTCGATCAGCGCGATGGTGGCCGCGCGCAGCGCGTCGAGCTGATCGCGCGTGCGCGTCGACACGCGGACCTGATCGCGCAGCAGGTAGTGCCACACGAGCCGCACCGTGCCGGCGCCGTGCGTGCGCTCGATCGCGATCTGGTAGAGCGCGAGCTGGCGGTCCTGGTCGAGGCTCGACTGCGTCGGCACGAAGCGGCCCGTCTTGTAGTCGTGGATCTCGAGCGCTCCGTCGCGTGCGCGCACCAGGCGGTCGACGATGCCCCGCATGCGGTAGCGGCCGTCGGCGTCGAGCGTGAACGAGACGTGCTGCTCGATGCCGAGGCTCTCGTCGGCGTCGAAGGGATAGTTGCGGCGGTAGTGGTTGGTGAGGCAGCGCTCGCCGAGCTGGCGATACGACTCGGGCGGATTCTCGGCGCGCACGATGCGCACCCGCTCGGCCGCGAAGTGCTCGTCCCAGAGCGCCTGGAAGCGCGCGAGCACCTTGCCGAGCGACGGCACCAGGCCGCGCTCGACGAAACGGTTGAGCCGCTCGATCACCTCGTGCACGCGCTTGCCGACGAACGCCTCGATCGACTCCGTCTCGACCGGGAGCTTCTCGACGTAGCGGTAGTAGAACTGCCGGGGGCAGTTCTCGAAGGACGCGAGCCGCGAGTGGCTGTAGACGGTCGGCACGATTCCGCGGGCTGCCCATGCCGACACCGCCGAGTGCAGGGCGCGCGCGGCGATCGGCGTCGTTGGGTCCGGAGGGAGGGCAGACCCGGGATGCGTGAAGTTCCGGGGAGGAACGGCCGCAGGATACCCGCGTCGCGCGGCAGCGGAAGCCCGCCGCCGCGTTCGCAGCGAAGTGAATGCGATTTCCGATGATGGGAACGCGATTCCCTCGCGGCCGTCTGACGGCGGGCCAGGACCTGCGCACCGCCTGCCGCACGCGCGCCGGAGCTGCCTGGTGGTGGCACGCCGTTTGCGAAGCAGCGGCCCACACGGGAAGGGGACCTTTGGAGGAAGGTCCTTGTCCCGTCCCGTTCAGTCGCTTCGATCCGTTCGCTCCATCCAACTCGCGCTCTGCGCTCTCGCTCTCGGCGCATCGCTGGCCGCCCGCGACGCGAGCGCCCTCCCGCTCTCGTTCGAGTGCATCACCCAGAACAGCGCGACCGACTGCGGCATCGCGACCTCGCAGCTCTCGGTCACGATCGACGCGCTCGGCGCCTCGCAGGTGCGCCTCGTCGTCTCGAACGACGGTCCGGCCGCGAGCGTCTTCTCGCGCATCTTGTTCGACGGCTCGATCCTGTCGTCGGTGGTCGCGATCGACGACTCGCCGCCGGACGTCGACTTCGAGACGGCGAGCCCCGGCGTGCTGCCGGGCGGCAACGGCAATCCGTATCAGTTCACGACGGACCTCGAGGTCGCGGCCGCCAATCCCATGCCCCACCGCGGCATCGGCCCCGGCGAGTCGCTCACGGTGGATCTCGCGATCGCGCCGGGCTTCGACTTCGCCGACGTCGTCGCGGCGCTCACCGACGGCTCGCTGCGCATCGGCATGCACGTGCAGTCGTTCGCGTCGGGCGGCAGCGAGTCGGTGCTGAACGTCCCGGTGCCCGAGCCGGGCACGCTCGCGCTGCTGGGCCTCGGCCTGTGCGCGATCGTGCGGATCGGATCGCGGCGCGCTTGACCACCCTTGCAGCTCGATTGCACGGGGCCCGGCCGCGAGGCCGGGCCCCGTCGCGCATGCGGGCCCGCGCAGTGGCTCCGTGCGGTCGCGCTATGCTCGCCCCGCTCGGGGGAACGGCGCGCCAGGAGCCATGCCATGAGCGATCGCAGGAGCAGCGGCCTCTCGGAGCCGGTGCTCGAGTCCGCCATCCAAGCGCTCTCCGCCAGCGGCGGCGACGCGCTCTCGAAGGCCGCCGCCGAGGGCTTCCCGGATCGTCTGGACGCCGTCGACTGGGTCGATCGCGTGCTGCGGCTGTTGCTGCACCAGCGCGACCGCTCGGCGCTGCGCGCCGAGCTGCCCGCCCTGGCCGACCGGCTGGACCGCATCCTCCAGACCGTGGCGCTGCCGCCGGGTCTGCGCGGCGCCGCGTTGCTCGACCGCTTCTTCGCGCGACTGCCCGCGGTGCGCGCGCTCCTCGCCGAGGACGTCGAGGCCGCGTTCGACGGCGACCCGGCTGCCAAGAGCTACGCCGAGATCGTGGCCGCGTATCCGGCGATCTGGGCGATCGCGAGCTACCGCGTCGCGCACGAGCTGCACAACCTCGGCGTGCCGCTGCTGCCGCGCATCGTCTCGGAGCACGCGCACGCGCGCACCGGCATCGACATCCATCCGGGCGCGCGCATCGGCCGGCGCTTCTTCATCGACCACGGCACCGGCGTCGTGATCGGCGAGACCGCCGAGATCGGCGATCGCTGCGTGATCTACCAGGGCGTGACGCTCGGCGCGCTCGCGCCGCGCAAGGGCCAGGTGCTGCGCGGCGTGAAGCGTCACCCGACGCTCGAGGACGACGTCACCATCTACGCCGGCGCGACGATCCTCGGCGGCGAGACCGTGATCGGCCGCGGCAGCGTGATCGGCGGCAACGTCTGGCTCACGCACTCGACGCCGCCGTGCTCGAAGGTGCAGATCGAGCCGCCGCGGCTGCAGGTGCAGCGCGACGGCGCCTGCCAGGAACGCGCCGACCAGCTCGTCTGGGACATCTGAACGTGTCGGAGCCCGCGGCGCCCCCGACCCTCGAAGAGCTGGCCGTCGTGCGCGCGCGCATCGCGGACCGGCTCTCCGACACGGCGCGCACGATCGCCGTGATGAGCGGGAAGGGCGGCGTCGGCAAGACGTTCGTCGCGGTGCACCTCGCGCTCGCGCTCGCGCGGCGCGGCCTGCGCGTCGGGCTGCTCGACGCCGATCTCAACAGTCCGAGCGTCGCCAAGATGCTGGGCCTGCGCGGCCAGCCGCTGCGCGCGACGTCGTCCGGGCTGCGGCCGGTGCCCGGCCCGGCCGGCATCGCCGTGCAGAGCATGGACTTCTTCCTGCAGGGCACGCAGCCGCTCGACTGGGACGGTCCGGCGGGCGAAGGCTCGGGCGTGCGCAGCGTGCTCGAGGAGGCCGCGCTCGCCGATCTGCTCGGCTCGACCGAATGGGGCGCGCTCGACGCGCTCGTCGTCGATCTCGCGCCGGGCCCCGACCGCCTGCCGGCGCTCGTGCACCTGGTGCCCGCACTCGGCAGCGCGCTCGCGGTGACGATTCCGAGCGAGGTGTCGCTGCTCGCGGTCGAACGCTCGGTGCGGCGCGCGCACGAGGCGGGCATCCCGATGCTCGGCGTCGTCGAGAACATGGCCAGCAGCGTGTGCGCGCACTGCGGTGCGGAGGGGCCGCTGTTCCGCGAGGCGTCCACCGACGCGATCGCGGCGCATCTCGACCTCGCCGTGCTCGCGCGCATTCCGTTCGACGCGCGCGCGGCCGCGGCGGCCGACGCGGGCGCGCCGCTCGCCGGAGGCGCGGGCGGCGCCTTCGACAAGCTCGCCGAAGCCGCCTTGCGAGGAGCCGACGCATGAACCCGATCGCCCGCTCGTTGCTGCTCGCCGCCGCGCTCGCCGCGGCGCCGCTCGCGGCCCACGCCGAGGACGCGCCCGGCTGGCACTACGACCTCGAGCAGCACCTGATGAGCCCGTACTGCCCGGGCCGCACGCTCACCGACTGCACCAGCCCGCAGGCCGCCGAGCTGCGCGCCTGGATCGCCGACCAGGAGGAGGCCGGGCGCAGCCGCGAAGAGGTCGAGGCGCAGATCTACGCGCAGTTCGGCGAGGTGATCCTGCAGGCGCCCAAGGCGTCCGGCTTCGGGCTCGCCGCCTACGTGATCCCCGCAGTCGGCGTGGTCGTCGGCGGCGCGATCGTCGCGATCTTCCTGCGCCGTCAGTCCGCGCGCGCGCAGCGCGCCGAGCCGCCGAGCTCCGGGCGTCGCGGCGCGACGCCAACAAGGCGCGCGACCGAGCCGTAGCGGGAGCTACGGCGCAAGGAGCGCAACGCAGTTGGCGGCGATGCCGCAGCGGCCGGGCGACCCGAGTCGTCTCGGGTCGGCCTCCTAGCGGCGCGCCATGAAGATCTACACGGGGCGCGGCGACAGCGGCGAGACGGACCTGATCGGCAGCGGCCGCGTTCCGAAGGACGACCTGCGCGTCGAGGCCTACGGCTCGGTGGACGAGCTGAACGCCGCGCTCGGGGTGTGCGCCGCGGCGACCGCGCACTCCGACCTGCGCGATCTGCTGCACGGCCTCCAGCGCGGGCTCTTCGAGCTCGGCGCGTATCTGGCGACGCCCGAGGCGCGCCATCGCGAGAGCATGGGCATGCGCGAGCCGGCCGACGAGGAGATCGCGGCGCTCGAGGCGCGCATCGACGCGCTCGAGGGCGAGCTCGCGCCGCTCGTTCGCTTCGTGCTGCCGGGCGGGACGCCGGCCGCCGCGGCGTTCCACGTCGCGCGCACGGTGTGCCGCCGCGCCGAGCGCGTGGCAGTCGCGCTGGGTCAGCGGGAGCCGATCGCGGCGAGCGCGATCCGCTACCTGAACCGCCTCTCGGATCTGTTCTTCGTGATCGCGCGCGTCGAGAACCGGCGCGCGGGCGTCGCCGACGTCGAGTGGGAGGGCCGCAAGCGCTAGGGAACCTCTGAAAAAGCCGCCCGGCATGGTAGAAGAGAGCCGGGGGGGGGATGACGTGGCTCATCAGAGGACGTTTGCGTCGGAGGCTTGGCGG
>QEVM01000298.1 GCA_003576805.1 Pseudomonadota bacterium | reverse complement strand
CGGCGCCGGCTTCGCGGCCGGTCCGCCCTGCGCAGCCGGCTGCGCGGGCGCCTGCGACGGCGTCGGCGCGGCCTGCGCCGCGATCTGGCGCGCCGCGTCCGCGAGCCGCGTCTCGTCGATCCAGACCTTGAAGGTCTCCTCGATCGCCTGCTGGTCGATGCGCGCCTGCATCTCGTCGAAGATCGCGAAGCCCTCGCGCGCGTACTCGACCTTGGGATCGCGCTGCGCGTAGCCGCGGAAGCGGATGCCGTCGCGCAGCGCGTCCATCGCGTGCAGGTGCTCCTTCCACAGCCGGTCGAGCGTGCGCAGCAGGACGTCGCGCTCGAGCTGGCGGTGGGTGATGAGCTGCACCTGCGGGTACTGCTCGCGCAGCGCGTCCCAGCGCCGCTCCTTCTCTTCGAGCGCGCCGACGAGCCGCTCGAGCAGCGCGCGGCCGAGCGTCTCCTTCTCGAGCGGGCCGCCCGCGAACGGCGGCTGCGTCGCGTCCATCGGGACGCCGAACTGCACCTCGAGCGCGCGCGCGAGCGCCGCGACCTGCTCGGGATCGGGATCGCCCTTGTCGGGGAAGTGCGTGTCGAGGTGCCCGACGAGGACGCCCTCGATCATGTCGAGCATCTCGTCGTGCACTTCCTCGCTCGCGAGCACCTTGCTGCGCCGGCCGTAGAAGGCCTGGCGCTGCTTGTTCATGACGTCGTCGTACTCGAGCAGGTTCTTGCGGATGTCGAAGTTGCGCGCCTCGACCTTGCGCTGCGCGTTCTCGATCGCGCGCGTGATCCAGCGGTGCTCGATCGCCTCGCCGTCCTCGAGACCCAGGCGCTCCATCCAGCCCTGGATGCGCTCGCTGCCGAACAGGCGCAGCAGATCGTCCTCGAGCGAGAGGTAGAAGTGGCTCGAGCCCGGGTCGCCCTGGCGGCCCGCGCGGCCGCGCAGCTGGTTGTCGATGCGCCGGCTCTCGTGCCGCTCGGTGCCGATGATGTGCAGGCCGCCCGCCGCGACGACGTCGTCGCGCTCCTGCGCGCAGGCCGCCTCGAAGTGCGACTGCCACTTCAGGAAGTCGGGGTGCTCGCGGTCGTGGCCGCACTTGGCGAGCGCGAGGTACTCGGGGTTGCCGCCGAGCAGGATGTCCGTGCCGCGGCCGGCCATGTTGGTGGAGATCGTGACGGCGCCCTTCGCGCCGGCTTGCGCGACGATCTCCGCCTCGCGCTCGTGCTGCTTCGCGTTCAGCACGTTGTGCCGGATGCCGGCGCGCTTCAGCTTCGCGGAGAACATCTCGGAGGTCTCGATCGCGATCGTGCCGACCAGGATCGGCTGGCCCTTGGCGTGCCGCTCCTTGATGTCCTCGACCACCGCGTCGAACTTCTCGCGCTTCGTCTTGTAGACCACGTCGCCGAGGTCGTCGCGCACCATCGGGCGGTTGGTCGGGATCACCATCACGTCCAGGTCGTAGATCTTCGCGAACTCCGGCGCCTCGGTGTCGGCGGTGCCGGTCATGCCGCACAGCTTGTCGTACATGCGGAAGTAGTTCTGGTACGTGATCGTCGCGAGCGTCTGGTTCTCGCTCTGGACCTGGATGCCTTCCTTCGCCTCGACCGCCTGGTGGAGACCGTCGGACCAGCGCCGGCCCGGCATCAGGCGGCCGGTGAACTCGTCGACGATCAGCACCTCGGGCTTGCCGTCCTCGCCCGGCTTCACGACGTAGTCCACGTCGAGCTTCTTGAGCGCGTGCGCGATCAGCGCCTGCTGCACCGCATGGTTGACCGGCAGCATCTCGGGGTCGTAGAGGTTCTGGATGCCGAGCAGCTGCTCGACGCGGTGGACGCCTTCCTCGGTGAGCGCCGCCACGTGGTCCTTCTCGTCGAACCAGTACTCGCCGGTCTCCTCGATGCCCTTGTTGGGCTCGCCCTTGGTGCCCGCGCGCAGCTGGCGCACCACCCGATCCGCGACCGCGTAGATCTGGGTGTTCTCCTCCGACGGGCCCGAGATGATGAGCGGCGTGCGCGCCTCGTCGATCAGGATCGAGTCGACCTCGTCGACGATCGCGAAGTGGAGCTCGCGCTGGACGCACTGGAAGAGCGCGCGCTTCATGTTGTCGCGCAGGTAGTCGAAGCCGTACTCGTTGTTGGTGCCGTAGGTGATGTCGGCGCCGTACGAGGTCTGGCGCTGCGCGTCGGAGAGATCGTGCACGATCACGCCGACCGACAGGCCGAGGAAGCGGTGGACCTGGCCCATCCACTCGGCGTCGCGGCGGGCGAGGTAGTCGTTGACCGTGATGATGTGCACGCCGCGACCGGGCAGCGCGTTCAGGTACGCGGGGAGCGTGGCGACGAGCGTCTTGCCCTCGCCGGTCTTCATCTCCGCGATCTTGCCCTCGTGGAGCACGACGCCGCCGACGAGCTGCACGTCGTAGTGTCGCTGGCCGAGCGTGCGCTTGCCGGCCTCGCGCACCGTCGCGAACGCCTCGGGCAGGAGCGCGTCGAGCGGCTCGCCGTTCGCGAGGCGCTGGCGGAACTCGGCCGTCTTGGCGGCGAGCTGGGCATCGGAGAGCTTCACCCAGGCGGGCTCGAGCGCGTTGACCCGCTCGACGAGCGGAACGATCCGCTTGAGCTCGCGGTCGTTCTTCGAGCCGAAGACCTTGCGTAGGACGGCCTGGATCATTCGGAACGGTCGCTCGCCTTGGAGGTCTGGAGATGGAGCCGGCCGCGACGACGCGGTCGGCTCAATGTAGAGAAGCCCCCTAGGGGCGGCAAAGAAACACCACGGAGCTGCGACGCGCGCGGGTGCGCACTTCGTCGGTTCAGCCCTGGGCGCGATCCTCACCGCGCGCCGCGGGGAGCCGCACGCGCAGCCGGAGCCGGCCCATCTGGATCTCGTCTTCGTCGCGCAGCGACGCCCGCTCGCGGCGCTCGCCGTTCACGAGCGTGCCGTTCGTGCTCCGCAGGTCCTGCACGAAGAAGCCGTGGCCGTCGTAGCCGATGGCGGCGTGCGCGCGCGAGATCGTCGGCTCGGCCAGCGTCATCTCCGCGGTGCGCCCGCGCCCGATCACGAGCCACTCGCGGTCGATCGGGATCTCGAGGCCTTCGTAGAAGCCGGCCGTGATCCGCACCGTCGCGCCCGACGGCACGGTGCGACCCGCAGGTCGCTCGCGACTGCTCGGCTCTTCCGGGTGCATCTCGGCTCTCTTCGGCCGCCGGCCGCCGGCGCTTTATCGACCCGGAGGCGGCGTCGCGCTGCGGCTCGAGCGACGGCTGCGGGCGGCGCCGCGCAGCAGCTCGCGGGCGTGCTCGCGCGTGGCGTCGCCGACTCGCGTGCCGCCCGCCATGCGCGCGAGCTCCTCCACGCGCGCCTCGGCGTCGAGCCGCTCGACCCGCGTCACCGTGCGGCCCGCCTGCGTCCGCTTCACGACGCGCAGCTGCGTGCTCGCGGCCGCCGCGATCTGCGGCCAGTGCGTGATGCACAGCACCTGGTGCCGGGCGCCGAGCTCGGCGAGCAGCGCGCCGACGCGGTCCGCGGCGCGGCCGCCGATGCCCGCGTCGACTTCGTCGAACACCAGCACGGCGCCGCGCTCCGCGCTGCGCAGCGCGTTCTTGAGCGCGAGGAAGACGCGCGAGAGCTCGCCGCCAGAGGCCACGCGGCGCAGCGCGCGCGGCGGCTCGCCCGCGTTCGCGGAAAAGCGCAGCTCGACGTGCTCCGCGCCGGTCGCGGCGCACGGCATCGCGTCGGCGGCCGTCACCGGCTCGAGCGCGACCTCGAGCCGCGCGTTGGGGAGATCGAGCCGCGCGAGCGACGCTTCGACCTCGCGCGCGAGCGTCTCGGCGGCCGCACGCCGCCCCTGCGAGAGCGCGGCGGCGTCGGCTGCGAGCGCCGCGCGCAGCGCCGCCTCCTCCTGCGCGAGCGCACGCAAGCGCTCCTCGCTGTTCGTCGCGTTCGCGAGCTCCGCGGCGATCCGGTCGCGCGTCGCGAACAACGCTTCCTCGTCGCGGCCGTACTTGCGGCGCAGCCGCTCGAGCAGCGCGAGCCGCTCCTCGAGCGCCGCGAGCCGTCCGGGGTCGACCTCCACCGCGTCGGCGTAGCGTTCGAGGTCGCGCGCCGCGTCGAGCAGCTCGACCGCCGCGCCGCGCAGCCGCTCGGCGAGCGGCGCGAGCGCCGCGTCGACGCCCGCGAGCGCCTCGAGCCGGCGCGCGGCGGCGTCGATGCGGTCGACGGCGCCGCCCTCGGTCGCCGCGTCGCCGGTGAGCGTCG
>QEVM01000297.1 GCA_003576805.1 Pseudomonadota bacterium | reverse complement strand
GCAGCCGCGTGCCGGTCCAGGGCGCGCTCGCGCCGCCGGCGCCGCGGCCCGCGGTGCGGCCGGACGAGGGCCACGGAACCGCGCGCGTCCGCACGGGCTTCGGCGTGCGCGACGGCCGCGCCTTCGTCGAGCTGCGCGCGCGCCCCGCCTTCCACGATCTGCTCGACCCGCAAGGCGGCTACGTGCACGGCGCGCAGATCGACTTCCTCGACCTCGCGCTGCGCGCCTATCCGGGTGCGCCCGACTTCCGCGTGCACGAGCTGCGCGTGCTCGACATCGTGTCGCTCGCGCCGCGCAGCGAGCTGTTCCCGTCGATCTCGTGGCGCGTCGACACCGCCATCACGAGCGAGCCGGTGCGCGGCCGCCGCGAGGCGTACTTCTGGCGCAGCGGCGGCGGCGCCGGAGCCACCGCCGCGCTCGGCGAGCGCGCGCTCGCCTACGCCTTCGCGGAAGCGCGCCTCGACGTCGCCACGCAGCTCTCGCCCGCCGCCGCGCTCGGCGCCGGCGCGAGCGCCGGCCTGCTGCTGGGCGACGCGCGCGACCGCTGGCGCCTGCACCTGCACGGACGCGCGACGCAGTTCGTCGCGGGCGACGTCCACCGCACGCTCGCCGCGCGGCTCGACCAGCGCCTCTCGCTGACACGCGACGACGCGCTCGAGCTGCGCCTCGGTGCGACCAGCGACTTCGGCGTCGCGTGGCTCGAAGCCGGCCTGTTCTGGGTGCGCCACTTCTGAGCGGCGCGTTCAGCGCTTCGGCAGCGCCATCACCTTGGTCTCGAGGTACTCCTCGAAGCCCATCACGCCGTTCTCGCGCCCGACACCGGACTGCTTGTAGCCGCCGAACGGCGTGTCCACGTGGAACCACTGCGCGCCGTTGATCGACAGCGTGCCGGTCCGGATGCGGCGCGCGACCGCGAGCGCGCGCTCCTCGCTGGCGGAGACGACCGCGCCCGAGAGCCCGTAGATCGAGTCGTTCGCGATGCGCACCGCGTCGTCGTCGTCCTCGTACGCGATCACGCACAGCACCGGCCCGAAGATCTCCTCCTGCGCGATCGCCATGCGGTTGTCGACGCCGGCGAAGAGCGTCGGCTCGACGTAGAAGCCTCTCGGCAGGTGCGCGGGACGCCCGCCGCCGGCGACGACGCGCGCGCCCTCCGCCCTGCCCTTCTCGACGTAGCCCAGCACGCGCTCCTGCTGGCGCTTCGAGATCTGCGGCCCCTGCAGGTGCGCGGGGTTCGTCGGGTCGCCGTACTTCGCGCCGCGGAAGGCGGCCTCGAGCACGCCGAGCGCCTCGTCGTAGCGGCGGCGCGGCACCAGCATGCGCGTCGGCAGCGCGCAGCCCTGGCCGCCGTGCGTGCAGGTCAGCACGCCCGCGCCGAACGCGGAGGCGTCGGCGTCGTCGAGGATCACGTTCGCCGACTTGCCGCCGAGCTCGAGGAAGACCTTCTTCACCGTGCGCGACGCGACTTCCATCACGCGCCGCCCGGTCGCCGTCGAGCCGGTGAAGGTGACGAGGTCGACGCGCGGGTCCGACGCCAGCATCTCGCCGAGCTGGTGATCCGACGACGCGACGACGTTGACGACGCCCGCCGGGATCTCGGTCTTCTCCGCGACGAGCCGCCCGAGCGCGGTCGCGCTCCACGGCGTGTCGGGCGCGGGCTTGAGCACGATCGTGCAGCCGGCCGCGAGCGCCGGGCCGAGCTTCGCGAGGTTCAGGTACAGCGGGAAGTTCCACGGCGTGATCGCGCCGACGACGCCCACCGGCTCGCGCCGCAGCACGCGCCGCTGCGGGACGCCCATGAACGCGACGTCCCGCATCGGCGTCTCGCAGGCGTACGACTCCGCGAGATCGGCCCAGTAGAGCACGTCGTCGATCGACGAGTTGCACTGCACGCCGTAGGTGAGCAGGATCGGCGAGCCGGCCTCGGCGATCACGATCGCGCGCAGCTCCTCGCGCGCCTCGGTCAGGGCCGCGTGGAGCTGGCGCAGGCAGCGCGCGCGGAAGGCGGGGTCGCCGGCCCAGCGCCCCTCGTCGAAGGCGCGGCGCGCGGCGGCGATCGCGGCGTCCATGTCCTGCTTGGTGGCGTCGGCGGTGACGCCGATCGTCTCCTCGGTGGCGGGATTCACGTTGTCGAACGTCGCGCCGCTCGTCGCGGGCACGAGCCGGCCGTCGATCAGGTTGCGGGACTCGCCGAACGCCTGCGCCATGTCGTCTCCTCGGAGCGAGTCGGCCACGCTATCCGACATTGCGGCCGCAATGCAAACGCATCACGCGCGGATCCCGAGGTCGCGCAGCACGGCGGCGGTGTCGGCGCCGAGCGGGCGCGCGCGGCCGGCGGGCGTGCGCGCGCGCGGCGGCGCGGCGAAGAGCCCGCGACCGACCTCTTCCGGGATCGCGACGGGCGGGCCGAGCGCGTCGCAGAGCGCGACGTCGAAGAGGGCGCTCCGCCCGTCCTGCCATGCCTCCAGCGCGGCGGCCGCGGCGGCGAGCCCCGCCATCGGATCCGCGATCGCGTCGCCGCAGAAGAGCGGTCCGTCCCGACCGCCGGCGGCGTGCGCCCATCCGGCGGCGACGGCGGCGTCGTCGCCGAACGCGACACGCAGCCCGTGCGGATCGTGACGGCCGTAGCCGGTGATCGAGATCCACGTGAGTCCGGGACGCGCGCGCACGCGCGCGTCCGCGTCGATGCCGAGCTGCTGCAGCGCGCGCGGACGCGCGCTCTCGATCACGACGTCGGCGGCGTCGAGAAGACCGCTCAGCGCGGCGCGGCCGTCGCCGCTCGCGAACGCGAGCGCGACGCTCTCCTTGCCGGCGTTCAGGAGATCGAAGAACGACGCCGCGCCCGCGCGCGCGCCGTCCGGGCGCGCGACGTCTTCCACCTTCACGACGCGCGCGCCGGCGAGCCCGAGCAGGTGGCCGCACAGCGGGCCCGCCCACAGGCTCGAGAGGTCGACCACGAGCGGGCGTCGGCCGGCGGGACGCGCGGCGCGCGGGCCCGCGCCGACGAGGCGCACCGGCCGCCACTTCCGAAACTGCGGTACGGCCACGGCGAGCCCGAGCCAGGCCGCGCGTTCGACGAGCTCCTCGGCGACGCGCCCGCGCACCCGTGTGGCGACGACGTCCCAGGGATCGCCGTCGATCGGCCCGCACTCGAGCCAGGCGGGCACGCACGCGACGTCGTCCGGCCGCGGCAGGTTCACGGCGATCCAGCTCCCGAGCGCGCGGAGAAGGCGCGCGCTGCCACCGACCGACACACGCCCGCGTCGCGCGAAGCCGTGACACGCGGCGCGCTCGCCGAGCAGCGCGGGCCCGTCGAGCGTGAGCGAGACGCCCTCGCGCGCCGCCAGCGCGCACAGGCGCGCGGCGCGGCCCTTCGCGAGCACCGCGATCGGCGCGGGTGCGACGCGCGGCTCCTCGCCGGCGAAGCCGGTGAGCGCCATCGCGCCCGAGTCGGCCCAGAGAGCGGTGGCCCGCTCGTATCTTCTCCAGTGACTTCTCCAGTGACCCGGACGCGCCACCTGCATCGGTGTTCCCTGGCGACCTCGGTGCCCGCGTGGAACCATCGCACAAGTCTTCGGGCTGGGAGGTCGGGTGGTGGTCCTGAAGCCCGGCATGCGGCTCAAGAGCCTCGCGTGCACGACGGAGGTGATGGTGATCCAGGCGCCCGCGGGCGACCTCGCGGTCACCTGCGGCGGCGCGCCGCTGGCGCCGCTCGGCGGGCCCCCGCAAGCCACCACGCCCCTCTCACCCGGCTCCGCGGGCGGCACGCAGATCGGCAAGCGCTACGTCAACGTCGCGGGCGATCTCGAGCTGCTCTGCACCAAGCCCGGCCGCGGGACGCTCGCGCAGGACGGCGCTCCGCTCGCGATCAAGAGCCCGAAGCCGCTGCCCTCTTCGGATTAGTCATGAACGTCGCGATGCTCCTCGAGATGGCGGCCGGCAGCTTCGGCGACCGCGAGGCGGTGCGCTGCGGCGACTTGGCGCTGGCCTACACCGCGCTGGAGCGCACGGCGCGCGTCGCGGCGGCCGCGCTGCGCGCATCGGGCTGCGCGCACGCGGCGCTGCTCGACGAGACGAGCCCCGCCGTGCCGATCGGGCTCTTCGCGGCCGGCTTCGCGGGCGTCCCGTTCGCGCCGCTCTCGTACCGCGCGACCGCGGCGGAGATCGACGCGCTGCTCGCGCGGCTCGCGCCCGCACATCTCGTCGCCGGCGCGGAGCACGCGGCGCGCTGCGCGCGCGCCGGCAGCGCGCGCGTCGCGCGCGA
>QEVM01000296.1 GCA_003576805.1 Pseudomonadota bacterium | reverse complement strand
GAGCGCGCGCGCCAGCGCGAGCGCGGGCCGCGTGTCGGCGTCGCTCACGAGCACCACCGGCGCCGTCACGACGCCACCGCCCGGCGCCGCGGCAGCAGCGAGCGCGCCAGCAGGCTCGCGACCGACACGGGGCGCGCGCGGCGCAGCCAGCCGCGCGTGCGCAGCAGGCGGAGGCCCAAGCCGCGCAGGTGCCGGTTCGCGTGCAGCACGAGCAGCATGCGGTCCGCGAGGAACGCGTCGAGCGCCGCGGGCGCGTAGCGGCCCGCGATGCGGTTCTCCTCGCGCAGCACGTCGAACCAGTCCGCCGCGTCGCGCAAGAAGCGCTCGTCGCGGCCGGCGCAGCGCAGCGAGCCGAGCGACACGTCGCGGTGCACGCCAACGAGCGGATGCCCGGCGAGGCCGAGGTGCGCCAGCAGCTCGTCCTGCACGACGCGTCCCTGCGTCTCTTGCGCGCCGGCGTGGCGACTGCTCGTACGCGACCCGTGCACGCGATAGTCGAGCACCACGTACGGCACGTTCGCGATCGGGAAGCAGTCGGCCGCGCGGCGCCAGAGGTCCCAGTCTTCGACGTGGCGGTAGCGGGCGTCGTAGCGGAGGCCGTGGCGGTCGAGCGCCGCCTTGCGCAGCAGCGTCGCCGGGTGCGCGACGCCCGGCTCGAAGAGCAGGCCCGCACGCAGCACCTCGGGCTCGCACGGGAACGTCCAGCGCTCGGAACCGCCGTCCGGGAAGTGCGCGCGCACGAAGCCGCCCGCGATGCCGACCTCGGGGTGCGCGTCGAGGAAGCGCAGCTGGCGCGCGAGACGGTGGCGGCGGCACACGTCGTCGTGGTCCATGCGCGCGACGTACTCGCCGCGCGCGAGCTCGAGGCCGTGGTTCAGCGCGGCGGCGAGACCCTCGGCCGGGCGCTGCACGAAGCGGATGCGCGGATCGCGGCAGGCGGCGACGACCGCGGCGGTCGCGTCGCGCGAGCCGTCGTCGACGACGATCAGCTCGAGATCGCCGACGCTCTGCGCGAGCACGCTCTCGATCGCGGGGCGCACGTGCGCCGCGCCGTCGCGCACCGGCATCAGCACGGAGACGCGCGGCGCGCGGCTCATGCGCGCCTCCGGCAGCGGCGCCCGCCGAGCGCGACGAGCGCGCCGACCGCCGACGGGCCCGCCGCCAACCCCGGCTCCGGCAGCCGGTACACGGCGCCGGTCGTGCCGAAGTCGTTCATCGCGGCGACGTAGAGCTCGCCGCTCGCGTCCTCGCCGAAGCCCACGATGCGGCGCAGCGTCTCGCCTTCGGGCATGAGCGCGTCGGTGCGGTCGACGGCGGGCTCGACGAGCCCGTTCTCCGCGTCCCAGCGCAGGCTCCAGATGCGGCCGTGACAGAAGTCGGCGAACAGGTACGCGCCGGCGAGCGCGGGGTGCAGACTGCCCCGGTAGACGTTGCCGCCGGTCACCGCGCCGCCGCAGGTGCCTTCGTGCGCGTACTCGTGGAGCGGCGGCGTGAACGAGGGATCGGCGCACGGCGGCTCGTCGCCGGTCGGGCCGATGCAGAGCGATCCCTCCATCACGTCCCAGCCGTAGTTGCGGCCGCCCGCGCTCGACGCGGGCTCGACGTTCACCTCTTCGCGCGCGTCCTGTCCGACGTCGCCGATCCACAGGTCGCCGGTGTCGCGGTCGAAGCTGAGGCGGAACGGATTGCGCAGGCCCTTCGCCCAGATCTCCGGCTCGGGCAGCGCGGCGGCGAGATCGAAGCGCAGCAGCTTGCCGAACGGCGTCGCGTCGTCCTGCGCGTGGTCGAACGGATCGTACGAGCCGGCGCCGTCGCCGAGCCCGAGGTAGAGCCAGCCGTCGCGGATCGCGATCGTGCCGCCGTGGTGGATCGTGTCCGGCAGCTCGACCGAGAACAGCACCTGCTCGCTGTCGGCGTCGGCGACCGCCGACGTCGCGGGATCGCCGATCGCGGCGAACGACGAGATGCGCGCCTCCATCTCGTCGTCCGAAACGCCCGGCACGCCGTTCGTGTAGTACACGAAGAAGCGTCCCGTCTCGGCGTAGTCCGCCGGGAACGCGAGCCCGGTGAGGCCGCCTTCGCGCTCGGTGTCGACGCGGCCGCGCACGTCGAGGAAGGGCGTCGCCGCGACGACGCCGTCGTCGAGCACGCGGATGCGGCCGGCGCGCTCGACGATGAACAGGCGCGCGTCGCCCGCCGGCGCCGCGACGTACACCGGCTGCTGGAGCTCGGTCGCGACGGGCACGAGCCGCGCGCTCGCGGCGCTCGCGAGCAACATCGCGCAGACCGCCGCGAGGCTCGGGCCGGTGCGGGCCGCGCCGCGACCGGATTCGGGCGCGGCGTTACGCTGCCCGCCATGTCCTCTCTCGCGATGCACGCCGGCGCGCTGTTGCGGCGGCTCCGCGCCGAGGCCTACGGGCGCGCCGGCCTCGCGCGCCGCGCGCGCGCCCGCATCGACGGCGCCTGCGCCGTCGTGCTCGCCTACCACCGCGTACTGCCGCGCGCCGAGGCCGAGCGGCTCGCCGTCGAGCCCGGCATGTACGTGACGCCCGAGAGCTTCCGCGCGCACCTGGCCGCGCTGCGCGAGCACTTCTCCGTGTTGCGCCTCGGCGAGCTGGCCGAGCGCCTGCGCAGCGGCGCCGCGCTGCCGCCGCGCGCCTGCGCGATCACCTTCGACGACGGCTGGCGCGACAACCACGAGCACGCCTGGCCCGCGCTGCGCGAGGCCGGCCTGCCCGCCACGATCTTCCTCGTCGCCGAGCGCGTCGGCACGGCCGGCTGCTTCTGGCCCGACGAGGTGTGCCGCCGGCTCGCCGCGCTCGCTCCCGATGCGCGCCGGGAGGTGGCGCGCGCGCTGCTCGGCGCCGAGCCCGGCGCGCGGCCCGAGGACGCCGTCCTCGCGCACTGGAAGCGGCTGCCCGAGGCCGACCGCGAGCGCGCGCTCGCCCGCCTCCGCGAGCTCGCACCGCACGGCGACGGGGCCGCGCGCGAGCTGCTCGACTGGGACGAGGTGCACGCCATGGCGCGCGGCGGAATCGACTTCGAGTCGCACGGCGCGACCCACGCGATCCTGACCGCCGTCGGCCGCGCGCGCGCCGCCGCCGAGCTGACACGCGCGCGGGACGTCCTGCGCGCGCAGGGGCTCGGCCGCGACGATCTCCTCGCCTACCCGAGCGGCGCCTACGACGACGCCGTCGTCGACGCGGCGCGCCGCTGCGGCGTGCGCGCCGCGTTCACGATCGAGCCCGGCCTCGTGTCGCGGGGTGCTCCGCATCTCAGCCTGCCTCGGATTCCGCTGCATCAGGACATCTCCGCGTCGGCAGCGGAGCTGCTGTATCAGGTGCCGGGGCGCGCGTTCCGCCACTGATCGAGCGCAGCGGGCGCGCGGCGCGCGCCGCGTCGCGATGCGCGGCCACCAGCGCGCGGCCGATCACCGACCAGTCGAAGCGCCGCGCGACGAGCCGGCGGCCTGCCTCCGCGAGCCGGCGGCGCAGCGCGGCGTCCGACTCGAGCCGCCGCACCTGCGCGAGCCACTCGTGCGGCGCCTCGGCGCGCAGGTAGTGGCGCTCCGCCTCGAGGCCGAGACCCTCCACCGCCAGCGCGGTCGCGACGAGCGGCTTCGCCATGGCGAGCGCGTCGAGCACCTTGAGCCGCGTGCCGCCGCCGTCGCGGATCGGGCAGAGATAGATCGACGCGTCGTCGAGCCACGGCCGCACGTCGCCGACGAAGCCCGGCGCCTCGACGCGCGCGTCGGCGCGCGCGGCGCCGGCCACCTCGGCCGGCGCGGCGCGCCCCACGATCGCGAGCCGGCGCTCCGGGCGATCCGCCGCGAGCAGCGGCCAGATCTCGCGCACCAGCCAGCGCGTCGCCTCGCGGTTCGGGTACCAGTCCATCGCGCCGGCGAAGACGAGGCCACCGTCGCCGTGGCCGAGCGCGCGGCGCGGCGCGAACCAATCGGTGTCCACCCCGTTCGCGACGACGCGGACGTCGGCGGCGCCGACGCGCTCGCGCAGCCGCTCGGCGTCGAGCTCCGACACGGCGAGGTGGAGCGCGGTGTAGTCCGCGCAGCGCCACTCGAGCTCGGCGAGCTTGCGCGCCTCGCTGCGGTAGAGAGCGCGCCGCAGCGCCGACGGCGCGCTCGCCGCGCGGCGCTCCATCATCGCCGACTCGACGTTGTGGTGGTTCTGCACGAGCGGCGCGGGCACGCGCGTCGCGAGCGGCGCGAGCCCGATCGTGTCGACGTGCGCCGCGTCGAAGCGGCGCTCGCGCACGAGCGCGTCGAC
>QEVM01000044.1 GCA_003576805.1 Pseudomonadota bacterium | reverse complement strand
GCGCCGCGCCGGGCTGCGCGATCGCGCCGCCGCCGAGCGCGGCGACCACCGGCCGGCCCGCGAGCCGCTCGATCGCAGCGCGCTCGAGCGCGCGGAACGCCGGCTCGCCGCGCTCCGCGAAGATCTGCGCGACCGAGCGGCGCGCGCGCCGCTCGATCGCGGCGTCGGTGTCCTCGAAGCGCAGGCCGAGCGCCGCGGCGAGCGCTTCGCCGACCGCGGACTTGCCCGCGCCCATCAGGCCGACGAGCCAGATCGTGCCGTGCGCCTTCTGCGGCGCGCGTGAGCTTCGAGAGCGCATTCGGGAGGCGAGTATAAAGAGACGGGCGGGGGAATCGCTTCCCCCGCCCGCTCGTCGATGCATCGATCGGCGCGTGGCCGCTCGCTAGGCGCCCGCCTGCGGCTGCGTCACGACCGAAGGCTGCACGAAGATGAGCAGCTCCTTGCGGCGGTCGCGCACGCCCTCGTTGCGGAACGCGCGGCCCAGCACCGGCAGCTTCCAGAAGCCCGGAACGCGCTGCTGGTTCTCGGCCGTGTCGATCACGTAGATGCCGCCGAGCACGAGCGTCTGCCCGTCCTTCACCAGCGTCTCCGTCTTCGCCTGGTTCTTGGCGATCGCGGGCGAGCCGGTCGGCGTCGACACCGAGTCGTCGGGCGCGTTGCGCGTCACCTCGACCGCCATGATGATGCTGCGGTCGGCGGTGATGTGCGGCGTCACCTTCAGCGACAGCACCGCGTCGATGAACTCGAGCTGGGCATCGCCGTTCTCGAAGGTCTGGAACGGGATCGACACGCCCTGCTCGATCTTCGCCTCGCGGTTGTCGAGGGTCACGACGCGCGGGCTGGAGATCACCTTGCCCTCGCCGTTCAGCTCGGCGGCCGCCAGGCGGACGTCGATGTTGAAGCGGTCGTCGAGGATGAAGGCGCCCAGGTTCACGAGGCCCGCGGGCGTGAGCGTGATCGGGTTGGTCACGACGACGTTGTTCGCGTTGTTGAACGGGAAGTTGCCGTCGGGCCGGGTGATCGGCTTCATGCCGCCGATCGTGAAGTCGTCCTCGTCCTCGTCGGGCTGCGAGCCGCCGCCCCACTCGAGGCCGATCTCCTTCGAGAAATCGAGGCTCGCCTCGACGATGCGCGCCTCGATCATCACCTGCGGCGTCTGCGTGTCGATCGCCTTGACGAGCGCCGTGGCCTCGTCGATGACCGACGCGATGTCCTTGATGATCACCGTGTTGGTGCGCTCGTCGATGTCCACCGTGCCGCGCGGCGTGAGCAGTCGCTTCACGAGCTTCTGGATCTCGCGCACGTTGGCGTAGTTGACCGGCTGCAGCTTCACGACGAGGTCTTCGAGCTTCTCCTTGGCGCGGCGCTCCTGCAGCCGGGCCTCCTCCTCGCTCTTCAGGGTCTCGCCGGGCGCGATGCGCAGCACGTTGCCGACGCGCACGAAACCGAGGCCCTTGGTCAGCAGGATGACGTCGAGCGCCTGGTCCCAGGGCACGTCCACGAGTCGGATCGTGACGTTCCCGGAGACCTCGTCGCCGGCGATGATGTTGAGGTCCGACACGTCCGCGATGAGCCGCAGCACGTCGCGGATGTCGACGTCCTTGAAGTCGAGCGAGATGCGGCGGCCGACGTACTCCTTGCCGTCGAGCAGACCGCCCTCCTCGAGCACGCCGATGCCGTCGGCGGCCGGATCGAGCGCCGCCGGAACCGGCTTGGGCGCGGGCTTCGCCGCACCGACGGCCTTGGTCGCCGCCGGAGCCGGAGCCGCGGCCTGCGCCGGAGCCTGCTTCGCGGGCGGAGTCGAAGCCGGCGCCTCGGGCGCGGGCGTCGCCTTCGCGGGCGCGGCCTGCGCCGTCTGCACCGGAGCCGACGACTGGGCCGCAGCGATCGCCGCGTCCACCGCCGGACCATTGCCCAACGCGACGACCAGGCCGTCCGACACGGGCAGGATGCGGCGCTGGTCGAAGGCCTGCGCGGCCGTCGCATCGAACACGACGCGCACCTTGTCGCCGTGCGCGCCGACGCGAACGCGCTGCACCTGCTTCGAGTCGATCGGCGTGGTGGCCGGCGCGTCGCTCGAGCGCACGCCCGTCAGATCGAGCACGAGGCGCGCGGGATTGGCGAGCACCGAGCTCTCGACGCCCGCGACGGTGCCGTCCGCGCGCAGCCGCACGACGGTGCCGTCGCCCGCGCTCTGCGGCTCCACCGCGACCAGCTTGCGGGCCGGCTGCGAGGGCGCCGCGGCCGGAGCCGGGGCGGAATCGGGCGCGGCCGACACCGCCGGCGTAGCCGGCTCGCCGGCCGGCGCCGCGGAAGCCTGCTGCGCGGCCGACGGGGCGACCTTGAGCAGCAGCCGCTCGCCGGCGCGCGCCACCTCGAAGTCGGCGTCACCCGCGAGCGTCACCTCGAGCCGCGTGGCCTTGCGGCCGGTCGCGTTCTGGAACTCCGCGAGGGTGACCTCTTCGACCAGCCCGTCGAAGACCGTCTTCTGCGTCTCCGCCTTGCCGATCTCGACGTCGTCGAAGTCGAGGACGATCCGGCGCGGCCGCTCGGCCCGCGACGCCGCATACGACGCCTGCGCCATCCCCTCGACGGCGATGACGCGCGTCTCGCCTTCGCGTTCGATCGTGATCTTCTGGAGCGAGCGTGCGAACGCCGCTCCCGAAATCGCGGCCGCCACTGCGAGCCCGAGGACGGTCCCCAGGGCCGCGACGATCCGAGCCTGTCGTGCGCGCTTGGTGCCGAACATCGATCCTCACCCTCCCTGGGACTTGGAGCGGATTCGCATCTCGATCTCCTTGCTGGTCGCCTCGCCGAGGTAATCGACGTAGGTCTCCTTGACCAGCAAGCTGTTGTCACCGATGCGAATCACCTGGCCATCGTTCTTGCCGATCGGGGTGCCTTCCTGCACCACGTAGCCGCGACCGGACGGGTCCGTCACGAGGGCGCGGGGACGGTCCGTGCCCCACACCACCGCGACGACCGTGATCTGCGAGAGATCGAACTGCTCGAGCGGGCCGCGTTCGTGCTCGGCGCGCTTCGAGGCCTCTTCGATCACGAAGGAGCGGAACGGGTCGCGCTTCTCCGTCGCGTCGTATGCGTAGGCGTCGCCGCCGCTCACGAGCCCGCGCCCGTCGGCGGCACCGCCCGTGCCGGGCGGCGGCGTGCGCTTGCCGGCGAGCACGGGCGCGCCGTTCTTCTCGCGCTGCTTCATCAGCTCGGCGCGCTTCTGCTCGTAGTCCTGCACGGTGGGCGCGTTGCTCGCGCCCTTCTCGCAGCCCACGAGGAGGAGCGCCGCCGCTCCGAGCGTGGCCAAGATCCTCGACTTCACGACTTCCCTCCCCGCGCCGCCGCTGCGTTGGCGGGCTTCCGGGCATTTCCGGCAGCCGCCGCGGCCGGAGCCGTCTGGTGTTCGATGAAGCGGAACGTCGTCGCCTCGCCCTTCACGCGCAGCCGGGTCGTCTCGGCGTCCTGGCTCGCGATCTCCATGTTGAGCTCGCTCACGTTCACGATGCGCGGCAGCTTGGAGACCTTGTCGAAGAAGCGGGCGATGTCGTGGTAGTCGCCGCTGAACTCGATCTCGATCGGGACCTCGGCGTAGAAGTCGCGGCTGATCTCGTCCTGCGGCCGGAAGGCCGTGAACTCGAGGCCGGCGTCCTTGCCGAGGCTCGACACGTCGGTGAGCAGGCCCGGCAGCTCCTTCGAGTCGGGCAGCTGCCGCAGCGCCTGCTTGAGCTCCTGCTCGAGGTCCGCGATCTCCTGCTCGAAGGCGGCGAGGTTGGCGACGATCGCGCGCACCTCCGACACCTTCCGCTCGAGATCGCGCTCCTTCGCCTGCGCCGCCTGGAGCTCGACGCGCGCCGGCTGGTAGAACAGCCAGGCGTATCCGCCGAGCACCAGCATCGCGATCAGCGGGATCGCCGCGATCCGGTACGGCTTGGGCAGCTTCGCGAACTTGTCGAGCTGCCCCTGCAGCTTGTCGAGGCCGAGATCGAGCGCCACGCCTAGCCCTCCTTCCGCGCCGCGGCGCGTGCAGGCGCCTTCGCCGCAGCCGGCTTCGCGCCCGGCCTGCCCGGCTTCACCGCCGGCGCAGCCGGGCCCGCCCCGGCCGGAGCGTCCGGCGACTCGAGCTGCGCGAAGATCCGGAACGTGTTGAGCTTGAGCGAGTCGACCGTGCGGAGCTCGGTCTCCTTGAGCTCGACGTTGGCGAAGTACTTCGACTCGTTGAGCGACGTCAGGAAGAGCGCCACCAGCTCGTTGTCGAGGCTCATGCCCTTGAGCTCGATGCGCCCGTCGTTGGCCGCGAGCAGCGTGAGCCACACGCGGTCCGGCGTCCGCATCGCGAGCTCGTCCAGGATGTGGACCGGGCCCGAGCGCGAGCGCTCGAGGCGTTCGATCACCTGGAGCTTCTGCTCGATCTCCGCCTTCTGCGCCTTGAAGGCGTCGACCTTCTCCTGCTGCGGCTTGAACTGCGCGAGCTGCTGCTCGAGGCCGACGGTGCGCTCGCGCGCGTCCGTGATCTGGCTGCGCAGCACCTGATGGAACAGCAGCGCCAGCACCAGCGACCCGAGCGCGCTGCCCGCGATCAGGACGAGCTGCTGGCGCAGGTCGGCCTTCTTGCGCGCCTCGCGGACGGGAAGGAGGTTGATCCGAATCATTCGTCCACCCTCCGCAGGGCCAGGCCGACGCACACGCCGAGCGAGGGTCCGACCTGGTCGAGAAGCTCGGGATCGAAGCGCGTCGAAGGCATCATCTTCGACAGCGGGTTCATGAGCTGGACCTCGAGGCCCGTGCGCTCGCGGAAGGCGGCTTCGAGCCCGGCCACCCGCGACGAGCCGCCCGAGAGGTACACGCGCTGGATGCGCATGTCGGCGGCGGTCGCCCCGAAGAAGTCCAGCGAGCGCGCGATCTCGCCCACCAGGTTGTTGGTGACCGTGCGCATCGCCTGCTCGACTTCCTGCGGCACGACGTCCTGCGACTCGCCCCGCTCGCCGATCTTGATGCGCTCGGCCTCGTCGAAGCCGACCGAGAGCGCGCGCTGGATCTCCGCGGTGTACTGGTTGCCGCCCGCCGCGATGTCGCGCGTGAAGGCCGGCACGCCGTTCGCGACCACGTTGATCGTCGAAGTCTGGGCGCCGATGTTCACCAGCGCGACGACGTCGTCGGCGGCGCCGTAGTTCGACTCCCAGGCGTTCTCGACCGCGAAGCCCGCGACGTCGATCACGGCCGGCACGAGGCCCGCCTCGCCGATCAGGTTCACGTAGTCGTCGATCATGTCCCGCTTCGCCGCGACCAGGAGCACCTCCATGGGCCGCTCGGCGTCGCCGGGCTGCAGGATCTCGAAGTCGAGGTTCACCTCGTTCACGTCGAACGGGATGTACTGCTCGGCCTCCCAGCGGATCGACTCCTCGAGCTCGGCCTGGGTCATCGCGGGCACCGTGATCTTCTTCACGATCACCGAGTGACCCGACACCGCAGCCGCGGCGTGCTTCGCCTTGGAGCCGGACCTCTCGATCGCCTCGCGGATCGCGTCGGCGATCACGCTGGCGTTCAGGAAGGCGCCCTCCACGATGGCGTCGTGCGGCAGCGGCGCGACACCCAGATGGAGCAGGTCGAAGCCGTCGCCGCGGGGCGCGACCTCGACCGCCTTCACGCACGAAGAGCCGATGTCGAGACCTAGAATGGACTTCGATCCGAGTCGAAGAAACGGAAGTTGCACGGACTGGCTCTCCCGACCACGTCGCGCTATGCGCGCGCGGTGTCCTCTGCGAGGGTCGCCGAGTGCGGGGAGGAGCCTGCGGAACCGAGACGCCCGAACACCTCGTCCTTGTCCGAGATGCGCCTTCCGAGCGCCAGCAGGATCTTTCGCTTGGTGTCCAACCGGCAGGGCCTGCCGGCTTCCACGCGGTCGATGGTGAGCGTCGACAAGCCCGCCTTTCGAGCGAGCTCCGCCTTGCTCATCATCAGCGCCTCGCGGCAGCGCTGGACGTTGTTGCGTCCCACGCGGTCCTCCCCCGCCACATCCGCCGAAATTCCCCTCTCGGCCGGCTGCAGCGCGCCCGGGGTCCTCTTTCGGTCCGCGATCGGCGCGACTTGAGACGGGCGGGAGGCCGATCCCCCGCGGTGTGCATTGGACACGCAGCGGCGACGGCGCGCGCCGCGATCGAGGCGCCGCTCCCTCACGGGCCGCGCCACGCGCTCCGATAGGGCTACACGCGAGGGGGACCCGTGGCGCGCCGCCTGCTCATCGTCGACGACGACGACTCGCTCCGGGAGAGCCTCGCGCTCGTGCTCGGAGCCGAGGGGTACGAGGTCGCGCTCGCGGCGAACGGCGACGAAGCGCTCGCGCGCCTCGACGACGCCGCTCCCGAGATCGTGCTGTGCGACCTGCGCATGCCGGGCACCGACGGCCTCGCGCTGCTGCCCGAGCTGGCGCGGCGCCGGCCCGACGCGACGCTGATCCTGATGTCCGCGTACGGCACCGAGGAGCTCGCGCTCGAGGCGATGCGGCGCGGCGCCTACGACTATCTCGCCAAACCGTTCCAGCCCTCCGAGGTGCTGCTCGCGATCCGCAAGGCGCACGAGCGCGAGCGCCTGCGGCGCCGCACCGAGCTGCTTGCGCGCGACGTCGAGCGCGCCGTCGGCGGCCGACCGATCGTCGCGGCTTCGCCCGGGATGATCGAGCTGCTCGAGATGCTCGAGCGCGCCGCGGAGTACAAGGCGACGGTCCTGCTCACCGGCGAGAGCGGCACCGGCAAGGAGGTGCTGGCGCGCGCGATCCACGCGCAGTCGCCGCGCCGCAACGAGGCCTTCGTGGCGGTGAACTGCGGCGCGATCCCCGAGACGATGCTGGAGAGCGAGCTGTTCGGACACGCGAAGGGCGCGTTCACCGGCGCCGACCGCGCGCGGCGCGGGCTCTTCGTCGAGGCGGACGGCGGCACGCTCTTCCTCGACGAGATCGGCGAGCTCCCGTTCGCGTTGCAGGTCAAGCTGCTGCGCGTCCTCCAGGAGGAGGAAGTGCGGCCGCTCGGCGAGTCGAAGGCGCGCCAGGTGGACGTGC
Organism: Pseudomonadota bacterium; assembly: GCA_003576805.1. Taxonomy (GTDB): domain Bacteria; phylum Myxococcota_A; class UBA9160; order UBA9160; family PR03; genus PR03. Next base: position 20,579 of record QEVM01000044.1, on the reverse strand, counting down.
GCGTGATCGCCGCCACGGCGCGCGACCTCGAGTCCGAGGTCGCGCGCGGCGGCTTCCGCGAGGACCTCTTCTACCGCCTGAACGTGCTGCGCGTGCAGGTGCCGCCGCTGCGCGAGCGCCGCGAGGACATCCCGCTGCTCGTCGACCACTTCCTCGCGCAGGCGCGCGACGCGCTCGGCAAGCCGGTGCGCGGCATCGCCGACGACGCGCTCGCCCGCCTGGTCGCGTATCGCTGGCCGGGCAACGTCCGCGAGCTCGAGAACGTGATCGAGCGCGCGGTGATCCTCGCGCGCGGCGACCAGCTCGGCCTCGCCGAGCTGCCCGCGAACGTCGTTCACCAGGAGAGCGCCGAGAGCGACGCCGTCGGCGGCGACCTCTCGCTGCGCCGCGCGCGCCGCGCCGCGGAGACCGAGATGATCCGCCGCGCGCTGCGCGAGACCGACGGCAACCGCACGCACGCGGCGCGCCTGCTCGGGATCTCGCATCGCGCGCTGCTCTACAAGCTCAAGGAGTATGGGATCACGGACTGATTGCCGGGGTGGCGGTGCGGGCGCTTGTGTGGGGCTGGAGCCGGCCGGCCGGCGCGGTCCGGCTCGCCGCTGCGCCGCGATTGCTGGCCGGCCGGCGGCTCAGCCTCTCGCGCGGCGGACGCGGGGATGCGGGGGGCAGGGCGCGGACGCCCTGCCCCGTCGGAGCGTCCGCCTCTGGTTTCACTCCGCGGGCGCGGGGGCGGCGGGCGGGGTGACCTGGGTCGTCTTCGCGGCGACCTCGCGCACCGTCACTTCGAAGCGTTGCTTGGTCTCGCCGCCGTGGCCGTCGCTGACGACGACGACGATCGGGTGCGTGCCGGCCTGCTCGAAGCTCGGCTTCCAGGTCAGCTCGCCGAGGATCGGGTCGACGTGCGCGCCGGGCGGTGCTTCGGCGAGCTTGAAGCGCAGCGCGCGGTCCTGGTCGGGATCGGTCGCGCTGAGCTGGTAGCGGTAGACGCCGTCCTCGCCCATGCCCGCGGGCGGCGCCGACACGATCGCCGGCGCGCTGTTGCCGACCGCGACGCTCGGCGTGTCGAAGCCCTCGCTCTCGTCGTCGCCGTCGCTCGCGACGACGCGCAGCGCGACCTGGTCGCCGCGGCGCAGCTCGCCGGTCTCGAGGCGCTCGCGATCGCCGCCGCGCTCGAGCACGCGGCCGTTGATCGACCACTGGTAGCGGAGGTCGACGCGATCGCGGTCGGGATCCTCGGCGTCGACGATCGCGACCACGGTGGTGCCCGCCTTCAGCACGCCTTCGGGATCGAAGTGCACGGCGCGGATCGACGGCGGCCGGTTGCCGACCGTCGCGGCGGCGACGTGCGGAGCGCTCTGCGCGCGGCCGTCGGAGGCGACCATCTGGGCCTCGAGGCGCGCGCCCTTGCGCAGCTCGGGCAGCACGAGCGACGCCTCGGCGGCGCCGCCGATCGGACGGCCGTCCACGCGCCAGGTGAAACGGACGTGCGTCGGGTCGCCGTCGGGATCGGCGACCGAGACCTCCGCGCGCACCGTCTCGCCCGGCTTCGGCTCGCGCGGCTCGATGCGCGCGCCGGCGATGCGCGGCGGCTGATTGCTCTCGCGCGCGGCCGCGGCCTGCGCCGGCCCGGAGCCGTCGCTCATCGAGCGCCCGGTCGGCGTCGCGACCGGCTCGCTGCACGCCGCGCACAGGAGTGCGCCCGCCGCCGCGAGCGCCGCACGCTGGATTCGTCGCGTTTCCATCACACCCCTCCCCTGTGCTGGCCGTCAGTCCGGCATGCCGCCGGTGAGCTGCAGGCGGTGCAGCAGCGGCTCCGCCTGGCCGTCGCCGGCCTCGTACCAGGCCGCCGCCGCGTCGGCGCTCGCGCCCGACGCGAGCGTCGGCAGCTCCGCGTACGTGATCGGGCGGCCCTCGTCGTCCTCGAGCACGGTCGCGTCGCTGAGGCGGAACGTCGCTCCGCCGATCACGACCTTGCCCGGCTCCTTCGACTCGATCACGCCCGCGCCCTGATCGGCGCGCGCGCCGAACGGGAGCGCGGCCGCTGCGAGCGCGAGCACCGCGCCGATCCGGATTCCAAGGCTTCGCATCTCGATTCTCCTCGTCGCATCGCGCGCGGCGCGCCCGGGCCGCGCGCGGCCGCTCGCGCGGCGCGCTCTCAATCGAAGATCTCGCGCCAGTAGAGCTGGCCGAGCTTGTCCGGGTCGATCGGCGGGCCTTCGCCGTTCTCGATCTCGCCGTCCTGCTGCGTGATGATCACGCGCGTGCCGTTCGGGCTGACCGTGACGCGCGGGTCGGTCGGCATGCCGGCGCCGAGCTCGAGGCGGCGCCCGTCGGCGTCGTCGGTGTCGAAGAACCCCTCGCCGCAGTAGACGCGGAAGAGGTAGAGCGTCGCGCTGCCGCTCGCCGAGCACGGATCGACGCTGCCGACCGCCGGCGTGTACGAGGCCGCGATCACCTGGTACGCGAAGATGTCCACGTTGGTGACGAACTTCTCGTGATCGCGGGCGCGGAAGTAGTAGCCCGCGAAGCCGCTCAGCGACGCGCAGGTGGCGTCGTCGGTGGCGTCGTAGAGCTGCTGCTCCGACAGCGTGGTCTGCAGGTTGCGCGCGAGCGGGTCGGCGTCGACGAGCGAGTAGAAGCGGTTGTTCTCGGCGTCGGTCGTCGTGACGCCCGGGCGCATCAGGTTGGCGCGCTCGCCGGTGGCGAAGGTCAGCCACAGCTCGCCGTTGCGGTACGTCGCGGCGGGCGGGAAGAAGATGCTCTTGTAGTAGGTCGTCGTGCCCAGCGTGACGCCGAGCGGCGACGACGCGGTCGGCGCGGCCGCGAAGAAGCGGTCGAACTTCGAGTTCGGCTGCGTGACCGAGCCGCTCGAGTTGATCGGATCCTCGAGGAAATTGCCGAAGTTCGGGTCGTGCGAGACCACCCACTTCCAGACGTTGCCGCCCAGGTCGCCGACGAAGATCACGTCTGCGAAGTCGTCGCCGTCGAGGTCGAGCACCGACGGCGTCGACGCGATCGCGTAGCGCATCTGGTTCAGCGTGGACCCGGAGGTGAACGGGTCGAACTTCTTCTCGCCGAGCAGGCGCCCGGTCGCCAGGTCCACCAGGAAGATGGCGCGCCCGGCCGTCGCGTTCGGGTCGTAGTTGATCGGGTCGTTCGGGTCGCCGCTCGGGTGGTAGCCGCCCGTCACGATCGCGACCCAGCGCTCGTACGGCGTCCCCGAGATCACGACCTTGATCTTGGTGAGGATGGGCGTGCCCCAGGTCTCGCCCATGTAGCCCGCGATCGAGGCCGGCGCGCCCTCGCGCGGGAACTCCCACAGGTAGCCCGGATAGCTGGCGTCGCTCGGATCGGTGATGTCGAGCGCGTAGTACGAGCTGCCGCCCTGGCGCAGGCCGCCGGCGAGCACCGTCTTCCACTCGCTGCCGTCGGCCGCCTTCGTGGTCTGCGTCGGGCTCGAGTGGATCCAAACGTCGGCCGCCGCAGGCGAGCCGTCGACGAAGTAGAAGTCGCGCGAGCCGCCGTCGCGCGGCAGGTTGCGGATGTTGCGGCGCGCCGGCCACGGCATGAAGCCGAACAGCTCCTCGCCGGTGCCGCGGTCGTAGCCCGGGTTGCCGGTCGGCGGGCTCGGATCCCACTCGCCGGCCTCGAAGGCGTGCAGGAAGCCGTCGTTGGCGCCGGCGTAGATCGTCTTGTCGCGCTGGCCGTGCGCCACCGCGAAGGCCTGGTACGACGCCTCGTTGATGAAGCTGCGCGGCTCGCCGATCACGATCGGGTTCGAGTGGAAGATGTCGCCGAGCAGCCAGGGCCGCCGGATGCACGCGGTGCCCGCGCCGGTGCCGAACACGCAGCCGCGCACGTTCGCGATGATCTGGTCGGCGAGGTTCTCGGCGGTCGTCGCGGTCGTCACCGGATAGAGCATCCGGTCCGCGAAGGTGAGGTCGTCGGTCGCGACGGCCGGGTCGCCGAGCGCCGCGACGCCGAGCGTGGCGGTGTCGAAGGACACGCGGGTCGCCGTCGTGCCCGACGGCATCGAAGTGAAGAGGCTGCGCACGGCCGGGTCGGGAATCTCCTCGCCCGCGTCCCAGTACGGCTGCGCCGTCTGCGAGATCGCGCCGGCCTTGCAGCCCGGCGGCGGCGGCGAGACGAGCGCGCAGTTGCCGTTCTCGTCGAGGATGTCGCCGTCGGCCGTGATGTTGAAGAGCTTCAGGTGGCCTTCCCAGTACGGGTCGTCGCTGCGCGGCAGGAACAGGCTCGTGTAGATGTTGCCGCCGTCGCTGGTACGGGTGGCCGGCACCGTCGCGGCCGTGAACGACTGCGACTTCTGCACGATGTCGGAGACGGCGCCGACGATCGCGTCGGCGAGCTCCTCGGCGTTGTTGCTGAAGAAGAACAGGCCGTTGCCCACCGCGGCGGTCCGCGAGAGCAGGTCGTTCGCCGCAGGCGTCGTCGTGAAGCCGACGGTGTAGACGTCGATCACCTGCGTCCCGGCGCGGTCGGGCCGGAAGTCGTGGTCCTGCATGAACTTCGCGATGTCGTCCAGGTAGAGCGCGCACTCGGCGCCGCCGACGCAGGCCGCGCCGCCGATCTCGGTCTCGCCGTCCGCGTTGTAGTCGCCGATCAGGCCGCCGAAGCTCGAATAGCCCTGCGCGGTGTTGTCGCCGCTGTTCGAGTTGTCGAAGTCGTCCATCGTCGGCTCGCCGTCCGTGATGATGATCACGAAGTTCTTCTGGCAGTCGTACTGGACCGGGTCCGCCGGGATGAGCGACGACGTCGTGGTGTAGGAGCCGTAGTTCCCGGTCGGGTTCGTGCGATAGGCGTACCCGGGGAAGGTCATGCCGTTGAGGCCGGTCGGGCGGTCGCCCGGCGTGCGGCTCATGAAGTACGTGTAGAGCGTGAACAGCGTCTCGCCGAGCGGCGTCCAGCTCTCGCCCTCGAGCGCGTTGATGGCGGCGTCGAGGTGCTGCTGGTGGGTGCCGGTGAGCGTGCCGCTGGTCAGCGGCAGCGTGTAGGTCGGCGCGTCGTAGTCGTTCACCGGGACGCGCACGTAGCCGCCGTTCGGGTCGTTCGAGCCGCCCGCGAGCCGGAACTCGGCGAGGCCGAAGCGCACGTCGCCCGCCTGGTTGACGTTGCAGACGACCTCGCGCAGCACGTCCTTCGCGGCCGAGACGCGCGCGCGGCGGTAGCGGTTGTAGCTGGTGAAGCCCTGCGCCTGCAGGCACGCCGAGTAGGTGCCGTTGTTGGTCGCGGCGATCTCGGCGAGGCGCGGGTCGCCGTTCGGGAGCGAGAAGATCCAGTTCATGTAGCGGTAGTCGAAGCGCGTCGGCCAGCCGGCCGCCGTCACCTGCGGATCGGAATAGAACGTGCGCGTCCGGCCGCAGCGGGTCCAGGTGCGCGACGCGCTGTTGAACGACTGCTCGCTCGTGAAGCCGCCGTTCGTGGTGTTGCAGCTGTAGGTCGCCTCGGGGTCGAAATCCGGGTGCCAGACGATGTTGTTCATCGAGCCCGAGTTGTCCACCACGAGCAACACGTTGGGCGGCACGTTCACCGAGAACAGGTCGGTGTCGTCCGCCGCGAGCGGCGCCGCGGCGAGCAGCGCGGCGGCGAAGGCCGCGGTCGTGCTCAGCAGTCGCATTCGATCCATCATGCTCCCCATCTCCTGGACCCCTCCGGAGTGGCTGCGCCGGTGCGCGCGACCTAGTAGCCGCTGTAGGTGTTGTTCAGCGTCACGGCCTCGATCTTCGAGGTGGCGCCGTCGGCGGTCTGCCCGACGACGCGCAGCCGGTAGAGGCCGAACGTGTTGAAGGCCTGCGCGCCCTGGCGCATGTTCGAGCCGCCCGCGCCCGGCGAGCGCAGCGTCTGCGGCAGCGCCGTGATCGGCTGCGTGACGTCGGGGTCGCCGTAGTAGCGCGGCCGTCCGTTCGGGTAGAGCGACGTGTCGCCGATCTCCGCGGGCGTCGAGTACGACGCGAACGTCACCGACTCCCCGACCGTGTAGAAGAGCTGGCCGCGGATGATGTCCTTGGCCGCTGCGACGCCCGCCTCGGCCGCGTAGAACGCCGCGGTCGAGCGGTTCTGGAAGCCCGCCACCTGCTGGTCGCGCATCACGGTGTCGAGCGCCGAGAGCCCGATCACGCCGAGCAGCAAGAGCAGCATCACGGTGACGATGAGCGCGGAGCCTGCTTCGCGTCGCATGGGTGTCTCCTGGTGGCCGATCAAACGCCGCGGAAGCCGATGTTGCGCGGGCGCACCGTGGTGGTGAAGGCGCGCCGCCGGAAGCCGTCCGCGAGGCCGCTCCCGGCGCGGTTCTCGGTGGGCTGGTCGGTGCCCTCGGAGTACTCGGCGTCGTTCGTGCGCGAGCGCAGCACGAGGTTGAAGCGGATTTCGCGCAGGTTGGAGTGGTCGGTGCCGGCGGACGTGTAGGCCGCGGTCGCGCCCGCCGAGCCCTCGTACTCGTCCGCGGTGGTGACTTGGCCGTCGCCGTTGGCGTCGATGAAGTAGGCGACCTGCAGATCGTCGACGTCGTTGGCGAGCGGCTGGCCGTCGCGCGTCAGCGCGCCGTTGGCGTCGACCGCGTAGCGGTGGGCGGGCACCAGCACGAGCTGCTGGCCGCCCACGCTGCCGATCGCATTCTCGAAGTCCACGCGCACGCTCGACGCCGAGACGTGCGTGACGACGCCGCACGCGGTGCCGCGGTTCGGGTCGTTGCGGTCGTAGAGGATCGCACCGGCGCCCACCTGGAAGTCCGAGTCGGGGATGCCGTCCGAGTTGATCGCGTCGTAGAACGGTTGGCCGTCCAGGACGGGAGAGGGAGGGACGTTCTGCAGCGCCAGCGGGTACTCGTTGACGCTCCCGCCGTACCCGATGACCGGGACACCGAGATTGGCCGCCGCCTGGTTGGCGGGGTCGATCGCGGTGGCGTCGGTCACGTAGAGCGTGTCGGCCGCGTTCGTCGCGTCGATGCCGCAGGCCGACGCCGCCTCGTCCACCATGAAGCCCGTCATGCGCAGGTCGCGCTCGAGCAGGTGGGCGATCGCGCGCAGGTTCTGCTGCGACTCCGTGGTCTGGTCCACCACCGTGTAGGCGCGGTTCTGGACCACGAAGCTCTCCATCACGCCGGCGACGACCACCGTCAGGATGGCGACCGCGACCAGGATCTCGACCATCGTGAAGCCGTGTCTTCGGTTCGCGCGCATGGCTCAGCTCTGCGAGTCGTTGTGGCGCATCGTCGTCACCGTGTATGCGCGGTTGGGACGGTTGTCCTCGTTCCACTGGACGCGCACGTCGATGGACTTGAGGAAGGCGTTCACGTTCGTGATTCGCCACTGCAGCGTGTAGCTCTGCTCGATCACCGGGACGCCGGTCGTCGCCACCGTGCGGTCCACCTGCTGGCCGCCGGCCGGCACCCAGCCCGCGGTCGCGGCCAGGCCCGCGTCGGTCCACGCCATGCGCTGGAACGACTCGACCTGCGTCTGCGCGATCTCGGCCGCGTCGGTGGTGTGGCGTCCCGAGCGGCCGCCGCGCATCGCGTAGAGCTGCGCCGCCGCCACCGCGAGCAGTCCCGTCGCCAGGATGCCCAGCGCGACCATCACCTCGACGAGCGTGAAGCCGCGCTCGCCGCGCCGCCGCTGGCGGCGGGCCCGTCGCATCAGTTCGACCATTGGTCGGCCCCCTCGATCCAGTTGTGGACGCGCACGCTGCCGAGCGGGGAGAGCACGACCGCGTAGTCACGGCGCCCGTTGCCGAAGTACAGCCCGCCCGCGCCCGAGCCGAGCGCGCCGACGTTGCAGGCGGCGTCGAAGCCGAGCGGCACGCCGTCCGGACCGAACAGCACCCAGGTCGTCGTGCCGCCCGTGGGCGACTGGAAGCTCGAGCCCGTGCTGTGGTCGGCGGCGCCGAGGTCGTCGTCCGGTCCGTCGGGATCGCTGGCCGACACCGAGCTGCCCCAGGCGACGCCCTGCTTGGCGAACACCGGGCGCTGCGCTTCGCCGGGGTCGATGCGGCAGTTGTCGTTGTCGTCGCGGACGATCACGATCGGAACGGGAGCGCCCGTCGCGGGATCGATCGGGAGCGGCGTGCCCGCCGGATCGGTCGCCGGCGGATCGGTCGCGATCGCGGCGGAGAAGAACACCACGTGGCGTTGGCCGGTGCGGATCGCGTCGATGCGCGCGATGCGGAAGGCGTCGGCGGCGTCGCGCGCCGCGGCCTTGAGCCGCAGGTCGCCGAAGAACTGCGCGAAGAGCGGCGTCGCGAACGCCGCCATCACGCCGATGATGCCGACGACGACCATCAGCTCCACGAGCGTGAAGCCCGTCTCCCGGTCGTGTCGTTCCGCGCCGCGTGCCCGCATCACGGCAGGCACGTTTCGCAAGCCTCGTGCCACGCTTCGACTCCTCTGCAAGTGCCCGTCACGCCTCGGTTTCACCGATCGGCTCCGGATCCCGGCCGGCGTCCCCGCCCCGCATCTCCTTGCGCACTGCGCAAGCGCTTGCGGAGCGGCCGGCGGCGGCGAGGCGCAGGGCGAATGCGGTGCGGAACCCCTCCGGCGGCTCGACCAGCTCGAGCGCGCCCGAGAGCTCTTCGGCCAAACGCAGCGAGTTCGCGAGTCCGAGCCCGGTGCCCTCGCCCGGCGGCTTGGTCGTGAAGAAGGGATCGAAGAGCCGCTCGCGATCCCCCTCCGCGACGCCCGCGCCCTGGTCCGCCACCACGCACTCCACCGTGTCCGGTGTGCGCCGCGCGGCGGCCTCCGCGCGCGACTCGCCGGCGCGCACCGCGAGCGGGCTCGCGCGCACCGCGATGCGCACCGCCCCGCCCTCGCCGCTTCCCAGGACGGCGTCCGCCGCGTTCAGGACCAGGTTCAGCAGGATCTGCGCGGCGGCCGCCGGATCGGCGAGCGCGGGGGGCGGCTCGCCGTCGCGCGTCACCTCGAAGCGCACGCCCTCGTAGCGGCGCTGCGCCGCGACCAGCGCGACCGCCTCCTCCGCGAGCGCGGCGAGGTCCACCGGCACGCAGTCCATGCGCGGTGGGCGCGAGAACTCGAGGAGCTGGCGCAGGATTCTGCGCACGCGCTCGCCCTGCTTCGCGGCGCTGGCGAGGTGGCCGCGCGTGTCGTCGCGCATGCCGGGATCGCGCGCCGCGACGTCGAGGAAGGCGAGCAGCGCGGCGAGCGGATTGCCGACCTCGTGCGCGACGCCGGCCGCGAGCCGCCCCACCGCCGCGAGCCGCTGCGCGCGGTCGAGGCCCGTGCGCGTCACGCGCAGCTCGGCGTTGGCGGCGCGCAGGTCGGCGACCGCCTTCTCGAGCGCCGCGGTCCGCCGCGAGAGCGCCTCGCTCATCTCGTTCCACGCCGCCGCGACGTCCGCCGCCTCGCGCGGCCCCTCGACGGGGAGCCGCGCCTCGAAGCCGCCCTCCGCGAGCGAGCGCGTCGCCGCCGCGAGCCGCTGCAGCGGCGCCACGACGCGCCGCCGCAGCAGCGACGCGCCGAACGCGGTGAAGACCACCACGTCGAGCAGCAGCAGCGCCGCGACGATCGCGAGCGGCGCGCTGCGCAGCCGGAACGACGCGTGCGACGGCAGCCGCGCGGCGCGCACGCCGCCGCCCGGCACCGGCGTCGCGAAGCGGATCGGCTCCCACGGCGCGCCCGGCCGCAGCAGCGGCGTGCCGCGCGCGGCGGCTTCGCGCGCCAGCTCCCGCGTCGTCGCGTCGAGGGCGGCTCCGCGGCCGCCGTCGGCGCGCGCGCTGCCGCTCGCGTCGACGCTCCACCAGACGGTGCCGGGCACGAGTCCGAGCCCGTTCGACACCGCCGCGGCGTCGCTCGCCTCGGCGCGCAGCGCGCGGCCGAGCAGGTCGCGCAGACGCGAGTCGTCGTAGCGGAACAGCAGGCCCGCGACCATGAACGTCGCGGCGAGCATCACGAGCGCGAGGCTGGCCACCACCTCCGCGAGCAGTCCGCTGCGGAGCGGGCGGCGCGCCACGAGCGGCTCACTCGCCCGCGCCCGGCTCGTCGTCGTCGTCGAGCCCGAGCTTCTCGAGCCGGTAGCGGAAAGAGCGGAACGAGATGCCGAGGAAGGCCGCGGCGCGCTTCTTGACGCCGCCGGCGCGGCGCAGCGCGTCGAGCAGCAGGCCGCGCTCGTAGTCGGCTACGAGGTTGTCGAGGTCGACGCCCGCCTGCGTCAGCTTGGGCGCCGCCGGCGCCCGCTCCTCCGCCGCGTGTCCGAGGTTGGGCGGCAGCGCCTCCGCCTCGATCCATTCGCTGCGCGAGAGCGCGACGGCGCGCTCGATCACGTTCTCGAGCTCGCGCACGTTGCCGGGCCAGGCGTGCGCGCGCAGCCGCCCCATCGCCTCCTCGGAGAGTCCGCGCACCGGCTTGCCGAGCTCGCGGCCGTACTTCTCGACGAAGTGGTGGACGAGCAGCGGCAGGTCGTCCATGCGGTCGCGCAGCGGCGGCAGCTCGAGCTGGATCACGTTCAGGCGGTAGTAGAGGTCCTCGCGGAAGCGCCCGGCGGCGACCTCGTCCTCGAGGCGCCGGTTGGTCGCCGCCACGATGCGCACGTCGACGCGCCGGTCGGAGTTGCCGCCGACGCGCCGGATCGTCTTCTCCTGGATCGCGCGCAGCAGCTTCACCTGCAGCGGCAGCGTCAGCTCGCCCACCTCGTCGAGGAAGAGCGTGCCGCCGTCGGCCGCCTCGAACAGGCCGGGCTTGTTGCCGACGGCGCCCGTGAAGGCGCCCTTCACGTGGCCGAACAGCTCGCTCTCGAGCAGGTTCTCGGGAATCGCGGCGCAGTTGAGCGCGATGAACGCCGCCTCGGCGCGATCGCTCTCGGTGTGGATGGCGCGCGCGATCAGCTCCTTGCCGGTGCCGCTCTCGCCGACGACGAGCACGTTCGTCTTGGTCGAGGCGACGCGGTTCACCATCTCGTAGAGCTGCTGCATGCGCACGCTGTTGCCGACGAGCTGGCGCTCGCGGCGCTCGCTGCGCAGCTCGGAGCGCAGCCGCGCGTTCTCGCTGGCGAGGCTCTTCTTCTCGAGCGCCTTCTGCACGACCAGCTTGATCTCGTCGACCTTGAAGGGCTTGGTCACGTAGTCGTACGCGCCCTCCTTCATGGCCGCGATCGCCGTCTCGGTGGTGGCGAAGGCGGTGATCATCACGACCAGCGCGTCGGCGTTCGCCTCGCGGATCGCCTTGAGCAGGTCGAGGCCGGACTTGCCCGGCATCTGCACGTCCGAGACGACCAGGTCGAAGTCGTCGGACTCGAGCGCGAGCAGCGCGCCGTCGACGTCGCCGGCCGTGGTGACCTCGTAGCCCTCCTTGCGCAGGAGGATCTCGAGGAACTCGCGCATGCTGCGCTCGTCGTCGACGACCAGGATGCGCGGGCTCGCGCTCATCGCGCCGCCTCCGGAACCGGGAGCAGCACGCGGAATCGCGTTCCGCGGCCGACGGCGCTCTCGACGGTCACGTGGCCTCCGTTCCCTTCCGCGATGCGGTGCACGGTCGCGAGACCGAGACCCGATCCCTCTTCCTTGGTGGTGAAGAACGGGTCGAAGATGCGCTCGAGCACGTCGGGCGGAATGCCGGTGCCGGTGTCCGCCACCTCGATGGCGGCGAGCCGCGACCCGTCCGCACGCTCGCGCGCGCCCTCCGGTCCGCTCGATCGGCCGTCGCCAGCCGGCGCTTGAGCCGCGGGCGCCTCCGCGCGGATCACCAGCGAGCCGCCTTCCGGCATCGCCTGGATCGCGTTGAGGTAGAGGTTCCAGAGGAGCTGGCGGAGCTGGCGGTCGTCGCACATGACGCGCAGATCGGGCGGCGACTCGACGCGGAGCTGCACGGCGGGCGGCCGCACCGACTCGAAGATCTGTCGCATGTCCTCGAGCGCGCTCGCGATCGCGACCGGCTCGGGCTTCGCCGGAGCCGGCCGCGCGTAGTGGAGGAAGTCGCTGATCAGCGCGTTCAGCCGGTCGGTCTCGCGCACGACGATCCGCATCAGCCGCAGCGACTCGTCCGACTCGCCGTCCGCCGACCCCGACTCGAGGATCTGGATCGAGCCCGAGATCGCGGCGAGCGGGTTGCGGATCTCGTGGGCGAGGTCGGCGGCGAGCTGGCCGACGCCGGCGAGGCGTTCGTGGCGCCGCAGCTGCGCCTCCATCTCCACCACGCGCGTCACGTCTTGGAAGATCACGACGTAGCCGCCGGGCGACTCCTCGTCGGCGCGCAGCACCGAGCCCGCGAGGCCGAGGTGGAGCTCCTGGCCCGCGCGGTTGCGAAAGCGCAGCAGCGCGCGCCCCTTGCGCGCGCCGCGCGCCGACTCCAGCACCAGCTCCGCCGCGCCGGGGATGACGCCGTCGAGCGAGAGGCCGAGCACCTCCTGTTCGGTGGCGCCCGTGATGCGCTCCGCCTCGGGGTTGAACGAGGTGATCGCGCCGCCGGGATCGGTGGTGAGCAGCCCGCTCGTCAAGCTCTCGACGGTGCGCTCGTGGAGGCGCCGCAGGCTGCGCAGGTCGCGCGTGCGCTCCGCCAGCGCGCGGCCCGCGCGGTCGCGCTCGCGAGAGAGCGCGCTCGCGAGCAGCGCCACGATCAGAAGCGCGCCGGCGTGCGTGCCCCAGAGCGCGAGCTGCACGGGATCGGGGATCGCGAGGCCGCCCGCGCCCGTGCCCTGCTCGAAGGTGAGCGCGCCGGCGTAGGCGAGCGCGCCGAGTCCGCTCGCGGCGTACGCGCCCTGCCGCCCGAACAAGAGCGCGGCGTACACCGTGATCGGGACGTAGAGGAACGCGAAGAACGAGTCGGCGCCGCCCGAGAAGCGCACGAGCGCGGTCACCACCGCGACGTCGAACACGAGCTGCGCGGCGGCGAACGCGCGCAGACGCCGCACGCGGTGCTGCACCGCGGCGCACAGGATCGCGGTCACGAACGAGGTGACCACGGTCGCGTACAGGCCGCGCTCCGACTCGGAGAGCCCCTCGCGCGCGCGCTCCGCCGTGACCGCCAGCGCCCCGGCGAGGATCGCGAGCGCCAGCACCAGCCGCCCCGCGAGCAGCGCGAGCAGGCGCTGGCGCAGCGCCGACGAGCGCGCCGCGCCAGCCGGTCCCTCGCTCACGGCGCTACTTGACCGACTCCGCGATCTTGAAGATCGGCAGGTACATGGCGATCAGGATGGTGCCGATGCTGCCGCCGAGGAACACCATCATCAGCGGCTCCAGCATCGAGGTGAGGCCCGCGACCGCCGCGTCGACCTCGTCGTCGTAGAAGTCGGCGAGCTTCGAGAGCATCGAGTCCATCGCGCCGGTCTGCTCGCCGACCGCGATCATCTGCACGACCATGCCCGGGAAGACGCCCACCGCCTTCAGCGGCTCGGCGATCGTCTTGCCCTCCGAGATCGCCGAGCGCGTCTTCTGCAGACCCGCCTCGATCACGCGGTTGCCCGACGTCTTCGCGCAGATCTCGAGCGCGTCGAGGATCGGCACGCCCGACGAGAGCATCGTCGAGAAGGTCCGGCTGAAGCGCGCCACCGCCACCTTCTTGAGCAGCGCGCCGAAGATCGGGAGCTTCAGGTAGATGGCGTCGGTCTGGAAACGGAAGCGCGGGACGCGCCGGCGCGCCTGCGTGTAGGCGACGAACGCCGCCACGACGGCCGCGATCAGCAGCGGCAGGTACTGCTGCAGCCAGTGGCTGACGTTGATCACCATCTGCGTCGGCCCGGGCAGCTCGCCGCCGAAGTCGGCGAACATTTTCTCGAAGACCGGGATCACCTTCACCAGCAGCATGACGAGCACGCCGATCGCGACCACCAGCACGGTGATCGGATACATCATGGCGCTCTTCACCTTGCGCTTGAGCTGGTCGGCCTTCTCGAGGTACGCCGAGAGCCGGTTCAGGATGGTGTCGAGCACGCCGCCGATCTCGCCGGCGGTGACCAGGTTGACGTACAGCTCGTCGAAGACGCGCGGGTGCTTGCCCAGCGACTCGGCGAAGGTCGAGCCCTGCTCGACGTCCGACTTCACCTTGCCCAGCACTTCCCCGAACGACTTGTTCTGCTGCTGCTCGGCCTGGATGTCCAGGCACTGCACCAGCGGCAGGCCCGCGTCGATCATCGTCGCGAACTGACGCGTGAAGACGACGAGGTCGCGCGTCTTCACGCCCTTCTTCAGGAAGCCGAGCTCGAAGCTGCGGGCGGCCTTGGGCCGCACCGCCGTCGGGATGATGGCCTGCGCGCGCAGCTGCATCATCGCCGCCGCTTCGGTGGCGGCCTCGATCACGCCCTTCTTGACCTGGCCCTGGCGGGTGCGCCCTTCCCAGGCGAATACCGGCATCGCGTGCCCTCCTCGTCGAATCGTTCGTGCGGTCCCTGATCCCTGCTACGCAGCGCCGACCATGCGGCGGTTGATCGCCGACCCGCCGCCGCTCCCGATCAGGTTGCGGAGCTCTTCCTGGTCGTGGCTGCGCGCGAGCGCGTCGTCCAGGCTGATCATCCGGCGCTGGTAGAGCGACGCGAGCGACTGGTTCATCGTCTGCATCCCGTACTTCTCCTGGCCGATCTGCATCTGCGAGTAGATCTGGTGGATCTTGTCCTCGCGGATCAGGTTGCGGATCGCCGGGTTCGGGACCATCAGCTCGAGCGACAGCGCGCGGCCCGGGCCGTTGGCCCGCGGCAGCAGCGCCTGGCACATGACGCCCTCCAGCACGAACGAGAGCTGGGCGCGCACCTGCGCCTGCTGGTACGGCGGGAACACGTCGACGATGCGGTTGATCGTCTGCACGCACGAGTTGGTGTGCAGCGTCGCGAACGCCAGGTGGCCGGTCTCGGCGACGGTGAGCGCCGCCTCGATCGTCTCGAGATCGCGCATCTCGCCGATCAGCACCACGTCCGGGTCCTGGCGCAGGATGTACTTGAGCGCGTTGGTGAAGCTCTTGGTGTCGGCTCCGACCTCGCGCTGGTTCACCACGCAGTTCTTGTGCGGGTGCAGGTACTCGATCGGGTCCTCGATCGTCACGATGTGGTCGTGGCGCTCCATGTTGATGCGGTCGATGATGCTGGCGAGCGTCGTCGACTTGCCCGAGCCGGTCGGGCCGGTCACCAGCACGAGGCCGCGCGGCTTCTTGGTGATGTCGAGGACGGCCTTCGGGAGCCCGAGCTCCTCGATCGTCAGCACCTTGTAGGGGATCGAGCGGAACGCCCCCGCGACTGCGCCGCGCTGCATGAAGATGTTGGCGCGGAAGCGCGAGAGGCCGCGCACGCCGAACGAGAGGTCGAGCTCGCTGTGCTCCTCGAAGCGGTGCTTCTGCGCGTCGGTGAGGATCGAGTAGCAGAGCTGCTTGGTGTCGGCGGGCGACAGCGGCGGCATCTTCAGCGGGTCGAGCTTGCCGTCGACGCGCAGCTGGGGCGGGCTGTTGGTGGTGATGTGGAGGTCGCTCGCCCCCTTCTCGATCATCGCCTTCAGCAGCTGGTGCAGGTTGGCCATCGCGCCCCCTCCTAGTGATCCGACGCCGACACGCGCAG
The DNA here is from genome assembly GCA_003576805.1 of Pseudomonadota bacterium. Classification (GTDB taxonomy): domain Bacteria; phylum Myxococcota_A; class UBA9160; order UBA9160; family PR03; genus PR03. The sequence goes on along the minus strand of QEVM01000044.1, from coordinate 5,088 downwards.
TACTTCCGAGAGCGTCGTGACGCCCTCGAGCAGCTTGTTGAGCGCGCTGCGGCGCAGCGTCGTCATGCCGCCGCGGATCGCCTCGCGCTTGAGCTCCATCGAGGACGCGCCGTTCAGCACGAACTCCTTGAGCTCCTCGGTGAGCTCCATCACCTCGTACACCGCGACGCGTCCCTTGTAGCCGGTCTCGCTGCAGTTGCGGCAGCCCCGCCCGCGGAAGATCTGGGCGCCCGCCGCCTCTTCCTCGCTGAGCCCTGCGTCGAGCAGCGCCTGCTTGGTGACCTCGGCGTCCCGTTCCTTGCACTCGCCGCAGATGCGGCGCGCCAGGCGCTGGGCGAGGATGCAGTTGACGGACGACGCCACCAGGAAGGGCTCGATGCCCATGTTGAGCAGCCGGTTCACCGTGCTCGGCGCGTCGTTGGTGTGGAGCGTCGAGAGCACGAGGTGGCCGGTGAGCGCCGCCTTGATCGCGATCTCGGCGGTCTCGAAGTCGCGGATCTCGCCGACCATGATGATGTCGGGGTCCTGGCGCAGGAAGGAACGCAGCGCCGCCGCGAAGTTGAGGCCGATGTCCTCGTGCATCTGCACCTGGTTGATGCCGGCGAGGTTGAACTCGACGGGATCCTCCGCGGTGGAGATGTTCTCGGTGGACGTGTTCAGCTCGGCGAGCGCCGAGTAGAGCGACGTCGTCTTGCCCGAGCCGGTGGGGCCGGTGACGAGCACCATCCCGAACGGCCGGTGGATGCAGTCCTTGAAGACGTCGAGCTGGCCCTGCTCGAAGCCGAGCTTCGTCATGTCGAGCTGCAGGTTCCCCTTGTCGAGGAGGCGCAGCACGACCTTCTCGCCGAACAGCGTCGGCAGCGTCGAGACGCGGAAGTCCATCTCCTTGCCGCGGCCCATCTTCAGCTTGATGCGGCCGTCCTGCGGCAGGCGCCGCTCGGCGATGTCCAGCTCGGACATGATCTTGAGCCGCGAGGTGATCGCGTTGCGCAGCTTCATCGGCGGCTTCATCACTTCGTAGAGCACGCCGTCGATGCGGTAGCGGACGCGGAACTCCTTCTCGTACGGCTCGATGTGGATGTCCGACGCGGTGCGCTTGACGGCGTCGGTCAGGATCAGGTTCACGAGCTTGACGACGGGCGCGTCCTCGGACTCGCGCGCCAGCTCGCCGACGTCGACGTCGTCCTCGTCCTGGATCAGCTCGAGGTCTTCGACGTCGAGGTCCGACATCACGTCGGCGAAGCTCGCCGACTTGTCGTAGTACTTGTCGATCGCCGCCTTGATCGCCTGCTCGGAGGCGACCACGACCTCGACGTTGTACCCGGTGAGGAACTTGATGTCGTCGATCGCGAAGATGTTCGAGGGGTCGGCGGTCGCGAGGATCAGCGTGGAGCCGGCGCGGTTCACCGGGATCACGGTGTGCTTGAGCGCGACTTCTTCGGGAACGAGCTTGACGACCTCGTGGTCGATCTCGAAGTCGCCGAGCTCGATCGACGGCAGGCCGTACTGCTTGGCGACGAACTCGGTGAGCTCGTTCTCCTGGATGTAGCCGAGCTTGGTGATCTGGTGGCCGAGCCGCGCGCCGTTCGAACGGGCTTCGTCCCGAGCGCGCTTGAGCTGCTCGGCCGTGAGCATGTTCTGCCGGACGAGCAGCTCCCCGATCCGCTCGTTCACCCGCGTCCCCTTCCCCGTTCCGACTGGGCGCGAGCCGCCCGCCGATCGGACCAAAACCGAAGCCGTGGAGCCGGTTTGGCCCGCTTCGCTGCGGACTCGCGAAAGCCTTGCAATCTCGGACGGTTATCGGCGCTCGGAGGAGGGAACTTGATCGGCGTCGGCCGCGCGGGCGGCGAGCTCGTCGAGGCGGTTGCCGCGGAAACGCAGCACCGCCAGACCGATCCCGGTGGAGGTCGCCCAGAAGAGCGCATGGGAGAGCGTCCCGACGGCGAGCGCCAGCTCCTCGGTGACGCCGAAGCGGCGCAGCGCCTCGCGCGCGGCGAGGTGATAGGGGCCGAGGAAACCGGGCGCGGACGGCAGCGCGACGGCGATGCCGACCGCCGTCAGGGTCACGAAGGCCGCCGACGCCTGGCGCAGAGGCGAGCCGAGGTCGATGCCGAGCGCCGTCATCGCGACCAGGAACGGCCCGATCCCGAGCAGCGTCCAGATCCAGAACGAGTGCCACGCGACCCACCACAGGTGGCGGCCGCCCTGCATCGAGCCGAGCCCGTCGGCGACGTGGCGGACGATGCGCTCGAGCGCGTCGCCGCCGCGCTCGCCCACCACGAGGGAAGTCACGCGGCGCGCGATCCGCACCACCTGCTCCGGCGCGATCCGCAGCCAGAGCACGCCGCCGAACGGCAGCAGCGCCGCGATCAGCAGCGGCAGACCCACCGCGAGCACGCCGGCGTCGGCGCTGCCGCGCGCGCCGAAGATCGCGAGCGCCATCGCGAGCACGACGAGCCCGTCGATGCCGCGCTCGAGCACGACCGTGCCGAACAGCGCGCCCGCGCTCGCCGGCGTCTCGCGCGCCAGGTAGTACGCGCGCACCACCTCGCCGATGCGCAGCGGCAGGACGTTGTTGGCGAGCGCGCCCACCGAGGTGGCGCGGAACAGCGCGCCGCGTCCGACCGGCGCGACGGCGTCGGTGAGATGGCGCCAGCGCAGCGCGCGCACCCACAGCATGGCCGCGTGCAGCGGCACCGACAGCGCGACGAGCAAGGGCAGGTTGGCGCGCCCCATGTCGCGCAACAGCGTGCGGTAGTCGACGTCGCGCAGCGCGAGCGCGAGCGTCGCCGCGGTGATCGCGACGCCGAGCCCGACGCGCAAGCCGCGGCCGCGCCGCGACCGCGCCGGTCGCGCTTCGCTCACCCGCCCTCCAGGATCCGGCGTCCGGTCTCGACGTCGCGCGCGATCTGCTCGCGCAGCGCGTCGACGCCCGGGAAGCGCCGCTCGTCGCGCAGCCGCTGCTCGAAGCCGAGCTCGATGCGGCGGCCGTAGAGATCGCCGGCGAAGTCGAGCAGGTGCGCTTCGGCGAGCGGCGGGTCGTCCTGCTTGAAGGTGGGCCGGCGCCCGACGTTCACGACCGCGCCGAAGCGCGCGCCCGCCGGCGCGCCCGCCTCGCCCGGCGCGGGCTCGTCGAGCAGCCGCGCGTGCCCCGCGTACACGCCGGCGCCGGGGATCACCTCGTTCTCCGGCGCGAGGTTGGCGGTGGGGAAGCCGATCGTGCGGCCGCGCCGATCGCCTTCGATCACGCGGCCGCGCACCGCGAACGAGCGGCCGAGCAGGCGCTTGGCCTGCGTGACGTCGCCCGCCGCGACGAGCTCGCGGATCCGGCTCGACGACACGTCCTGCCCTCCGATGGTGACTTCGGGAATGATCGTCACCGCGAAGCCGAGTCGCGGACCCAGCTCGGTCAGCAGCTTCATCGACCCCGCGCGGTCGCGTCCGTAGTGGAAGTCGTAGCCGACGTAGACCTCGAGCGGCGCGATGCGCTCGTGGACGTGCTCGCGCACGAACTCTTCCGGCGTCGTCGTCGCGAACGCCGCGGTGAACGGCTCGAGCACGACCAGGTCGATCTGCGCGGCGGCGAGCAGCTCGAGCTTCTGCTCGATCGTGGTCAGCATCGCGGGCGCGCGGTCGGCCTGCAGCACTTTGCGCGGGTGCGGATCGAACGTGTAGACGACGGCTTCGCCGTCGAGCGCCTGCGCGCGGTCGGTGATCGTGCGCAGGATCTGGCGGTGCCCGATGTGCACGCCGTCGAAGTTTCCGATCGTGAGCACGGCGCGGCGCGGACGGCGGCCGAGCTCTGCACTGCCTCGTACGACTCGCAATGCTAGCCTCCGCGCCCGTGGGCGTTCTCTCACGCTACCTGCTCGTCCGCTTCGTCGTCATGTTCGCCGCCGTCCTCGCCATCCTCGCGCTGCTCGTCGCGGTCGTCGAGCTGCTCGCGGACTTCGGCGACGTGGTGCGCTCGTCCGGCGGCTTCGTCGACGCGCTGCTCTTCGTCGCGCTGCGCATCCCGTACAAGCATCTTCCGCTGCTGATTCCGATGGCGGCGTTCGCGGCGGCGTTCCTCGCCGTCGGCACCGCGGCGCGCGCGTACGAGATCCTCGCGATGAAGGCCGGCGGAGTATCGCCGCTGCGCGTGCTCGCGCCGCTGGTCTGCGCCGCTGCCGTCATCTCGGGGCTCGCCCTCCTGGTGAACGAGACGCTCGCCGTGCGGGCCCACGAGGCGCAGCGGAGGCGCGCCATGGGCGAGGACTCCGAGCTGACCTTCCGGCGTGGCTCGTTCTGGTATCACAAGGGCGACACCATCTACAACGTCCGCGACGCCGACCCGGCGACGCGCGTGCTGCGCGACGTCGCGATCTTCGAGCTCGACGATCGCGGCCGGCTGGTGCGCAGCATCGAAGCGGCGCAGGCGACGATCGGCGCCGACGGGCACTGGGACCTCACCGACGCGGTGTTGCGCGCGTTCGAGCCGGGCGCGCCGGCCGCGGCGCCGCGCTACGAGCGCGTCGCCGCGACGCAGGTCGATCTCCCCGAGGAGACGGCGCTGCTCGACGCCGACGTGGGCGGGCTCTCGATCCGCGAGCTGCGCGAGTACCGCGCCGGCCGCGAGCCGGGCGACACCTCGACGCTGCGCGCGGAGGTGCTGCTGCACGAGCGCCTGTCGGGACCGCTCGCGTCGCTGCTCTTCGTGATGCTCGCCGTGCCGCTCGCGCTGCGCGTCGAGCGCACGCGCAGTCTCGCCGTGCCCGCGCTCCAGGGCGTGATCGCGATCTTCGCGTTCATCATGGTGCGCGAGTACGGCGGCACGCTCGCGGCCGAGGGCGTCACCTCCGCGGCCGCGACGCCGTGGGTGATCCTCGCCGGCTTCCTCGGCTTCGGCGCCGTCGAGCTCTGGCGCGTGCCGCGCTGAGCGACGAGCGGCGACGCGCGCTCAGCGCGCGTCGGGTCCGAAGACGTCGCGCCAGCCGGCGTCTTCCGCGCGCGCGAGCCGCTCGAACACGTCGCCCGCCGGCAGCGCGGCGCCGGCGGGCCACGCCGCGCTGCGCACCACCGCGCCGTCCGCCGCGCGCGCCACGACGC
>QEVM01000295.1 GCA_003576805.1 Pseudomonadota bacterium | reverse complement strand
CACGGCGCTCGCACAGCTCCGCGCGGCGGCGCGCGGACCGGTCGAGGTGCGCATGCGGCCCGACACCGGCACGCCGCGGCTCGTGCGCGGCGATGGGCTCGAGCGCGCGCTGCGCGCGCGCGACGGACGCGACCGCGCCGCCGACACGGCGCGCTCCTTCCTGCGCAAGAACCGCGCGCTCTTCGCGCTCGCCGATCCCGACCGCGAGCTCGTGCTCGAGCGGCGCGTCCGCGACGCGCTCGGCCGCACGCAGCTCCGCTTCGGCCAGCGCCACGCGGGGCTGCGCGTGTGGCCCGCCGAACGCATCGTGCACCTCGATCCGAGCGGCGACGTCGACGCGGCCGACGGCGCCAACGTCGCGTCGCCGGTCGGTGTCGCGACGACGCCCGCCGTTCCGGCGGCGCGGGCGGTCGCGGCGGCCCGCGCGCACGTGTCCGGCGGCGCCGACGCCGAGCGCCACGCGCCCGAGCTGCTGATCTGGGCCGGCGGCGGCGCGCCGCTGCTCGCCTGGCGCGTGTTCGTGCCGGCCTCCGCGCGCGATCAGTGGTGGGTGATCGTGGACGCGACTTCGGGCGGCGTCGTCAGCGCGTGGAACACCGCGCAGGACGCCGACGTCGCGGGCTCGGGCGACGACGCCTTCGGCGCGACGCATCCGCTCCACGTCTGGCAGGAGGCGCCGGGCGCGCACTTCCTGGTGGACACCAGCAAGCAGATGTTCGACCCGAGCTCCGATCCGCCCGATCCCAACACGACGCGCGGCGCGATCGTCGTGCTCGACGCGCAGAACCAGCCGCCGAGCGACGACCCGCAGACGTTCCCGAACCTCTTCCACGTCACGTCGCCCACGGGCGCCAGCCCGTGGCGGTCGTCGGGCATGGCGAGCGGCAACGTCGGCGACGGCGTGTCCGCGCTCGCGAACCTCGCGCGCGTCTACGACTACTTCCTCTCCGTGCACGGCCGCGACTCGCTCGACGGCGCGGGCGGCTCGCTGCGCGCCATCGTGCGGCTCGGGCAGGGCTTCCGGAACGCCTTCTTCCAGTCGGAGAACAACCTGATGGCGTTCGGCGACGGCCAGCGCTACGCCGCCGCGCTCGACGTCGTCGGGCACGAGCTCGCGCACGGCGTCACGCACCACAGCGCGAACCTCATCTACCAGAACGAGTCGGGCGCGCTGAACGAATCGTTCTCGGACATCTTCGGCGAGATGGTCGAGGCGCACGTCCACGGGAGCAACGACTGGCTCGTCGGATCGCCGCCCGCGCTCACGACGCCGCTCCGCAACATGGCCGACCCCTCGTCGCTGAGCAGCTTCCTCGGGCCGTATCCCGAGAAGTACAGCCAGCGCTTCGTCACCACCGCCGACAACGGCGGCGTGCACATCAACAGCAGCATCGTGAACCACGCCTACTACCAGCTCGTCGAGGGCTTCGGCGCGGGCGCGATCGGGCGGATCAAGGCGCAGGCGATCTTCTACCGCGCGCTGACCGCGCACCTCGTCGCGAGCTCGCAGTTCATCGACGCGCGGCTCGCGGCGGTGCAGTCGGCGCAGGAGCTGCAGACCGGCGCGCCCGCGCTCGGCATCACGGCGGGCGACGTGCAGGCGGTCGCCGACGCGTTCGGCTTCGTCGAGGTCGGCGACGGCCCCGGCACCGATCCGCCCGATCCCTTCCCCGGCACCGAGGGCGAGGACGCGACGCTGTTCGTGCGCTTCGACCCGAGCTCCGTGCCGAACGCCAGCTACTTCCTCGGGCGCGAGGAGCTCGGCCTCTTCGATCCGCTCGGCGGCGTCTTCCTGTCGCACTTCGACGTGAAGCCCTCGCGTCCGGCCGTGCTCGGCTCGGGCGACCTCGCCGTGTTCGTCGACTCGATCGACGGGCTCTGCTTCATCCCGACGGACGGGAGCGACGAGGAGGACTGCGATCCCGGCCTCGCGAACACGCTCGCCTCGGTCTCGATCTCGCCCGACGGCAACCTGTTCGGCTTCGTGCTGCTCGATCCCGTCTCGGGCGAGCCCGACAACCACATCAACGTGTTCGACCTGCGGCGCGCGCCGCCGGACGACCTGCTCTCCATCGAGGTCGAGGCGCCCGCGATCGACCACGGCACGATCGGAAACGTGCTGTTCGCCGACGCGATCGAGTTCAGCGCGGACGACCGCGTCGCGGTCTTCGACGCTCTCACGGAGGTGACGTTCACCACGTCCGGCTCGGGCGCCGGCGAGGTGCGCGTGTGGGCGATCTACGCGCTCGACCTCGTGACGCGCAACATCTTCACGATCGTGCCGCCCGTCGAAGGGCTCGACATCGGCTACCCGTCGCTCGCGCAGACCAGCGACCGCCACCTCGTGTTCGACGTCGTCGACCAGGTCACCGGCGACGGCACGGTGCTCGCCGGCAATCTCGACACCCTCACGCTCTCGGCGGTGGTGACGCTCGACGGCGAGCCGGGCGCTCCCGCGTTCGGCGTGCCGGGCTACAACGGCGACGACTCGTTCGTGCTCTTCGCGTTCCAGGATCCGTTCGTGCCGACCGGCTCCTCGCTCGGCACCGTCGCGATGGAGGCCGATCGCATCACGCCGGCCTCGTCGCAGTCGCAACGCTGGCTCGACGACGCCGACTTCGGCGTGATCTACCGGCGCGGCAGCTTCGTGCCCGAGCCCGCCGCGTCGCTGCTCGGCGCGGCCGCGCTCGCCGCGCTCGCCCGCATCGGCGCGCGCCGACGCCGCACTCGCGGCGCGCGGTGAGGGGTTCTGCGCTATCCAGCGCGCATCACGAAGGGGGTCCCATGCGACGCACGTTGGCCGCGGCGCTCGGCGCGCTGCTCCTCGCCGCGGCGGCTTGCGGCCCGCCGACCAAGCACGATCTGCTCTCGAAGGCGGAGGGCGCCGAGACGAAGCAGGCGCTCGAGGCGGCGCTCGGTCCGCCCGACGACCGCTCGAAGCTCGGCCCGATCGAGACCTGGAAGTACCGCGCCGCGGACGGCGAGGTGACCTTCGTCCTCACCGGAGACCGCGTCACGTTCCAGGCCGCGGGCGACGCGCCGGCGGCCGCCCCCTGACGCTGCGCGCCGCGCTCAGCGCGGCGCGACGACGCCCCACGCGATCCAGTGTCGGTCGGAGACGAGCTCCACCGCGAGCGGCGCGAGGCCGGCGGCGGCGATCTGCGCGCGCACCTCGTCGGGCTGGTAGGCGGCGTGCAGCGAGTGCAGGAAGTCGCGCTGGAGGATCGGCGGCGCGCCGGCCGCGTGTTGCGCGGTGAGCCGCTGCGCCGCCTCGGGCGAGTCGGGCCGCGCGAGGTCCATCACGAAGCACGGCGCGCCGGGCGCGGCGAAGCGCGCGATCTCGCGCCAGAGCACGAGGGGATCCGCGAGGTGGTGGAGCAGGCTGTTGGAGAAGACGAGGTCGTAGCGCTCGCGCGGCGCGCGCGCGCCGGGCAGCAACGCGTCCAGCAGGGAGATGCGCTCGGCGAGCCCCGCCGCTGCGACCGCCTCGCGGCCGAGCCGCAGCATCGCGGGCGAGCCGTCGAGGCCGTCGATCGACCAGCCCGCGAGGGCGCGCGCGGTGCGGATCGTCACGTCGGCGGGCCCGCAGCCGAGATCGAGCGCGGCGCCGCGCGCGGGCAGCGCGGGCAGGCGCTCGCACAGCAGCGTCACGAAGCGCTGGTGCGGCTCGGCGAAGTCGGCGCGCGCGTAGGCGAGGGCGTGCTCCTCGCCTAGCATCAATTCGGGCTCGGGCGTGCGTCGCATCGGGGCGAGCGTAGGCGAACGGGAAGCCATGCCGGAGAACTCCGCCAACGCGCCCGAGAGCGAGGCGAAGGTCCGGCGCGCCGCCTTGCCGTGGGGGCTCGCGATCGCGGCGGGCTTCGCGCTCTACTCGGAGCTGCTCTCGGTCGGCGGCGGGCCGGCGCTCTGGCCGTTCACGGACGCCTTCGAGTACGCGTCGATGGCGCACTGGATGGCGCAGGGCGAGGGCGCCGTGCTGCGCATCGGACCCGCCTTCTTTCCGGCGCGCGTGCCGCCGACGCTCTCGGTGCTGCTGCTGCCGGTGGCCTGGCTGACCGGCGATCCGCGCCAGCTCTGGATCCCGGTCTTCGCGTGCGGCGTCGCGGCGCTCGCCGGCTGCTTCGCGCTGGCGCGCGCGCTCGGGCTCGGGCGCGGCGCCTCGCTCGTCGCGTGCGCGCTGCTCGCGACGTCGCCCGGCTTCGCGAGCTACGCGCGCTACGTGATGAGCGACGTGCCGGGCGTCGCCGCGTGGCTCGCGCTGTGCGGCGCCGCGCTGGTGGTCGCGCGCAGCGGC
>QEVM01000294.1 GCA_003576805.1 Pseudomonadota bacterium | reverse complement strand
AGCTCCGCGGCGGCGGAGGCGCGCGGCGCGATCGGAGCGACGGGAGCGACGGCGACGGTGGCGTCGGGCGGCACGCGCAGTTGGATGCCGCGCGGCGCCGGGCGTGGCAGCGCGCGGCCGTGACCCGCTGCGGCGGCGCGCATCCAAGCGGCGGAGACGAAGATGGACCCTGCGATCGCCCACGCGCTGCTCGGCTTCCTCGCGCTGCACGCCGCGGCGGGCGCGCTGTTCGCGGTCGCGTTCCACTGGCGCGGACTCGCGCGTCTCGATGCGGCGGCCGCCGAGGGCAGCGTCGGCTTCCGGCTGCTCGTCACGCCCGGCGTGATCGCGCTCTGGCCGCTGCTCGCGCGGCGTTGGTGGGCCGCAGCGCGCGGCGGCGCGCCTTCGTGATCGCGCCGCTGCGCCGCGCGCACCGCTTCGCGACGCTCGCGCTCGCGGTCGCCGTGCCGCCCGCGTTCGCGCTCGCGATCGCGTCGCGCCCGGCGCTGCCGCCGGCGGGCGAGATCCCCGCCGCGCTCGCGCGCGAGCCGGCGACCGGCGCGCTCGTGCTCGAGCGCGACGATCTTTGGCGGCCGCTCGCGATCCGCACGCGGCTCTTCGCGGGCGACGCGGCCGGACCGGTCGTCGAGATCGCGCCGCTCGCCGATCTCGCGCGGCCCGACGTGCTCGTCTACTGGGCGGCGGACGCCGCCGCCGACCGCGTGCCCGAAGGCGCGCGCTGGCTCGGCCGGCTCGCGGGCGCCGCGCCGCGCCGCTTCGCGCTGCCCGCGGAGGCGCGCGCGCGCGGCGGACGCCTCCATCTCTACAGCCTCGGCCACGCGCAGTGGCTCGGCTCCGCCGCGCTCGAGGTGCCCTGATGGCCCACGCGTATCGCGCCGTGCAGTGGAACCCGCAGAAGCGCGCCTACGACGCGACGCTCGCCGCCGGGATCGCGCTCTACCTCGCGCTCTTCGTCGGCGCGGGCTTCGGCCTCCAGCCGCACGCGACGCTCGAGACGCTGCTGATCCGCGGCTTCGGCACCGCCGCGCTGCTGCTGCTGCACGGCATCCTCGCGATCGGGCCGCTCTGCCGCCTCGACCGCCGCTTCCTGCCGCTGCTCTACAACCGCCGCCATCTCGGCGTCGCGATGTTCGCGCTCGCACTCGCGCACGCGGCGTTCGCGACGATCCAGTTCCACGCGCTCGGCGACGCGGATCCGCTCGCGAGCGTGCTGACCGCGAATCCGCGGCTGGACAGTGCGAGCCAGTTCCCGTTCGAGCTCTTCGGCGCGTTCGCGCTCGCGGTGCTCTTCGGGATGGCCGCGACGAGCCACGACTTCTGGCTCGCGAACCTGACGCCGCGCGTCTGGAAGACGCTGCACATGGGCGTGTACGCGGCCTACGGCGCGCTCGTCCTGCACGTCGCGTTCGGCGCGCTCCAGGCCGAGGCGAGCCCGGCCCTGACCGGACTCGTGGCGCTCGGCTTCGCGGGCGTCGTCGGGCTGCACCTCGCGGCCGGCGCGCGCGAGGCGCGCGCCGACCGCCAGACGGTCGCGGCGGAACGCGACGGCTGGATCGAGCTGTGCCACGCGCACGACATCCCCGAGCGGCGCGCGCGCGTCTTCCCGATCGGCGGCGAGCGCGTCGCGGTGTTCCGCTTCGACGGCAAGGTCTCGGCGCTCTCGAACGTGTGCAAGCACCAGAACGGCCCGCTCGGCGAGGGCAGGATCGTGGACGGCTGCGTCGTGTGTCCGTGGCACGGCTACCAGTACCGGCCCGAAGACGGGCGCAGCCCGGCGCCCTTCACCGACCGCGTCGCCACCTACCGCGTGCGCGTCGTGGGCGGCCGCGTGTGGCTCGATCCGCGCGCGCTGCCGCCGGGGACGCCGGTCGAGCCGGCGAAGATCGATGTCTGAGCGCGACGACTTCTACGTCGGCTGGGAGGCGTCGATGTCCGCCGCGACGCGCCGCTTCGTGCGGCGCGTCGTGGTCGCCGCGTTCGCCGGCGCGACCGCGATCGCCGGCGCGATCGCCGCGCTGCAGGCGCCGTTCGCGGCGGGCGTCTTCGAGTACGGCGACGAGCGCGAGTTCGTCGGCGTCGTGCGCGAGACGCCCGCGCCGCAGCTCGTCGTCTCGGGTCCCGCGTGCACGGAGCTGTGCAGCGCGCGCTCCGCCTGGCTGCTCGCGCGCTACGGCGCCAAGCGCGGCGCCGCCGAGCTCGTGCGCGGCCTCGACGGGCGCGTCGTGCGGCTGCGCGGCGTGCTCGTCTACCGCGGCGACCAGACGCTGCTCGACGTCGTCCCGGGCTCCGTGCAGGCGATCGGCGACGCGGCGGGCGCGCCGGCGCCGCCCGCCGTCGCCGTGGAGCTCGGCGAACGCCGGCTGCGCGGCGAGATCGTCGACGCCAAGTGCCACTTCGGCGTGATGCGGCCGGGCAGCGGCAAGACGCACCGCGCCTGCGCGGCGCGCTGCATCGCGAGCGGCTCGCCGCCGCTGCTCTGGGTGCGCGACGCCGCGCGCGGCCGCGAGCTCCACCTGCTGCTCGTCGGCGCCGACGGCCGCGCGCTCGGCCGCGAGCTGCTGCCGTGGGTCGGCGAGGCGATCGAGGTGAGCGGCCGCGTCGTGCGGCGCGACGACCTGCTCGTGCTCCACGCCGAGCCGGCGGCGTTCCGCCGCGAGGCGCGATGGGCCGCGCGCTGATCGCCGTCGCGCTGCTGGCGCTGGCGTTCGTCGCGTGGCGCGCGGCGCCCGGCATCGGAGCGCCGAGCGCCGACGCGCTCGCGGCGTTCGTCGCGCGCGCGGAGCCCGACGCGCCCGCCGGCTTCGCGCTCTTCGCCGCGCTCGTCCTCGCGGCGAGCCTCGTCAGCGAGGACCTGACCTGCATCGGTGTCGGGTTGCTGGTCGCGCAGGGCCGCGTCGGCTACGGCGCGGGCGTCGCCGCCTGCGCGCTCGCGCTCTGGCTCGGCGACCTCGCGCTCTACGGCGCGGGGCGTCTGCTCGACCTCTCGCGCTTGCGCGCGCGGGCCGTGCTCGGCGCGGGGCCGCTGTGGATCCTCGCGAGCCGCTTCCTTCCGGGGGCGCGCCTGCCGACGTACGTCGCAGCCGGCGCGCTCCGGTATCCGCTCGGCGCGTTCGCGCTCTGGCTCGGCGTCGGCGCGCTGCTCTGGACGCCGATCGCGGTGGGCGCCGCCGCCGGGCTCGGCGGCATCGCGGGGACGCACGGCGGGATGGCGCTCGCCGCCGTCGCGCTCGCGGTCTTCGTCGCGCTGCGCCTCGCCGCGCGCGTCGCGACCTGGCGCGGCCGCCGCCTGCTCTTCGGCGCCTGGCAACGCTGGCGGCGCTGGGAGTTCTGGCCGAGCGGGCTGCTGTACGCGCCGCTCGTGCCGTGGATCGCGTGGCTCGCGCTGCGACACGGCGGACTGCGCGTCGCGACGGCGGCGAATCCGGGGATGCCGGCGGGCGGGCTCTGCGGCGAAGCGAAGCACCCGATCCTCGCCGCCCTCGCGGCCGCGTGGCCCGAGCGCGTCGCGCGGACGGGCTTCGTGCCGCGCGGCCCCGTCGAGGCGCGCGTCGCGCACGTGCAGCGCTTCGTGCGCGAGCACGCGCTCGCCTTCCCGGTCGTGCTCAAGCCCGACGTCGGCGAGCGCGGGTCGGGCGTCGCGATCGTGCGCGACGCGTCCACGCTGCGCGCCGCGCTCGCCGCGCGCAGCGGCGACCTCTTGGTGCAGGAGTACGTGGCGGGCGTCGAGCTCGGCCTCTTCTACGTGCGCCGGCCCGGCGAGGCGCGCGGGCGCCTCACCTCGATCACGGAGAAGCGGATGATCGCGGTGACGGGCGACGGCGCGAGCACGCTCGAGGCGCTGATCCTGCGCGATCCGCGCGCGGTGTGTCTCGCGCCGGTGCACCTCGCGCGGCACGCGGCGTCGCTCGCACGCGTGCCGGCGGCCGGCGCGCGCGTTCCGCTCGTCGAGATCGGCACGCACTCTCGCGGCGCGCTCTTTCTGGACGCCGCCGCGCTCGCGACGCCCGCGCTCGAAGACGCCGTGGATCGCCTGAGCCGCGGCCATCCGGGCTTCCATCTCGGCCGCTACGACGTGCGCGCCGACTCGATCGAGGCGCTCCAGGCCGGACGCTTCCGCGTGATCGAGCTGAACGGGCTCACCGCGGAGCCGACGTCGATGTACGACCCGCGCCACGGCGTCGTGCACGCGTGGCGCGCGCTGGCGGCGCAGTGGCGGACCGCGTTCGAGATCGGCGCCGCGAACGTCGCCGCGGGCGCGCGGCCGGCGGGCTGGCGCGAGATCGCGCGGCTGTGGCGCGCGCGCGGCGCG
>QEVM01000293.1 GCA_003576805.1 Pseudomonadota bacterium | reverse complement strand
GTCGAGAAGATTCTCGCCGAGCGCCTCTTCCCGACGCGCGTCCGCTTGCCGGAGCGGTGGGCAGACTACTACTGGCGGCGCATCGCGACGCGGCGCATTTCAAACGGACGGACGCACGCGCTTCGCTTCGCGAATTGACGCGGATGGCATCGGAGAGGACGGATCACGCATCCGGCAGCAATTTCAGGAGCACAACCATCAGAGCAGGGAGACGCGCGCGATCACGGGCAGGTGGTCGGACGCGCGCCGCGCCGCCGGGCTCTGGTGCGCGTGCACGTCGAGCACCTTGGCGCCGCGCGCGTAGATCCGGTCGAGCGCGAGCACCGGGCGCGCCGCGGGGAACGAGGCGGGCCACGCGATCTCGGAGTGCGTCGGCAGCTCCGCCTCCAGCGTGCGCGTCGCCTTGTCGTTGGTGCGCCACAGATTCATGTCGCCGAGCAGGATCACCGGCCCCTGCAGGTTTGGGTGATCGAGCAGATGACGGACCTGGCGGTGGCGCGTGCGGTCCACCAGCGCGAGGTGCGTCGCGACCAGCGAGAGCGGGCCGCCCCCCGCCGAGAGCTGCGCGGCGACGGCGGTGCGGCGCTCGAGCCGCGAGAAGCACAGGTCGAGCAGCGAAGCGGTCGCGATCGGCCAGCGCGAGAGGATCGCGTTGCCGAGCTCGCCGAGCCGGTGGATGCGCGTCGCGACGAACGCCACGTGCAGCCGTAGCTGGTCGGCGAGCCGCACGAGCGGGTCCTCGCCGGCGAAGGGGCGGATCACCTCCTGGAGCGCGAGCACGTCGGCGCCGAGCTCCGAGATCACGAACGACGCGCGCTCGGGGTCGGGGCCGCGATTGTTGCCGGCGACGCCGGTCCAGCGGTGGACGTTGTAGGTCGCGACGACCAGCTCCTTGCCGGCCGGCTCCGGCCGGCCGGGATAGAGCGGCGCGCGCACCAGCGAGAGGTAGGGCGTGACGGCCGCGAGCGCCTCGCGGCGCTCGGCATGCGGATCTTCGCCGCGCATGCGGCGCACGCGGACGAGAGGCCCTCTGCGCATGTCGCTTCTCTTCGTCGCCATGGTGCGTCCGATCAAGGGCCGGTTCCGGGCGTCGCTCCCGAGCCCCGGAGAACCGTCGAGGTCACGAGACGGTCATGCGACGGCGTGCGCCGAGAGGTCTTCGTCGGCAACCCGAAGTTAGCCGACTGCGCGGAGTCGTCCGCGCGAGTTGCCGGCGCGCTGCGCGCCTGCGCTCGGACGGCGCCGGCGCAAGGCCGCAGTCCGGCGGACCGATACGCGCTCGCATGGCCCGCCGCCGCCGGAGCACGAGCCCGCTCGAGCCGATCGCACGCGCGCCCGAAGTGCGCGCGGCGGCAGCCGCGCTGGTGGACGCCGCGCTGCGGGAAGCGTCCGAGCGCGCGCTGACGCCGGCGCAGTACGAGCGCGCCGTCGCGGAGGTCGGCCGGCTGCGGGGGCGGCCGCTGCTGCTGCCCGCGCTCGCAGCGGGCGTCGGACGCGGCGCGCGCGTGCGGCTCGCCGACGGCACGACGCGCCTCGACTGGATCGGCGGCCTCGGCGTCTACGCCTTCGGCCACGGCGACCGCGATCTGCTCGAGACCGCCGTCGCCGCCGCCGCGAGCGACGTCGTCTTCCAGGGCCACCTGCTGCCCGGCCCGGAGTACGTGCGCATCTCGCGGGCGCTGCTGCGGCACGCGGGGCCGCGCCTGAAGCACGTCTGGCTCTCGCTCTCGGGCGCGATCGCCAACGAGAACGCGCTGAAGATGGTGCTCCAGAAGAAGCATCCCGCCGACCGCATCCTCGCGTTCGAAGGCAACTTCGCGGGACGCACCACGACGCTCGCCGAGATCACGGACAAGGCGGCCTACCGCGACGGGCTCCCGCTGCGCGGCAACGTGCTGCTGGTGCCGTGGTACGACCCGCGCCATGCCGACCCGATCGGTCGCAGCGTCGCCGCGCTCGACGCGCACCTGCGCCGCCACCCGGGCCAGATCGCGGCCATGCTGTTCGAGCTCGTGCAGGGCGAGGGCGGCATCCGCACCGCGCCGCGCGAGTTCTTCGCCGCGCTGATGCAGCGCTGTCACGCCGCGAAGATCGCGGTGTGGGCCGACGAAGTGCAGACCTTCGCGCGCACGAGCGAGGTGTTCGCGTTCCGCACGCTCGGCCTCGAGCAGTGGGTCGACGTCGCGACGGCGGGCAAGGTGCTGCAGGGCAGCGCGGCGCTCTTCACGCGCGAGCTGGCGCCGCGCCAGGGTCTCGTCTCCGGCACCTACGCCGGCGCGACGGTCGGGATGGCCGTCGGCACGCGCATCCTCGAGCGCCTTGAGGAAGACGGCTACCTCGGCCCCGACGGCCGCATCGCGCTGCTCGGGCGGCGCGTCGAGCGCCGCTTCGACGCGCTCGCCAAGCGCTGTCCCGAAGCGGTGTCGGCCTGGGAGGGGATCGGCGCGATGCACGCGTTCGTGCCCTTCGGCGGCGAGGCGGCGGTCGCCGACGCGGTGCTGCGCGCCGCGTGGGACGAGGGCCTGCTGGTGTTCACGGCCGGCGCCAGCCCGACGCGCATCCGCTTGCTGCTGCCGGTCAACACCACCGACGAGGAGCTCGAGGCCGGCTTCGCGATGCTGGAGAAGGCGATCCGGCGCGTCGGCTCGGAAAGGGGACTCGCGTGCTGATCCTGCGCCCGGTCGCCGAGCGCGACCTCGACGATCTGGTCGCGCTGGCCGCCCAGCTCGACTCGATGAACCTGCCGAGCGACCGCCGCTTCCTCGCGCAGCGCATCCACGACTCGCTCCGCTCGTTCGCGGGCCGCACCAGCCGGCGCGCCGAGGCGGTGTACGTGTTCGTGCTCGAGGACACGCTCGCGCGCCGCTGCGTCGGGACGTCGACGATCCTCGCCCAGCACGGCAGCGAGACGAGCCCGCACTACTGGCTCGAGCTCTCGACCGAGGAGCGCCAGTGCGCGCAGCTCGGGCGCCGCTTCGCGCACGACAAGCTCCGCCTGCGCGCGTCCACGGACGGGCCCACCGAGATCGGCGGGCTGATCCTCGACCCCGCCTACCGGCGCCATCCGGAGAAGTGCGGCAAGGCGCTCTCGGTCGTGCGCTTCGCCTACATCGCGGCCCGCCCCGACGCCTTCGAGCGCGAGGTCATCGCGGAGATGCTCTCGCCCTTCGACGCGCCCGGCTGCAACCGGCTGTGGGAGGCGTTCGGCGCGCGCTTCACGGGGCTCTCGTTCCGCGAGGCCGACCGCCTCTCGGCGAGCGACAAGACCTTCATCGCGGATCTGTTCCCGCGCGAGCCGGTGTACGCGACGCTGTTTCCGCCCGAGGTGCGCGAGGTGATCGGGCGCCCGAACGAGAGCGCCGTCGCCGCGCTCCGCATCCTCGAGAAGGTCGGCTTCCGCGACCTGAAGCAGGTCGATCCCTTCGACGGCGGCCCCTACTACGGCTGCGCCCGCGACGCGATCGCGTCGGTGCGCGAGCGCCGCGACCTCGTGCTGCCTTCGCTCGCCGACGACGAGCCGCAGGCGATGCGCGAGCCGCTCGCGCTGCTCTCGGCGGAGGGCAGCTTCGGCTTCCGCGCGACGGTGGTGCCGATCGACGACGACGGCTTCCCCTGCGTCTCGAAGGAGTGTCGCGAGGCGCTCGGCGTCGCGTCGGGCGACCGCGTCGCGGTGACGCCGCTGCCATGAGAGGAGTGTGGATGCGCCGCATCGTCTTCGGCCTGGGGATCGCGCTCGCGTTCGCAGCGCGCGCCGCGTGGGGCGATGCCGAGCTCGTGCTCGAGACCACCATCGCCGTCACCGCGGAGGACTTCTGCGGCAACGACGAGTACGTGCACGTCGCGCCCGGCACGACGGTGCGCGTCTGCTACCGGGTGCGCAACGTCGGCACCGCGATGCTCGTCTCGCACGATCTCGTCGACTCCGAGATGGGGAGCCTCCTCGCCGACTTCCCGTACAACCTCGCGGTGGACGCGAGCGCCTTCCTCACGCAGGCGTTCGTCGCGACGGAGACGACGGCGTTCACCGGCACCTGGACCGCGGCCACCGCCGCGGACGACACGGCCAGCGACGTCGACACCGCGTTCGCGATCGTGCCGGAGGCGGACGCCGGCGCGGCGGGCGTCGCGGCGGCCGGCGCGCTCGCGTTGGCGAACCGGCGGCGGCCGGCGGGTTGACGTGCACGACGTGTTGATCAGCCGCTCGCCCGCCGATCCCGGCGACGTGGTCGGCCGCTTCCCCGTCGCGAGCGAGGCCGACGTCGATTCCGCGGTGGCGCGCGCGCGGGCGGCGTCGCGCGCCTGGCGCGACGCGGGGCTCGCGGCGCGCAGCGCGGTGCT
>QEVM01000292.1 GCA_003576805.1 Pseudomonadota bacterium | reverse complement strand
GGCGCGACGCCGCACAGCGACGCCAGCGCGCGCACCGCGCCGGCCGGGTGCGCGGCGAGCGCGGTCGCCAGCGCGTCGCCGCCCGCCTCGAGGACCGACTCCGCGAGGCGCTGCGCGCGCGCCGGGTCGGGCGCCTGCGCCAGCGCTTCGCGCAGCCCGGGCAGCGCGGCGCTCAAGCGCCGGGTCCGCCCTTCCACACCACGACGGCGAGCGGCGGCAGCACGATCTGGATCGAGTGCGACTGCCCGTGCCACGCGATCGCGTCGGCCGTGACGCCGCCGCGGTTGCCGAGGTCGCTGCCGCCGTAGTGGCTGGAGTCGCTGTTGAGCAGCTCGCGCCAGAAGCCGCCGAACGGCACGCCGAGGCGGAAGCCGTGGCGCGGCACCGGCGTCCAGTTGCAGGCGACGACGATCACCTCGCCGCTGGTCGCGCCGCGCCGCATCCACACCAGCGTGCTCTGCGCGGCGTCGTGGCAGTCGATCCACGCGAAGCCGCGCGCGTCGCAGTCGTACTCGTGCAGCGCGGGCTCGGCGCGGTAGACGGCGTTCAGGTCGCGCACCCAGCGCTGGATGCCGCGGTGCGGCTCCCAGTCGAGCAGGCTCCAGTCGAGCTGGCCGTCGTGGTTCCACTCGGCGCGCTGGCCGATCTCGCCGCCCATGAACAGCAGCTTCTTGCCCGGCTGCGTCCACATCGTCCCGTAGAGCGCGCGCAGGTTCGCGAACTTCTGCCAGTCGTCGCCCGGCATCTTGCCGAGCAGCGAGCCCTTGCCGTGCACGACCTCGTCGTGCGAGAGCGGCAGCACGAAGTTCTCGTTCCACGCGTACAGCATGCGGAAGGTGAGGTCGTTGTGGTGGAAGCTGCGGTGCACCGGGTCGTGCGAGGCGTAGGCCAGCATGTCGTGCATCCAGCCCATGTCCCACTTCATGCCGAAGCCGAGCCCGCCCAGATAGGTCGGGCGCGACACCATGGGCCACGCCGTCGACTCCTCGGCGATCGTCTGCGCGCCGGGCACGTGGCGGTAGATCTCCTCGTTCACGCGGCGCAGGAGGCCGATCGCGTCCAGGTTCTCGCGGCCGCCGTGCGCGTTGGGGATCCATTCGCCGGGCTGGCGCGAGTAGTCGAGGTAGAGCATCGAGGCGACCGCGTCGACGCGCAGCCCGTCGGCGTGGAAGACGTCGAGCCAGTAGAGCGCCGACGAGAGCAGGAACGAGCGCACCTCGTGGCGCCCGTAGTTGAAGATGTACGAGTTCCAGTCGGGGTGATAGCCCTGGCGCGGGTCGCCGTGCTCGTAGAGGTGCGTGCCGTCGAAGAAGGCGAGGCCGTGCTCGTCGCTCGGGAAGTGCGAGGGCACCCAGTCGAGCAGCACGCCGATGCCGTTTTGGTGCAGCACGTCCACGAGGTACATCAGGTCCTGCGGCGTGCCGTAGCGGCTCGACGGCGCGAAGTAGCCGGTCGTCTGGTAGCCCCACGACCCGAAGAACGGGTGCTCCATCACCGGCAGCAGCTCGACGTGCGTGAAGCCGGCGTCGCGCACGTAGTCCGCGAGCGCGTGCGCCAGCTCGCGGTACGAGAGCGAGCGGTTGCCGTCCTCGACGACGCGCCGCCACGATCCGGTGTGGAGCTCGTAGATCGACATCGGCTCGACCAGCGCGCGGCTCTTGGCGCGCGCTTCCATCCACTCGCGGTCGTGCCACTCGTACTCGAGCGTCCACACCACCGACGCGGTCTTGGGCGCGACCTCCGCGTGGAACGCGAACGGGTCGGCCTTGTCGACGCGATAGCCGCCGGCGCGCGAGCGCACGTGGTACTTGTAGACCGCGCCGCGCCCGACGCCGGGCACGAAGCCCTCCCAGATGCCCGACGAGCCGCGCGTCGCGAGCGGGTGCGCGTCGCGGCTCCAGCCGTTCCAGTCGCCGACGACGGACACGGCCTCGGCGTTCGGCGCCCAGACGGCGAAGCGCGTGCCGGCCCGCCCGTCCTGCTCGACCGGGTGCGCGCCGAGCTTCTCCCACAGCCGGATGTGGCTGCCCTCGTTGAAGAGATAGAGATCCTGGTCGGAGAGCGCGCTCGCTGCCGGCATCGTCGGAGCCTGCCCCTTCCAGGTGCGGTGGGCAACCGGATGGTTGGCCGTCCGTCACTCGTCGTCCCGCGTGCGCAGCCGCTTGACGCCGGAGCGGCGCCGCTTGGCGGCCAGGCGCCGTTCCTTCGACGCGCGCGTCGGGCGCGTCGCACGGCGCGCGCGCGGCAGCACGATGGCGCGGGCGAGCAGCTCCTCCATGCGCGTGAGCGCGGTCGACAGATTGCGGCCGCGCTCACGGTGCACGTCGCACGCGACGCGCAGCATGTCCTCGGCGTCGATGCGGCCGGCGAGCTTCGCGCGCACGCGCGCGCTGCGCGCCGGACCGAGCAGCGGCGCGGCCGCGGCGAGGTCGAGCCGCAGCTCCACCTTGGTCTCCACCTTGTTGACGTTCTGGCCGCCCTTGCCGCCGGAGCGCGCGAAGCGCTGCGAGAGCAGGCGCGCGGGCAGCACGAGCCCGGGCGCGATCTCGAGATCGCGCAGCGCGCTCACCGCGCGCCCCACACGAGCGGCGGGATCTCGCCCGGGTGCTCGACCAGGAACTCGCAGCCGGCCGCGACGAGCTCGTCGCGGCCGCGCAGGCCCCACGCGCAGCCGATCGTGCGCGCGCCCGCGGCGCGCCCGGTCTCGATGTCGACGGCGCTGTCGCCGACCATCCAGACCTCGGCGTGGCGCGCGCCCGAGCGCGCCGCGACGCGCGCGGCGACCTCGTCGAGCACCTTGGGATCGGGCTTGCGCACGGGCAGGCTGTCGCCGCCGAGCACGGCCGCGAAGTGGGGGGCGATGCCGAGCCGCTCCAGCATCGGCGCGAGGAACGCGGCGGGCTTGTTGCTCGCGACGGCGAGGTCCGCGCCGCGGCACGCGGCGAGGCACGCGTCGACGCCGGCGTACAGGCGAGTCGTGTCGAGACAGCCGCGCGCGTAGTGCTCGAAGAAGCGCGCGCGCAGCCGCTCGAGACGCGCCGGCTCGGCCGCCGGAACGGCGCGCGCCAGCAGCGGCAGCACGCCGTGGCCCACCCAGAACTTCACCTGCGGCCCGTCCACCGTCTCGAGCCCGTCCTCCGCGAGCGTGCGGTTCAGCGCGTCCGCGAGATCGCGCCAGGTGTCCGCGAGCGTCCCGTCGAAGTCGAAGACGACGAGCTTCGCGGCCGTGCGCGCGGGCGGCCGCGGCCCCTCAGAGGTCGGTCGGGTCATGGATCAACGGTTCGGGGATGTCGCGGCCCTCGCGCCGCGCGCGCCGCACCGCCGCCACGAGCTGGAGCGCGCGCGGCAGGAAGAGCAGGCCGAGCAAGAGGTTCAGCACCAGGAAGACCGCGTTGGTCGCGAGCGCGTAGGCGATCAGCGTGTCGCGGTCGGCGAAGTCGGCGAAGAGCGCCGCCCACGCGAGCTCGCGCGTGCCGAAGTTGCCGAGCGTCGGCACCACCAGCGCGAGATAGAGCATCGGGATGCGCGCCGCGAGCTCGACCCACGGGATGTCCACGCCGAACGCGAGCGAGGCGAGCTTCTGGATCACCACGTCGAAGGCGACGAGCCCGACGAAGCCGAGCAGGAACGGCCGGATCGCGCGCAGCGGAAAGCGCTCGAGCCAGGCGCGGATGCCGGCGGCGCCGGGAAAGCGCAGGCCGCGCGTCGCCGAGAGCCGCACGCCGACGCCCACCGCGATCCACGCCGCCCACAGCACGGCGGTGGTGACGAGCACGTCGCGGTTGGCCGCGACGCCGCCCGGCAGAAAGGGCAGGGCGAGCGTCATCATGCACAGCATCACGAAGAAGTGACACAGCATGGGGACGAGCGCGGACGCGAGCACCGCCTCCATGCGGCGCCCGGCCAGCTCGCTCAGGCCGAGGAAGAACGCCGCGTCCGAGAGCGGGTTGCTGACGGTGCGCAGCAGCTCCGAGCCGCCGCGCACGGCGACCACCGAGCGGACCGGCACGTTCGAGACGAAGCGGCGCAGCGCGAGCGCCTGCAGCAGCGTCCACACGACGAAGAAGGCAATGCGGTCCGCCGAAGCGAACGCGAGGAAGAGCGGCACGTTGGCCGCTTCGGTCGCGGCGCGCAGCCGCTCCCAGTCCGTCGCCCAGCCGAAGACGTAGACGAGGAGCGCGACCGACACGACCCACGGAAGGACGTGCCGCCAGCTTGTCCCGGCCGAACGTGCCATGAAGGACGGAGCATACCCGCGGCGTCTCGCGACGCCGCCCGCTGCGCAGCGATGCGCGCCGAGCTACGGCGTCGGCGCGGGCGCGCCGGCGGCCGGCGCGGCGGCGGTCGTC
>QEVM01000043.1 GCA_003576805.1 Pseudomonadota bacterium | reverse complement strand
CGCGCGTCGCCGGCGCGCGCGCGCGCGTACGCCGAGCCGGGCGCGGGCGCCGGCTCGACGTCGCCGCGCGCGAGGATCCAGTCGAGGCGCAGCGGCGCGAGGCCGCGGCGCACGTCGATCTCGACGGCGGGGTCGGTGTACGGCCCCGACGTGTCGTACAGCACGATCGGCGGGTTCTCTTCGAAGGCGGGCTCGCCGTTCGCGCCCGTGCGGCGCGTCGGCGACTGGCGCACCTCGCGCATCGGGACGCGCACGCCGGGCAGCGTTCCTTCGACGTGGATCTTGCGCGAGCCGGGCAGCGGCTCGCGCGTGATGACGGAGGCGATCGCGGTTTCGAGCGGAGAGGCGGTGGCCATGTCGCTTCCCTACGCCGGTTCCACCGCGCGCGCGCGCAGGGGCGGGCGACGCGCGACTTGGCCGGATCAGGTTCGAGGGCTTCGCGGCGAAGCCAGACGACTCGACTGACATCCGCGTCTCAGGCCGTCGTTGCGGCCACACCCAGCGCAGGCGGGGAAGCTAGCGCCGAGTGGTTGCCGCCGCCCAGAGCGAGAGCAGCATCTTGTAGGCGTAGTACAGCGGCTTCCAGCCCGAGTGCAGCGTCGAGGCGCGCGTGCCGGCCGCCATGCGCACCGGCACCTCCCGCACGACGAGTCCCGCGCGCGCCGCGGTGACGCGCACGTCGAGATCGGGATAGTCGCTCGGGAACCAGTCGCCCGCGTAGAGCGCGAGCGCGCGCGGCCCGAGCGCCTGCAATCCCGAGGTGGGATCCGTGACGTCGAGGCCCGCGAGGCGCGCCAGCGCGCGGATCGCCTGGCGTCCCGCGCCGCGCAGCGCGCCCATCTCGTAGCCGGTGGGCTCGAGGAAGCGCGACCCGATCGCGACGTCGCACGCGCCGCCCGCGACCGGCTCGACGAGCGCCGCGAGCTGCGAGGGCAGGTGCTGCCCGTCCGCGTCCATCTGCACCGCCCACGGCGCGCCGCGCCGCAGCGCGTACTTGTAACCGGTCTGGAGCGCGGCCCCGTAACCGAGGTTGTACGGGTGCCGCAGCACGCGCGCGCCGGCGCGCGCGGCGAGCTCGCCCGTGCGGTCGCGCGAGCCGTCGTCCACGACCGCGATCTCGGCGCCGGGCAGCGCCGCCCGCAGCTCCGCGAGCAGCGCCGGCAGCGTCGCCTCTTCGTTGTACGCGGGGATCACGACGACGCCGGGCGCGTTCACGCGTCGCTCCGCCGCCACGCGACCGTGAGGTAGTGGTTCGCGAGCCCGTGCCGCAGCGTCGCTCCGACGCGGCGGGCGAGCGCGCCGGGATGCGAGAGGTAGTAGCCGGGCAGGTTGGGCCGCAGCTTCTCGCGCGTGAAGCGGCGCCCGCGCCAGGCGCTCGCGAGCGCGAGGCGCTGCACCTGCACGAAGCGGTCGCGCACGGCGAGGCCGTGGCGCGCGCCGAGCGCGAGGAACGAGCGCGTCGTGAAGTCGTGGCGGTGGTGCGGATTCAAGTCGACGGACGGCGTGATCGGCACCGAGCCGATCAGCACGCCGCCGGGCCGCAGCAGCGACACCAGCTTCGCGAGAAGCCGCTCGGGCGACTCGACGTGCTCGATCGTCTCCAGGCTCACGATCGTGTCGAAGCCGCCGGCGTCCTCGAAGGCGAGCGCGTCGCAGGCGACGAAGCGCGTGCGCGCGTCCGCGTAGTGCGCGTTCGCGTGCGCCACCGCGTCCGGCGACACGTCGACGCCGACGGCGGGCCCGAGCGCGCGATTGCGCTCGAGCAGGATGCGCGTGCCGTAGCCGACGCCGCAGGCGCAATCGAGCACGCGGCCCGGGCGCGCCGCGC
Source organism: Pseudomonadota bacterium (assembly GCA_003576805.1). GTDB lineage: Bacteria > Myxococcota_A > UBA9160 > UBA9160 > PR03 > PR03. The sequence continues at coordinate 26,304 of QEVM01000043.1, read as the reverse complement.
GCGCGGCCCACGCATAGCGCTCGACGTGCAGCGCGAGCGTCTCCTGCGCGGCGGCGTCGGCCGCGTCGAGCGCGCCGGGGACGAGGCGCTCCAGGCTGTCGGGATCGAGCGGCATGGGCGGCCAAGCCTATCGGCAGGATGGCCGCGCGCGCTAGGTTGAACGTTCACGCGGCTCATTCGTGATGGGGGACCGGCATGAACAGCTTCGGCGCGCGGCGTTCGCTGCGGGTGGGCGATCGCGAGCTCGAGATCTTCGCCCTGGACGCGCTCGACGCGCGCGGGCTGCCGGTCGGCCGGCTGCCGTACTCGCTGCGCGTGCTGCTCGAGAACCTGCTGCGCAACGAGGACGGCCGCAACGTGACGCCCGACCACGTCGAGGCGCTCGCGCGCTGGGACGCGAAGGCCGAGCCGGACCGCGAGCTCACCTTCTTGCCGGCGCGCGTCGTGCTCCAGGACTTCACCGGCGTGCCGTGCGTCGTGGACCTCGCCGCGATGCGCGACGCGATGGCGGCCATGGGCGGCGATCCGAAGAAGATCAACCCGCTCCAGCCGGTCGAGCTGGTGATCGACCACTCGGTGCAGGTGGACGCGTTCGGCACGTCGGACGCGTTCCGCGTGAACGTCGAGCGCGAGTTCGAGCGCAACCGCGAGCGCTACGCGTTCCTGCGCTGGGGCCAGTCCGCGTTCGACGACTTCCAGGTCGTGCCGCCCGGCACGGGCATCGTGCACCAGGTGAACCTCGAGTACCTGGGGCGCGTGGTGATGGCGGGCGAGGGCGCGCGTGGCGCGAGCGGGCTGCCGCAGGCGTACTTCGACACGCTCGTCGGGACCGACTCGCACACCACGATGATCAACGGGCTCGGCGTGCTCGGCTGGGGCGTCGGCGGCATCGAGGCCGAGGCCGCGATGCTCGGCCAGCCGGTCGCGATGCTGGTGCCGCGCGTCGTCGGCGTGAAGATCAGCGGCAGGCTGCGCGAGGGCGCCACCGCGACCGACCTGGTGCTGCGCGTCACCGAGCTGCTGCGCAAGCACGGCGTGGTGGGGAAGTTCGTCGAGTTCTTCGGGCCCGGGCTCGCGCAGCTCCCGCTCGCCGACCGCGCGACGATCTCCAACATGTGTCCGGAGTACGGCGCCACCTGCGCGATGTTCCCCGTGGACGCCGAGACGCTGCGTTATCTGCGCCTGTCCGGCCGCAGCGACGAGCACGTCGCGCTGGTGGAGGCGTACCTGAAGGAGCAGGGCGTCTTCCACGACGCGTCGACGCCGGAGGCCACCTACTCCGAGCGGCTCGACCTCGACCTCGAGACGATCGAGCCGAGCCTCGCCGGCCCGCGCCGGCCGCAGGACCGCGTCGCGCTCTCGGCCGCGAAGCAGTCGTTCGCGAGCGCGCTGCCCGAGCTCTCGAAGGGCGCCGCCGCGGCCGCGGCGGTCGACGCCGAGCTCGACGGCGAGTCGTTCGCGCTGCGACACGGCTCGGTGGTGATCGCCGCGATCACGAGCTGCACCAACACCTCGAACCCGAGCGTGATGCTGGCGGCCGGGCTCGTCGCGAAGAAGGCGGTGGAGAAGGGGCTCGAGACGCCGGCGTGGGTGAAGACGTCGCTGGCGCCGGGCTCGCAGGTCGTCACGGGCTACCTGAAGGCGGCCGGCCTGCTGCCGTATCTCGAGCAGCTCCGCTTCCACCTGGTCGGCTACGGCTGCACGACCTGCATCGGCAACTCGGGGCCGCTGCCGGATCCGGTGCAGGAGGCGATCGACCGCGGCCAGCTCGTCGTCGTGTCGGTGCTCTCGGGCAACCGCAACTTCGAGGCGCGCGTGCACCCCGCCGTGCGCGCGAACTACCTGATGTCGCCGCCGCTCGTGGTCGCCTACGCGCTCGCGGGCCGCATGGACGTCGACCTCGTGACCGAGCCGCTCGGCGCCGGTCGCGACGGGCAGCCGGTGTACCTGCGCGACGTGTGGCCGACGAGCGCGGAGATCGCCGAGGTGGTGGAGCGTCACGTCGGCTCGGGCCTGTTCCGCAGCACGTACGCCGACGTCTTCCGCGGCGACGATCTGTGGCGCGCGCTGCCGGTGCCGCAGGGCGAGCGCTTCGCGTGGGAGCCCGCCTCGACCTACGTGCGCCGGCCGCCGTACTTCGACGGCATGCCGCGCGAGGCGCCGTCGCACGTCGCGGAGATCGAGGGCGCGCGTGTGCTCGCCTGGCTCGGCGACAGCGTGACCACGGACCACATCTCGCCCGCGGGCAACATCGGCAAGGAGACGCCCGCCGAGCTGTACCTGCTCGGGCAGGGCGTCGCGAAGCGCGACTTCAACTCGTACGGCTCGCGGCGCGGCAACCACGAGGTGATGGTGCGCGGCACGTTCGCGAACGTGCGCCTGCGCAACCAGCTCGCGCCCGGCACCGAGGGCGGCGTCACGGTGCACCTGCCGAGCGGCGCGGCGATGTCGATCTTCGACGCCTCCGAGCGCTACCGGAAGGAAGGCGTCCCGCTCGTGATCCTGGCGGGCCAGGAGTACGGCTCGGGCTCGAGCCGCGACTGGGCCGCCAAGGGGCCCGCGCTGCTCGGCGTGCGCGCGGTGATCGCGCAGAGCTACGAGCGCATCCACCGCTCGAACCTCGTCGGCATGGGCGTGCTGCCGCTCGAGTTCGTGCCCGGCGAGAGCGCTGCGTCGCTCGGGCTCACCGGCAAGGAGCGCTACGACGTGCTCGGCCTGCGCGTGGCGATCGCGAGCGGGTTCGCGGACGGGCGGGCGCTCACGGTGCGCGCCACGAGCGACGACGGCCGCGTGCGCGAGTTCCGGGTGCGGGCGCGGATCGATACGCCGACGGAGGTCGAGTACTACCGCCACGGCGGGATCCTGCTCTACGTGCTCCGTTCGCTGCTCGGGTGACGAGCGGGGCGGTGTCGGAATTGGGCTGCGCGGCACGCGCGGGTTGCGGGTGGGGTCTGCTGCAGCTGACGCCGGCCGCGCACGACCGCCGCGCGGCGCGCGACGCCGTACCGCGCGGCCGGCGCAGCTGAGCAGCCTGATCGTGCGCGTTGTGCGTCGCGGGTGTACGGGCGCGCTTCGCGCGCACCGTGCGGCTTCGTAGGGGCGGGAGCGCTGCTGCGGTGCGGGGCGCCGTGCGCGGCTGTCGTGCTGCGCCTTTGGGTTGCGCTAGGCGGGGTTCTTCGATCCAGAGCCGGTCAGTACGCAGCGCGCCTCATTGGATTGCGTGCGGCGAGCCTGTCGGGATGAGCAGGAAGAATTACGGAGCGTTGGGGGTAGGCGGGGCGGCGAGTGCGTCGCACTTGGCGGCGAACACGAAATCGCTCTCGGTGAGGCCGTCGATCTTGTGCGTCCAGATCTTCACCTGGACGCGGCCCCAACTGAGAAAGAGGTCGGGGTGGTGCTTTTGCTGCTCGGCCATCGCGCCGACGCGGTTCACGTACGCGAGGGCGTCGGCGAAGTTGCGGAAGCGGTAGTCCTTCTCGAGGTGGTGCTCGTCGACGACGCGCCAGCCGCCGGGCTCCCCGCCGAGCTGCTCGTGGAGGACGACGAGCGCCTCGCCGCGCAGCGGCGGCACGGCCCCCTTGCAGGGGACGCAGTCGCGCGAGGCGAGCTCCGACATGGGGAGGGCTAGAAGAGCGGGCCGCCGTCGTCGGGGGCGTAGGCGGAGAGCTCGCAGGCGAGGCAGATCACCTCGAAGGCGGGCTGCTGCCAGGTCTGGCCGGCTCGCGGGAGCTGCGGAGCGTCGGCGTGCGCGGTCTCGGATGCGTTGCGGTCCATCGGGATCTCCTCGGGCTCTGGTCAGGCTTAGCACCCGCCTAGCGCAGGAGCACGTCGCACACGAAGCGCACGCGCGTGACGACGCGGCCGAGGGCGTTCTGGTGGATGTTCTTGCGCAGGCGCACCAGCAGGCGCCGTTCGAGCGCGTAGCGGTTCCAGGAGCGCTTGCGGGGCGGGCCGCCGGGCGTGACGGCGCCCAGCTGCTCGAGGATGGCGGCGCGCGGATGGCCCCAGGTCTCGAGGTCCTCGTCGGCGAGCCGGTCCAGGATCTCGCGCGCCTGCTCGAGCTGGCCGGGCGAGCGCGCCATCTCGCTCGCCCACTTCGCGACGGATTTCGTCGTCGGCCGGCTCTCGCGCGCGACGGTGATGGGATCGCCGAGGCCGGCCGCGGCCTTCGGCTGCGCGGCGCCCTCGCGGCCGTACTCGACCATGCCGGGCTCGAAGGCGATGCCGAGGAACTCGCACACGCGGCGCATCTCGGCGTCGGGCTCCTGGACCAGCGTCTCGTAGCGGAGCGGCAGGATCGGCACCGGCCGTTCGCGCAGGAAGCGCGCGATCGCGGGCACGTAGCGCTCGAGCAGCGGGTTGTTGCGGTGCGCGGCCTCGTGGTCGCCGTCGAAGAACGACTCGACGTACGACGACCACACGGCGAGCGGGTGGCGCGTCAGCACCAGGTACTTGGCCTTCGGATACAGCTTGGCGAGGAAGTCCAGGACGAGCGCGTAGGCGGGCGTCTTCTCGAGCAGCAGCTCGCGGCCGGAGGCCGCCAGCAGGCGCTCGTACACGGCGTCGCTGCACGCGCGCAGCGCGGCGAGGTAGTCCTCCTCGCCGCCGGGCAGCGCGCGCACCAGCTCGTGCGCGGCCTGGCGCGTAATGATCGGGTCGTAGGGCGCCTTCTCGACGGTGCCGTAGAAGCCGAGGTGCGCGAGCGGCGTCAGCAGGTGCGTCTCGGGCGGCGCGCAGATCGCGGAGTGGGCGCCCAGCATGCGGGCGGTCAGCGTCGAGCCCGAGCGCGGCGACCCGATCAGGAAGATCAAGCGGTCCTGCATCTCCAAACGCGTCCTCCGGCGCCGCGGCGCGCGCGGCGAGCCCGGCAGGGTACTCGCTTTGGGCGCGGCGGCACGTCCTGATTCCGCTGGAGCGCCGCGCGCTTGCGCGCGAGCGGGCGGGCGGCCGGTCGCCCTCGCGTAAGGAAACGGTACGCGGCCGGTAAAGGCAGTAGTCGCGTCGCAGGCGAGAGTCGCCGCCATCCGACACCAAGGAGATTCGTTTCATGGATCCGGCTGCCTCGCGTCTCTCGTCCACTGCTTCGCTGCTCGCGCTCGGCTTCGCCGCGCTCTTCGCCGCGGGCTGCGAGCCGACCGGCGCGCAGTTCTCGCCCGCGTCGGGCGTGCTCGTCTACTACGGCACGGGCGCCGGCGATCTCGTCTCGGCGAGCGTGTCCGGCGGCGCCATCGTCTTGAACGGCGGACAGATCCCGATCCGCGGCGGCGTGCCGACGCCGGCCAACACCGTGCGCATCGTGATGAAGGGCCGCGGCGGCAACGACTACCTCGCGATCGACGAGAGCGGCGGCGCGCTGCCCGACGCGCGGCTCGACGGCGGCGGCGGCGCCGACGTGCTGATCGGCGGCTCCGGCGACGACGAGGTCGACGGCGGGCCCGGCAACGACGTGGCGCTGCTCGGCGACGGAGACGACCGCTTCGTGTGGTACCCCGGCGACGAGCTCGACACGGTCGAGGGCGAGGACGGCGCCGACACGCTGGCGTTCCACGGCGCCGACGTCGCCGAGAACGTGGAGATCTACACGAGCGCCGGGCGGGCGAATCTGTACCGCAACGTGGACGCCGTCTCGACCAGCCTCGGCGGCGTCGAGGCGATCGAGTACTTCGCGCGGGGCGGCGTGGACGCCGTCTTCGTGCACGACTTGACGGGCACCGGCGTCGCGCGCGTCGCCGTCGACCTCGCGGGCAGCCAAGGCGGCGGCGACGGACAGGCGGACCTCGTCCACCTCATGGGCACCAATGGCGACGACCAGCTCGAGCTCGCGGGCGACGCCGCCGGCATCACGGTGTCGGGCCTCGCGGCCGGCGTCGAGATCGCCGGGCACGAGGCCGGCGACGCGCTCGTCGTCAACGTGCTGGGCGGCGCGGACGTCGTGTTCTCCCAGGTGGCGGCCGCCACGATGCAGACGACGTACAACGGCGGGCTCGGCGTGGACCTCCTGATCGGCGGCGCCGGCGACGAGACGTTCAACGGCGGGGACGGCGGCGACAGCGCCATGATGGGCGGCGGAGACGACACCTTCGTGTGGAACCCGGGCGACGACAACGACGCCGTGGACGGCGAGGGCGGCTTCGACACGCTGCTCTTCAACGGCAGCAACGCGGGCGAGAACATCAGTGTCTCGGCGGTCGGCGACCGGGTGCGCTTCTTCCGCGACATCGCCAACGTCACCGAGGAGCTCGACGACGTCGAGGCGATCGAGTTCGTCGCGCGCGGCGGCGTGGACTCCGTCAGCCTGTACGACACGACGGGGACGGACCTCGTCGCGCTGCACGTCGACCTCTCCAACGGGTTCGGCGCGAGCGACGGGGCGTCGGACGCGGTCATCGTGCACGGCACGCCGCTCGCGGACTCCGTGACGATCGCCGGCGACGCGGCCGAAGTATGGTGCACGGGCCTTCCCACCGACGTCTCGATCACCGGCGCCGAGAACCCGCTCGACTCGCTCGTCGTCGGCCTGAAGACGGGAGACGACGTCGTGCAGGCCGCCGGCCTCGCCGCGTCCGGCATCGCGCTGACGGCGTGGGGCGACGAGGACGACGACGTGCTGATCGGCGGCGACGGCCCCGACGTGCTGTACGGCGGCGACGGGGACGACGTGCTCCAGGGCGGGCCGGGCCTCGACGTGCTCGACGGCGGCGCCGGCAACAACATCGTGATCCAGTGAAGTCCGGCGGCGGCGGCGCGCGAGAACCGCTTCGGCGCGTGCGTTCAGGCGCGCGAGGCCGGGTCGGGGCCGCCGCCGCCGCCGCGGTGCGCGCGCAGCTCGCGGAACGTCACGACCGCGATCGTGATCGCGGTGAGCGGCATCGTGAACTCGAGCATCACCGCGGAGTACGCAGGGAGCGCGTCGTGGCCGACCGCGTCGAGCACGAGGTACGCGGCGTAGGCGAAGTAGTAGGCGAGGAAGAGCAGCCCCTCCCAGCGCGCGACGCGGCGGCCCGTGAAGAAGAGCGGCAGGCACGCGAGCGCGACCGCGATCATCACCGGGCCGTCGAAGGTCTGGATCGACGGCGCGACCGAGAGCCCGCCCGGCGTCACCAGACTCGCGATGCCGAGGATCGCGAGGACGTTGTAGATGTTGCTCCCGATCACGTTGCCGATCGCGATGTCGCGCTCGCCGCGCAGCGTCGCGACCAGCGACGCCGCGACCTCGGGCAGCGACGTGCCGGCGGCCACGATCGTCAGGCCGATCACCACCTCCGAGACGCCGAGCGCCTGCGCCACCGTCACGGCGCTGTGCACCAGCCAGCGCGCGCCCAGGATCAACAGCACGAGGCCGACCGCGATCAGCGCGACTTGCACGGCGAGGCCGCCGCCATGCCCGGCGGCCGGCGCGCCGAACTCGTGCGCGTACTCCTCCTGCACGGCCTTCGACTCGCGCCGGCTCTGTACGATCGACGACACGCTGTAGAACGCGATGCCCGCCGTCAGCAGCGCGCCGTCGAGCATGCCGTAGCGCCCGTCGATGCCGAGCAGCGCGGCGAGCAGCGAGGCGCCGATCATGATCGGCACTTCGCGCCGCACCACCTGCGCCTGCACCACGAGCGGCGCGATCGCGGCGCACGTGCCGAGGATGAACAGGATGTTGAAGACGTTGGAGCCGACGACGTTGCCGACGGCGAGGTCGGCGCGGCCGTCGAAGCCCGCCTGCACCGCCACCGCCAGCTCGGGCGTGCTGGTGCCGTACGCGACGACGGTCAGCCCGATCACGAGCGGCGAGATGCCGAACGCGCCGGCGAGCCGCGACGCGCCGCGCACGAGTAGCTCGGCGCCGGCGACGAGCAGCACGAGGCCGGCCGCGAACCAGAGGAACGTCGCCCCGTCCATGCGCTGGCGTGCTCCTCAGTCCGGCAGCGCGTTGGCGCGCGCCACGCCCCCGTACCAGCGGCCCGATTCCTTCAGGATCCGGCGGCCCGTCTCGAAGTCCACCCAGACGATGCCGAAGCGCTGCTCGTAGCCCTCCGCCCACTCGAAGTTGTCGAGCAGCGACCAGGCGTGATAGCCGCGCACGTCGGCGCCGTCCGCGATCGCGCGGTGCACCGCCTCGAGGTAGCCGCGGTAGAACGCGATGCGGCGCGTGTCGTCGACGACGCCGCGCGCGTCGGGCGCGTCCGCGTACGAGCAGCCGTTCTCGGTGATCTCGATCGGCGGCCGGTCGTAGTCCTTCGAGATGCGCACCAGGATCTGGTGGAGCGCGTCGGGCCAGACCTCCCAGCCGAAGTCGGTCTTCGGGCCGGCGTCGCCGCCGACGCCGCCGACCGGCAGCACGCCGAGCGAGAGCGGCCCGCCGTCGCCCGGCAGCGCCTTCACGATGGCGCGCGTGTAGAGGTTGATGCCCACGAAGTCGAGCGGCGCGCGCATGCGCGCGAAGTCGCCGGCCTCGATCCCCATCGCCGACTCCGGCAGCCCCTTCGGGTGCGCTTCGGGATACTCGCCGCGCAGCGACGGCCGCAGGAACCACTCGTTCATGAAGCGGTGCCAGCGCTCGGCGGCGTCGGCGTCGGCGACCGAGTCGCTGGCCGGCTCGACGGCGCTCATGTTGAACGCGGTGCCGATCGAGAGGTCGCCGCGCGCCGCGCGCATCGCGCGGAAGGCGTCGCCGTGCGCCAGGTTCACGACGTGCGTCGCGCGCAGGAACGCTTCGGGATCGCGCCGCCCGGGCGCGTGGATCCCGAGCAGGTAGCCCATCGTCGTGAAGATGTTGGGCTCGTTGAAGATCATCCAGCCCTTCACGCGGTCGCCGAGCGCGCGCACGACGATCTCGGCGTAGTCGGCGAAGCGGCCGGCGAGGTCGCGGTGGGGCCAGCCGCCGTCGTCCTCGAGCGCCTGCGGCAGGTCCCAGTGGTAGAGCGTCGGAAAGGGCCGGATGCCGGCGGCGAGCAGCGCGTCGACGAGCCGCCCGTAGTAGTCGAGGCCCGCGCGGTTCGCGGCGCCGCGCCCGGTCGGCTGGATGCGCGGCCACGCGATCGAGAAGCGGTAGCTCGTGAGCCCCATCTCCTTCAGCAGCGCGATGTCTTCGGGGAAGCGGTGGTACGAGTCGCACGCGACGTCGCCGGTGTGTCCGAGCTTCACCTTGCCGGGCGTGTGCGAGAAGCGGTCCCAGATCGACTCGCCCTTGCCGTCGGCCTGCCAGGCGCCCTCGATCTGATACGAGGCGGTCGCCGCGCCCCAGAAGAACCCGTCCGGGAACTGGCGCGGCATTCAGGACTTCCCGCTCTCGAGCGCCGCGAGCACCTGATCGGGATGCGCCTCGGCCTTCGCGATGCGCGCCCAGTGCTTCTTCACCTTGCCGTCCGGCCCGATCCACACCGTCGAGCGGATCACGCCGACCGTCTTCTTGCCGTACAGCATCTTCTCGCCGAACGCGCCGTACGCGGTCATCGCCTTCTTGTCGGGATCCGAGAGCAGCGGGAAGGGCAGCCTGTACTTGGCCGCGAACTTCTGGTGCGACGCCCCCGAGTCGGGCGACACGCCCACCACGATCGCGCCGAGCTTCTGGATCTCCTTCCACGCGTCGCGGAAGCCGCACGCTTCCTTCGTGCAGCCCGGCGTGTCGTCCTTCGGGTAGAAGTAGAGGACGAGGTCCTTGCCGGCGAAGTCCGCGAGCGAGACGGTGTTGCCGTCGGCGTCCGTCAGCTTGAACGCCGGCGCCTTCTTGCCTTCCTCGAGCGGCATCGAGCTTCCTCCGGATCGGTGGGAGCGCGCAGCATACCGTGGCCCGTGCGCGGCGCGGTCGCGCGCTGCGGCTAGACGAGTCGCTCCACGGCGAGATCGTCGGGCACGTCGACCTCCATCCGCAGCAGCGCGTAACCGTAGGTCTTGCCCTGCGTGTCGAGCCGCAGCGACACGAGGCCGCCGCCGTCGAGCGCGCGCCGCAGCACGAAATTGAGCGCCTGGAGGTTCGGCAGTTCGTAGCGCTCGACGCCGCCGCGGCACCAGTCGCCGAACCACTGCGCGACGCGGTCCGCCGTGACTTCGCGCTGCAGGATCGGCCAGTACTCGGGCCGGCGCGCGATCACGCCCACGTTGCAGGCGTCGCCTTTGTCGCCGGCGCGCGCGTGCGCGAGGTTGTAGAGCGCGGTCTTCACGCGCGGATCACCTCGACGCGCGGCGTCGCGGCGTCCTTCGGCACGAGCGCGGGCCAGAAGTTCACGATCGGGCGCGGCTCGGGGCGGCCGGTCAGCAGGCCGGAGCACGCGCCCGGCAGGCCCGAGAGCACGAGCGGCGCGATCTCTTCGCCGAAGCGCTTGGCGGAGTCGCGGTCGCGCGTGCGGATCGCCATGCGGAAGAGCAGCTCGTTGGGCTCCTGCTCCGGCCGCGGCGCCATCGGGCCGTGCGCGCCGTTCACGCCGATCCAGTCGACGTGGTGCTCGTCGATCTGGATGCCGAGCTTCGCCGCGCGCTCGAGCAGCAGCCGCTCGGTCGCCTGCGCGCGCTCGATCGCGTGCGGCCACACGAAGGTGAGCCCGACCGCGTTGGTCCAGCCGTCCTGGTACGAGATCGACACCTTGAGGTGTCGAGGCGGCGGCGCGCCGCGCACGCCGGCGATGCGGACGCGGTCGTTGCCCTCGTCGGTCAGCGTGAAGCTCGTGAAATCGACGGTCGCGTCGGGCGTCTGGTACGCGCGCGGGTCGCCGATCTCGTAGAGGAGCTGCTCCTTCACGACCGCCGCGTTCACCAGGCCGCCGAGGCCCGGGTGCTTGGTGACGACGAAGTCGCCGTTCGCCTCGACCTCGGCGATCGGGTAGCCGAGGTTCGCGAGGTCGGGCACCGACTCCCAGCCGCCCGCGAAGTTGCCGCCGCTCGCCTGCCCGCCGCACTCGATCACGTGACCGGCGACGACGCCCGCCGCGCGCCGGTTCCAGTCGTCCGCGCGCCAGCCGTGGCGGAAGAGCAGGGGGCCGAGCGCGAGCGCCGAGTCGGTGCAGCGGCCCGTCACGACGATCTGCGCGCCCTGGCGCAGCGCCTCCGCGATCGGATCCGCGCCGAGGTAGACGTTCGCCGACATCACGCGCTCGCGGATCGTCGAGAACGCGGCGCCCGTGTCCATGTTCGCGAGCGCGCCCGGTGACGCGGAAGACTCTGCGCCCGCTTCTGCGAGCGCGCCGAGCTGGTCGGCGACGTCGTCGCCCTCGACGAGCCCGATCGCGAGGCCGGCGTGACCCTGCTCGCGCGCGAGCTGGGCGAGCGCCTCGGCGCAGGCGCGCGGGTTCATGCCGCCGGCGTTCGTCACGACGCGCACGCCGCGCGCCACGACGTCGCCGAGCGCGGGCTTCATCGCCTTCACGAAGTCGCCCGCATAGCCCGCGTTCGGGTCGCGCAGCTTCTTCACGCGCAGGATCGACATCGTGATCTCGGCGAGATAGTCGAGCAGCACGAAGTCGACGGGGCCGCCGCGGACCTGATCGAGCAGGGCGTCGTTGCGATCGCCCCAGAAGCCGGACGCGCCGGCGATGCGCACGGGGGAGGTCGGCATGCGCGCCGACTCTAGCAGGCGGCCGCCGCGCGCCGGACCCGCGAAGCGCGCGCGCGCGTCGGCTAGCGTGAGCCGGGAGGACCCCGCGCGTGGCGACCGATCTCGCGGCTGCGCTGCGACTCGAGGAGCGGCTCCGCGCGCTCGCGCTCGCGCTCGGTTTCGACCGCGCCGGCATCGCGCAGCTCGGTCCGACGCCCGAGTCGCGCCGCTATCCGGACTGGATCGCGCGCGGCCGCCACGGCGAGATGGCGTGGATGGAGCGCAACGTCGAGCCGCGCGTCGATCCGCGCGCGCTCTTCGAGGGCGCGCGCTCGGCGCTGGTCGTCGCGCTCGTGTACGACCGCGCCGAGCCGGAGCCCGCGCCGGCGCGCGCGGCGAGCGCGACGGGGCGCGTCGCGCGCTACGCCGGCGGCGCCGACTACCACGACGTGATGAAGGAGCGGCTGCGCGCGCTGGGCGAGGCGCTCGAGGCGCTCGCCGCGCGGCCGGTGCGCTGGCGCGCCTACGTCGACACCGGGCCGCTGCTCGAGCGCGTGGTCGCGGCGCAGGCGGGGCTCGGCTGGATCGGCAAGAACACGTGCCTGATCGATCCGGAGCTCGGCTCCTTCCTCTTCCTCGGCGCGCTCGTGTGCGACCTCGAGCTCGTGCCGGACGCGCGCGAGCCCGACCACTGCGGCACGTGCCGCGCCTGCCTCGACGCCTGCCCTACGGACGCCTTCCCAGAGCCGTACGCGCTCGACGCATCGAAGTGTCTCGCGTACACGACGATCGAGCTGCGCGGCGCGATCCCGGAGCCGCTGCGCGCGCCGCAGGGCGACTGGGTGTTCGGCTGCGACGTCTGCCAGGACGTGTGCCCGTGGAACCGCCGCACGCGCCGCACGATCCCGCCCGATCGCGGCGGCCTGCGCGCCGCGCTCGCGGCGCCGCCGGCGTGGGTGCGGCCGGCGCTCGCCTGGCTGCTCTCGCTGGACGAGGACGCGTGGCGCGCGGCGACGCGCCGCACCGCGCTGCGCCGCGCGAAGCACCGCTTCCTGCTGCGCAACGCGCTGGTCGCCGCGGGCAACTCCGGCGATCGCTCGCTCGTTCCCGCGATCGAACGCCACTTGCACGGACCCGACGCGCTGCTCGCCGAGCACGCGCGCTGGGCGCTCGAGCGGCTCGCTTCGAGCGCTTAGCCGGGCTTGCGCGCGGCGACGCCGGCGAGCCAGCTCGCGGTCGGCTCGCCGGCGAGCCCTTCGCGGTGCGCCTCGATCGCGAGGCCGGGAAAGAGCCGCGGCAGCTCGCCCTCCTCGAGCAGGAACGCCGCATTCCTGGGACCATGGCCCAGCTCTCTCTGGCGAATCGTGAAGGTCTCGTAGACGAGCACGCCGCCGGGCGCGAGCAGCGCCTCGATGCGCTGCGCGAGCGGGCGGAACAAAAAGCGCGTCACCACCACCGCGCCGAAGCGAGCGTCGCGCAGGCACAGGCCGTGCGGCGACTCGGCGTCGGCGCGCAGCGGCGAGATCGCGAGCGACTCGCGCCGCGCGCGCGACGCGACTTCGCGCAGCGCGGCGGCGTCGCGGTCGAGCGCGACGACGCGCAGCCCCGCACGCGCGAGCAGGCGCGCGTGACGGCCGCGTCCGCACGCGAGGTCGAGGCACGGGCCGAGCGGCGCCGTCGCGCGCAGGCGTCCGAGCTGCGCTGCGACGAACGGCGACGGCCGCTCAGCCTCGTCGGACACCGCGCTCGGCGAGCACCGCGGCCACGCGCCCCGGGAAGTCGGACATGATGCCGTCCACGCCGAGGTCGAGGAGCCGGTGCATCTCGGCCGGCTCGTTGACCGTCCACACGTGCACGACGAGTCCGTGCGCGTGCGCGTGCTCGACGAACTGGCGCGTCACGAGCGGGCGGTCGCCGAAGCCGGGCGGCACCTGGAGCGCCATCGGACCGGGCGGCGGCGGCGCGCCGTCGAGCGCCGCGCGCACGAACGCGAGCACGTCGCCCACCGACGCGCCCACCGCGCTGCGCGTGCCGGTGCGCGCGAGCGCGGCGCGCAGGTCGCGCATGATCGGATCCTCCGCCGCGGCCAGCAGCACGCTCTCCTCGCGGCCGAGCTTGCGCACCGTCGCGATCGTCTCGTCGATCAGCGCCGGGATGTGCTCCTTGATCTCGAGGTTCCAGTGCAGCGCGGGGAACGCCATCAGGGCTTCCTCGAGAGTCGGAATCTGAAGTCCCCGCCCGCGAAAGGGAAACGTCCCGTCGCCCGCCGGCGAGAAGAGGTGCCCCGCGTCGAGCGCGCGCAGCTCGGCGAGCGTGTGATCGGCGACGCGGCCGCGTCCGTCGGTGGTGCGCTCGAGCACGTCGTCGTGGATCAGCACGAGCGCGCCGTCGCGGCTGAGGTGGACGTCGCTCTCGAGGATGCGCGCGCCCTGGGTCACGGCGAGGCCGAAGGACGCGATGGTGTTCTCGGGAAGCTCACCCGAAGCGCCGCGATGGCCGATCACGGTCGGCACGGGGACGTCGAAGTAGGGGTGCATCCGCGTACGGTACCATGCGCGCCCTTCGAGCTCCGTCCGGCGAAAGGTGCGCGACTCCATGGCCGTCCTGACCCGCGACGCGATCGTGCACGAGCTCGAATCCGGGCGTTTGCGCATCGAGCCGCTCGACCGCGAGCAGATCGGACCCGCGTCGATCGACCTCACGCTCGGCCGCGAGATCCGCGTGCTCGTGCCCGGCGGCGACGTGATCCCGATCCGCGACGCCGAAGACTTTCGCGACCACTCCGTCGAGCGCACGCTCGACGAGCCGTACGTGCTGATGCCGGGCGGAACGATCCACGGCATCACCGAAGAGAAGATCACGCTGCCGACGGACCTGTGCGGCTTCCTCGAAGGACGCAGCCGCTTCGCGCGGCTCGGGCTGATGATCCACGTGACGTCGGCGTTCGTGCAGCCCGGCGTCGCGAACCGCCAGGTGCTCGAGATGTCGAACGTCGCGGGCCATCCGCTGCAGATCCACGCCGGCGTGCGGCTCTGCCAGATCGTGCTGATGCGCACCGAGGGCCACGCCCGCTACACCGGCCGCTTCGCGCGGCAGGAGCGCCCGTAGGCCCATGCGCGCCGTCGCGCAGCGCGTGCGGCGCGCGCGCATCCGCGTCGGCGGCGCCGTCGTGGGCGAGATGGGAGCGGGGCTGCTCGCGCTCGTCGGCGTCGGGCGCGACGACGGCCCGGAGAGCGCGGCCGAGCTGGCGCGCAAGCTCGTGCACCTGCGCGTCTTCGACGACGCGGACGGCCGGCGCAACGCGTCGCTGCTCGACGCGGGCGGAACGCTCGGCGTCGTGTCGCAGTTCACGCTGTTCGGCGACGCGCGCAAGGGGCGCCGTCCTTCGTACGCCGACGCCGCGCCGCCGGAGCAGGCGGAGCCGCTCGTCGAGCGGGTGTGCGACGAGGCGCGCGCGCTCGGGGTCGCGGTCGTGACCGGCCGCTTCCGCGCCGACATGGACGTCGAGCTCGTGAACGCGGGTCCGGTCACGATCCTGATCGACACCGCCCGCCGCTTCTGACGTGACGGCAGCCTGAACGCCGGGTTGCAGCGCTGCGCGCCGCCGCCACAATCACGCGCGGGGGAATGCGGCCTCACGCCGGTGGCCGGGCTCCGAACCTCGGAGCTGCGCGCGCGCCGAGCCGAGACGGCCGCAAGAGGAGAGGAAGATGTCCGTCCACACGTTCGTCTCGAAGACCGTGGGCGCCCGCGTGTTCGCGGCCGCCGTCGCCGCCTCGCTCGCGCTCGGCGCCGGCGCCGCACGCGCCGACGAGGAGCGACAGCCGGTGGACAGCGAGGCCGGCATCGGCGTCGCGGCCGGCCTGGTGTCGCTCGTCTACACGCCGGCCAAGGTGCTCTACGCGCTCGGCGGCGGCGTCGCCGCGGGCATGGCCTATCTCGCGTCGGCGGGCGACCAGAGCGTGACGGAGCCCATCCTCACGCCGTCGCTGCGCGGCGACTACGTCGTGACGCCCGAGCACCTGCGCGGCGAGAAGTCGCTCGAGTTCTTCGGCCGCCATCCCGCCGACGGCGCTCGGCACGCCGAGGCCCCGCCCGTGTCGAGCGGCGGAGACGGGCTCGACGGTGCTACCTCGGACCCGATCGCCGGGAGCGACTCGGCGAACTAGTCCGCGCCCCGCCCGAGGAGAACGTTGGAGGCGTCCAGCTCGCTCGTCACCGCGTTCGCCGCGGGCCTGCTCTCGGTGCTGTCGCCGTGCGTGCTGCCGCTGCTCCCGGCGTACCTCTCGCTGGTCTCGGGCCTCTCCGTCGAGGAGCTGCGCAGCCAGGGCTCGGACGGCGACGTCCGGCGCCGCGTGATGGCGTCGTCGCTGGCGTTCGTGCTCGGCTTCTCCGCCGTGTTCGTCGTGCTCGGCGCGTCGGCGACGCTGCTCGGGCGCCTGCTCCGCACGTTCCGGCTCGAGCTGTTCGGAACCGAGATCGGCTTCGCGCAGCTCGCGGGCCTCGTGATCATCGCGATGGGCCTGCATCTCACCGGCGTGATCCGCATCCCGTTCCTGTATCGCGAGAAGCGCTTCGAGGGACCGAACCGGCCGGCCGGCCCGATCGGCGCCGCGCTGGTCGGCGCCGCGTTCGCGTTCGGCTGGACGCCGTGCGTGGGGCCGATCCTGGGCGGGATCCTCACGCTCGCGGGCGCGCGCGACACCGTGCTGCAGGGCATGGGAATGCTCACCGTGTACTCGGCCGGGCTCGCAGTGCCGTTCCTGCTCGCGGCGTGGAGCGTCGAGAGCTTCCTCGCCGCGCTGCGCCGGCTGCGCGCGCACTTCCGCACCGTCGAGATCGTCTCGGGCGCGCTCCTCGTCGTGGTCGGCCTGCTCGTCGTCACCGATCAGATGACGCGGCTCAACTCGTACTTCGGCTTCCTCGAGGAGGTCGTCGTGCGCCTCGAGGAGTCGCTGCTCTGATCGCCCGCGCGGTGCGGCTCGCGCTGGTCGCCGCGTGCCTCGCCGCCTGCGGAGAGGGAGCCCCGAGCGCGCCGCGCACGGCGCCGCCGTTCGAGCTGCCGGACCTCGACGGCCGCACGGTGCGCCTGTCCGACTACGCCGGACGCACGCTGGTGATCGACTTCTGGGCGACGTGGTGCCACCCGTGCAAGGAGCAGATCCCGGTGCTCAACGCCTTCCACCGCGCCATGTCCGTGCAGGACGTCGCGGTGGTCGGCATCGCGGTGGACGTCGACGGCGAAGAGGTGGTCGCGCCCTTCGCAGCCGAGCACGGCATCGAGTACACGGTGCTGCTCGGAGACGCGTCGCTCGCCTTCGCGTACGGCGCGCAGGGCTTCCCCGCGCTCGCGGTCGTCGATCCGGCGGGACACCTCCACTCGCTGCACCTCGGCGTCATCACGCGCGCGCAGCTCGAAACCGCCGTGCGCGAAGCGCGCGCGCAGCCGGCGCCCTGATCGCCGCGCGCGCGACCGGGCGCGGTGCGGCTCGCACCGACCTGCGCGCGAGCCCGGCGTCTTTCGTGTAGCGGGCCAACGGCGAGCGGCGAGCCTCAAGAGGCCTGCGCGAGCGGACGAAATGTCGCGGAATGGAGAGCGCTCCCGCGGCACGGATCGGCGGCGACCTCGGCGAGACCGCGCTCGCGGTGCGGCGCGCCTACGAGCGCGTCGCGCGCGCGGGCGAGGCGATCTTCGAGCCGGGCGAGCCCGGCGATGCGTTGTTCGTGATCCAGGCCGGCGAGGTCGGTCTGCTGGCGCCCGGCCGCGGCGACGACCCGCGCCTCGTCGCGCGGCTCGGCCCGGGCGATCCGGTCGGCGAGGCCGACGCACTGCTCGGCCGCGTGCGCGCCGCGCGCGCCGTCGCGATGACCGACGCGCGCCTGCTGCGCCTCGACCCCTCGACCGTGCGCGAGATGTGTCTCGAGCGGCCCGACATCGCGGTCCGCCTGATGCGCCGCCTCGCGGAGCGCGTGGGCGGGCTCGAGCAGCGCTTGCTCGCGCTCGGGATGAACGACCTGGTGCGCCCCGTCGCGCGCGGCCTGCTGCGCGTGGCGCAGCCGCAGGGCGACGGCGCGCGCGCGGCGCTGACGCTGCGCTCGCTCGCCGAGCTGGCCGGCCTGTCGCTGCGCGAGACCCATCGAGGTCTGCAAGAGCTCTTCGACCGCAAGCTCGTGCGCCTCGTCGACGACGCGCTCGTCGTGCCCGATCGCGCCGCGCTGGCCGCGTTCCTCGCGGACGGCGCCGCCGACCCGAACGACGCGACCGGGACCGCGGCGCGCAGCGGAGCGCGCGCGGGCGACGCATCGCTTCGTTGACCCTGCGCGAACGCGTGCGGTAGCTTGGCCCCCCGCTGCGGCTGCACGCGGCGTGCGAGGGGGGAAGGCGTATTCGTTCGTGCGCCGTCCATGCGTGGCGGAGGTGCGGCGCTGCCCGGCGACGCGCGGCCGGGCCGGCGCTGCTCCTCGTCGGGCTCGCGCTCTTGCTCGGCGCCCCCGCGCCCGTCGCCGGCGACGACTTCGACGCTCCGTTCCAGGTGGACGCCGACGAGGTCGAGTACCAGGCCGACCGCGACCTGTACGTGGCGCGCGGCAACGTCGTCATCACGCAGGAAGGCCGCGTGCTGCGCGCCGACCGCGTCTACTTCAGCGCGCGTACGCGCCAGGGCGTCGCGAGCGGCGACGTCGTGATCGAAGACGGCGACGACGTGCTGCGCGCGCCGTTCGTGCAGTTCGACGTCGACACGATCCAGGGCGTCGTGTTCGACGGCGCGCTCGACTCGCCGGGCGGCGGCTATCGCATGCAGGGGCGCGAGGTCCGCAAGACCGGCGACCAGACCTACGAGTTCGAGGGCGGGCGCTTCACCACCTGCCGCTGCCCGAAGCCGGAGCAGCGCGATCCGTGGGCGATCCGCGCGGAGCACGCGACGCTCGACATCGACGGCTTCGGCCGCGCGCGCAACAGCTCGCTCGAGATCCTGGGCGTGCCGGTGCTGTGGCTTCCGTACGCGGTGTACCCGCTCAAGCGCGAGCGCCAGACGGGCTTCCTGTTCCCCCAGTTCGGCACGTCGGGGCGCACCGGCGGCGACATCATGCTGCCCTTCTTCTGGGCCGCCGCCGAGAACGTGAGCGTGACGCTCGAGCCGCAGTACCAGATGCGGCGCGGCTTCAAGCCGGGCGCGCTCGTCGAGTACGTGTACGGCGAGGACGCCGAGGGCGAGCTGTACGGCACCTACATCCACGACAAGGACGTCGAGCCCGACGCGCCGAGCACGCCGTTCGACGACGACCGCTGGGGCGTCACCTGGCAGCACAAGGAGACGTTGCCGTGGGCGTCGGGCGTCGCGGCCGACGTCGCGGCGATCTCCGACAACCTGATGCCGTTCGACTTCAGCGACTTCCGCCGCTACCGGCGCGATCGCTTCCTGCGCTCGACCGGCTGGCTCGGGACGCGCTTCGGCGACGCGCCCGGCCGCTTCGGGTTCGTCGCCGCCGGCCAGTCGGCCGACGACCTCCAGAATCCCGACGACCAGGATCGCGACGACTTCCTGTTGCAACGCCTGCCCTCGGCGAAGGCCGCGGCGTTGCCGGGCGGCGTGCCCGGCATCCCCGGTCTGCTCGTGAGCGGCGGCGTCGAGGTGGTGAACTTCCAGCCGTACGAGGACCCGGAGGACCGCTTCGACCGCTCCCTGCTCGTCGACGACCAGTTCTACGACACCGGCATCGACGCGATCCCCGACGGTCAGGAACGCAACGCGGTGGGCAACAAGGTCCCGCAGGACCAGCACCTGGACGACTTCAGCGCGACGCGCAGCGGCCCCGAAGGCGACGGCTTCTTCCAGGAGGGCGAGCCGCTCGCGGACCACGGCCAGCGCGTCGTGGCGCATCCGCGCGTGGCGTACCCGATCCACCTGGGCGACGTCGTCGAGCTGTATCCGGAGGCCGGCTACTACGGGACGTTCTATTCGGCGGATCGCGCGGGCGCGGACCACCGCAGCCTGTTCACGGGACGCGTCGACCTGCGCACCAAGCTGCGCGGCGCCGTGCAGCTGCCGGTGCTCGGCCGGGCCGCGCACATCGTCGAGCCGTTCGTCGGCTGGGTCGGCGTGTCGCAGAGCGACCAGGACGACAACCCGCTCTTCGTGCCCGACACCGCGGTGCCGCAGCGCCGCCTGCGCCTGCTCGAGCCGGACAACTGGACGCTCGATCCCTCCGATCGCGTCGACGAGGCGAACAACCTGATCTTCGGCGTGAACAACCGCCTGTGGCGCGGCGGCAACCTGCTGGGCGACTTCGCGCTGTTCTCCGCCTACGAGTTCGCGAACGGCGAGTGGGGGCCGGCCGTGCTCCAGGGCGAGACGGCGCTGCCCTACAACATGTGGATCCGCTTCCACGGCGCGCTCGACCTCCAGCCCGTGGAGTTCGCGGACGGGCTGGCGGACTTCGGCTGGTCGAAGAGCGGCAACCGGCTCGGCGTGTACTACCGCTACGTCCGCGACATCCCGCAGGTGTTCGAGAACTTCGAGCGCAACGACCGCTTCCAGGAGTTCTCGGACACCTTCAGCCGCATCAACCAGATCGGCGGCAACGCGCGCTGGCAGATCACCGAATCGTGGTCGGTCACGTATCAGGGCTCGTACAGCTTCGACAACGCGATCAGCCTGATCAACCAGTTCGGCATCGAGTACCTCTCGCGCTGCAAGTGCTGGGCGGTGCGCCTCGAGGTGAACGAGGACCGCACGCGCGGCATCGACTGGACGCTCCGCTATCGGCTCGTCGGTCTCGGCGACCAGCGCGAGAGACTCTTCACGCGTTGACGCAACCGCGTCGCTCTGCTTTGATAAAAGCCCGATTTCGCGGGTATTTCACGTTCCTTCGACGCTTCCTCTCGGCTCGATGCGCCGGCTCTCGCCCGCGCTCGACGTGATCCGGTGAGCCGCATCCTCGTCGTCGACAACTACGACTCGTTCACGTACAACCTCGCTGCTCTCATCGAGACGCTCGGGGCCGACGTGGAGGTGGTTCGCAACGACGCCGCATCGGTGGACGCGCTGGCGGCGCGCCGCCCCGACGGCGTCGTGTGGTCGCCCGGTCCCGGCGCGCCGGAGGGCGCCGGCGTGACGCTCGCCGCGATCGCGCGCTTCGCAGCCGACGGCGTGCCGCAGCTCGGCGTGTGCCTCGGTCACCAGGCGATCGGCGTGGCGTTCGGCGGGCGCGTGGTGCGGGCGCCGGTGCCGCGTCACGGCGCGACGGCGCCGGTCCGGCACGATGGCGCGGGCTGCTTCGAAGGCGCGCCCGATCCGCTCGAAGCCGCGCTCTATCACTCGCTGGTGCTGGACGCGGCGAGCCTGCCCGCCGAGCTCGCGGTCGCGGCGCGCGGTCCCGACGGCGAGGTGATGGCGCTGCGCCACCGCACGCGGCCGATCGAGGGCGTCCAGTTCCATCCCGAGTCGGTCTTGATGCCGGCCGGACGCGGGCTCGTGGCGCGCTTCCTCGCGCGCTGCGGAGCCCCGTCGTGACGACCGCCGCCGACGGCGCGCTGCGCGCGGCGCTCGAGTGCGCGGTACGGCGCGAGCCCGTGCCCGCCGCCGTGCTCGAGGCGGCGTTCGGCGAGATCATGGACGGCAAGGCCAGCCCCGTCGGCACGGCGGCGCTCCTCGTCGCGCTGCGCACCAAGGGCGAGACGGTGGACGAGATCGTCGCGGCCGCGCGCGCGCTGCGCGCGCGCGCCGACGTCGCGGCGGCGCCCGATCCGCGCGCGATCGACACCTGCGGCACCGGCGGCGACGGCGCGGGCACCTTCAACGTCTCCACCGCCGCGGCGTTCGTCGTCGCGGGCGCGGGCGTGCCGGTCGCGAAGCACGGCAACCGCGCGGCGTCGAGCCGCACCGGCAGCGCCGACGTGCTCGAGGCGCTCGGCGTGCACGTCGACCTGCCGATCGCGCGCGCCGCGGCGATCGCGCGCGAGGTCGGCATCGGCTTCCTGTTCGCGCGGCGCGCGCACCCGGCGATGCGCCACGTGGCGCCGGTGCGCGAGGAGCTGCGCATCCGCACGCTGATGAACTGCCTCGGTCCGCTGCTCAACCCGTGCGGCGTGCGGCGACAGCTCGTCGGTGTCTACGCGCGCGAGCTGGTCGAGCCGCTCGCGCAGGCGCTGGCGCAGCTCGGCGCAGAGGCGGCGCTCGTGGTCCACGGCAGCGACGGCCTCGACGAGATCACCACCACGGGCCCGACCTTCGCGGCGCGGCTCGCCGACGGCTGCGTCGAGTCGCTCGCGATCGACGCCGCGGCGCTCGGCATCGCGCGCGCGCGGCGCGAGGACCTCGCGGGCGGCGACGCGGCCGAGAACGCCGCGATCGTGCGCGACGTGCTGGGCGGCGAGCCCGGCCCGCGACGCGATCTGGTGCTGGTGAACGCCGCGGCCGCGCTGTGGGTGGCCGGCGCGGCCGCGGATCTGTCCGCCGGGATGGCGCAGGCGCGCGCCAGCATCGACTCCGGCGCGGCTCGTGCGAAGCTGGAGGCGCTGGCCCGCGCGACGCGCGTGGCGGCGGAGCCGGCGGCATGAGGCGACGATGAGCGTTCTCGACGAGATCCTCGCCGGCAAGCGCGAAGAGGTCGCGGCGGCGAAAGAGCGGGTGCCGGCGGCGGCGCTGGCCGCGCGCGCCGAGGCGTGCAGCGATCCGACGCGCGGGCTGCGCGCCGCGCTCGCCGGCGGCGAGCGTCCGCGCGTCGTCGCCGAGCTGAAGCGGCGCTCGCCGAGCAAGGGCGAGATCCGCGCCGACTTCGACCCGCTCGCGTGCGCCAAGGCCTACGCCGACGGCGGCGCGGCGGCGCTCTCGGTGCTGACGGACCAGCGCTGGTTCGGCGGCGAGCTCGCGTACCTCGACGCCGTGCGCCGCACGGTGTCGCTGCCGCTGCTGCGCAAGGACTTCCTGATCGACGCGTACCAGGTCGACGAGGCGCGCGTCGCGGGCGCGGACGCGGTCCTGCTGATCGCGCGCGCGCTCGACGGCGGTGCGCTGCGCGCGCTGCGCGGGCGCGCGGCCGCGCTCGGCATGGACGCGCTGGTCGAGGTGCACGACGAGCGCGACATCGACGCCGCGCTCGCGGCCGGCGCCGATCTCGTCGGCGTCAACAACCGCGATCTCGCCACCTTCACGACCGACCTCGCGACGACGGAGCGGCTCGCGCCGCGCCTCGTCGCGGCGGGCGTCGTGATCGTGGCCGAGAGCGGCATCTTCACCTACGGCGACGTGCAGCGGCTCGAGGCGGCCGGTGCGCACGCCGTCTTGGTCGGCGAGGCTTTGATGCGCGAGCCCGACGTGGCGCGCGCACTGGCCCGACTGCGGGGGAGACTGTGAAGGTCCGCGTCAAGTTCTGCGGGATCACCCATCCGGACGACGCCAAGGCCGCGGTCGACGTGGGCGCCGACCTGGTCGGGCTGAATTTCGTCCCCGGCACGCCGCGCTGCCTGCCGCTCGCCGTCGCGGAGGCGATCGCCGAGGCGGTCGCCGACTACGAGGTGGAGCGCGTCGCGATCTTCCGCGACGCCGACCCGCGCGACATCGAGCGCGTGCTGCGCCGCGTGGAGGTCGAGCGCGTGCAGCTGCACGGCGACGAGCCGGAAGAGGAGGTCGAGGCGATCGAGCTGCCGACGATCAAGGCGCTGCGCGGAGCGGACGAGGAGGCCGCCGCACGCTATCCCGGTTCGATCCTGCTGCTCGACCATCCCACGTCGGGAGGCGGCCGCGGGCAGGCCTGGAACTGGGCGGACGCGGGCGTGCTGATCGAAGCGGGCTACGACGTGATCCTGGCGGGCGGGCTCGATCCCGAGAGCGTGCAGCAGGCCATCGAGGGCGTCGGCGAGGTGCTGCCGTGGGGCGTGGACGTCGCCACGGGCGTCGAGAGCGAGCCGGGCCGCAAGGACCTCGCGAAGATGCGCGCCTTCGTCGAAGCGGTGCGCCGCGCCGAGGGCAAGGGATGACCGCCGCGCCCACCGACGCGCCGGCGAAGCCCGGCCGCTTCGGCCCGTACGGCGGGCGCTACGCGTCCGAGACGCTGATGGCGGCGCTCGTCGAGCTCGAAGAGGCGTACCCGCGCATCACCGCGACGCCCGCGTTCCAGGCGGAGCTCGCGGACCTGCTCGAGCACTACGCCGGCCGCCCGACGCCGCTGTTCCTCGCCCAGCGCGCGACCGCGCTGCTCGGCGGCGCGAAGGTCTATCTCAAGCGCGAGGACCTCGCGCACACCGGCGCGCACAAGATCAACAACGTGCTCGGGCAGTGCCTGCTCGCCAAGTACATGGGCAAGCCGCGCATCATCGCCGAGACCGGCGCGGGCCAGCACGGCGTCGCGACCGCCACGGCGTGCGCGCTGCTGGGCCTGTGCTGCGAGGTCTACATGGGCGCCGAAGACGTGGAGCGCCAGGCGCCCAACGTCTTCCGCATGGAGCTGCTCGGGGCGCGCGTCGTGCCCGTCACGTCGGGCTCGAAGACGCTGAAGGACGCGATCAACGAGGCGATGCGCGATTGGGTGACGAACGTCGAGAACACCTACTACTGCATCGGCTCGGTGATGGGGCCGCACCCGTATCCGACGATCGTGCGCGACTTCCAGCGCGTGATCGGCGTCGAGGCGCGCCGCCAGATGCTCGAGCGCGAGGGCCGGCTGCCCGACGTGCTGGTCGCGTGCGTGGGCGGCGGCAGCAACGCGATGGGATTGTTCCATCCCTTCCTCGACGACGCGGGCGTGCGCATGATCGGCGTCGAGCCGGCGGGCGAGGGCATCGGCACCGGCCGCCACGGCGCGACGCTGTGCGCCGGCGTGCCCGGCATCCTGCACGGGCAGAAGACGATCGTGCTCGCCGACGACGACGGGCAGATCTTCCCGGCGCACTCGATCTCGGCCGGGCTCGACTATCCCGGCGTCGGTCCCGAGCACGCCTGGCTGCGCGACAGCGGCCGCGCCGAGTACGTCGCGGTCACGGACGAGGAGGCGCTCGACTCCTACGTCTGGCTCTCGCGCACCGAGGGCATCATCCCGGCGCTCGAGTCGTCGCACGCGATCGCGCACGCGCGCAAGCTCGCGCCGACGCTGCGTCGAGACGCCATCGTGCTCGTGAACCTCTCGGGCCGCGGCGACAAGGACGCCCCGACCGTGCGCCAGATCCTCGAGGATCGCGCGAAGGCGCAGGCGAGCTGATGGGGCGGATCGGCGATCGGCTGGCGGCGCTGCGCGCGCGCGGCGAGAAGGCGCTCGTGCCGTTCGTGACCGCGGGCGATCCGGATCTCGGCGTGACCGAGGCGCTGCTGCCGGCGCTGGCCGAGGCGGGCGCCGACGTGATCGAGCTCGGCGTGCCGTGGTCGGATCCGAGCGCCGAAGGCCCGACGATCCAGCGCGCGAGCGAGCGCGCGCTGCGCGCCGGCACCACGCTGCGCCGCATCCTCGGGCTCGTGAAGGCGCTGCGCCCGAAGCTCGACGTTCCGATCGTGCTGATGGGCTACGCCAACTCGTTCCTCACGATGGGCGAGCGGCACTTCCCCGAGGCGGCGCGCGAGGCGGGCGTCGACGGCGTCATCACGGTCGACTGCCCGCCCGAGGAGGAGCCCGGCTACTACGACGCGCTCGAGGCGTGCGGCGTCGACGGCATCCTGCTCGCGGCGCCGACCACGACGCCGGAGCGGCTCGCGATGCTGGCGCGCCGCACGCGCGGCTTCCTGTACTACGTGTCGCTGACGGGCGTCACCGGTGCGCGCAGCGGCCTGCCGCCGCGCCTCGAGGAGAACCTCGCGCGCATCCGCGCGGTGTCGTCGGTGCCGGTGTGCGTCGGCTTCGGCATCTCGACCGCCGCGCAGGCGGCCGCGATCGCGCGGCACGCGGACGGCGTCGTCGTCGGCAGCGCGCTCGTCGAGCGCATCGCCCGCGCGAAGAGCCGGGAGGAGGCCGTCACCGAGGCGGCGAGCTTCGTCGCCGCGCTGAAGGCGCCGCTGCGCGGCGAGCCCGCGTAGCAGCGAGCAGCGAGCCGCAGGCGAAGCCATGAGGCGGCGGTGATCGAAGTCCGGATCCTGGCGCCCGACGACGAGCCGCTGCTCGCGGACTTCTTCGCGCGACATCCGGACACGACGCTCTTCTTCCAGAACAACGTGGCCGCCACCGGCGTGAGCGACCGCGGGATCCCGTACTCGGGCACGTACGCGGCGGCGTTCGAGGACGGCGCGCTCGCGGCGCTCGCCGCGCACTACTGGCAGGGCAACCTGGTCGTCGAGGCGCCGCGCCATCTCGAGGCCGTCGTGCGCGCCGCGGTCGCGGCGAGCGGTCGGGCCATCACGGGGCTGCTGGGTCCGTGGTCGCAGGTGATCGCGGCGCGCCGCGCGCTCGGCCTCGCCGACGCGCCCACCACGATGGACTCGCCCGACGAGCTCTTCGCGCTCGCGCTCGAACGGCTGCGCGTGCCCGAGCCGCTGCAGCGGGGGGAGTGCCGCTGGCGCCGGCCGCACGACCGCGAGCTCGACGTCCTCACCGACTGGCGCGTGGACTACCGCGTCGAGCTGATGGGGCAGACGCGCGACGCGGCGCTGCGCGCGAGCGCGCGCGACGAGATCGAGCGCAGCCAGCGCGACGGCCGCAACTTCGTGCTCGAGGTCGGCGGCGCGCTGGTGTCGTACGCGGGCTACAACGCGCGCACCGAGCGCTGCGTGCAGATCGGCGGCGTGTGGACGCCGCCGCCGCTGCGCGGTCGCGGCCACGCGCGCGCGGCCGTCGCGGGCGCGCTGCTCGCCGCGCGCGAGGCC
>QEVM01000042.1 GCA_003576805.1 Pseudomonadota bacterium | reverse complement strand
CGCCCGCCGCCGCGCCGGCGCCCGCGCCTCCGCCGCCCGCGCCGCCGCTGTGGACCGGTCCGCCGGGCGAGCCCGCGCACGGCATCTCGATGTACGGCGAGCTGCGCTACCCGCCCGACTTCACGCACTTCGCGTACGTGAATCCCGACGCGCCGAAGGGCGGACGCCTGCGGCTCGGCGTCGCGCCGGGCACCTTCGACAGCTTCAATCCGTGGATCATCAAGGGCAATCCCGCGGCGGGGCTCTCGGAGCTCTACGACACGCTGATGGCCGCGTCGGCCGACGAGCCCTTCAGCGAGTACGGGCTGCTCGCCAAGACGGTGCAGACGCCGGCCGACCGCGCGTGGGTCGCGTTCGAGCTGCGGCCCGAGGCGCGCTGGCACGACGGCCGGCCGATCACCGCGGACGACGTCGTGTGGAGCTTCGAGACGCTGCTCGCGAAGGGCGCGCCGAGCTTCCGCTTCTACTACCAGAGCGTCGCGAAGGTGGAGAAGACCGGAGAGCGCAGCGTGAAGTTCACCTTCAAGCCCGGCACCAACCACGAGCTGCCGCTGATCGTCGGCCAGCTCCCCGTGCTGCCCAAGCACTGGTGGGCGACGCGCGAGTTCGACGCCACCACGCTCGAGCCGCCGCTCGGCAGCGGTCCGTACCGGCTGGGCGCCTTCGAGGCGGGCCGCTACCTCGAGCTCGTGCGCGTGCCCGACTACTGGGGCCGCGATCTGCCCGTGAACCGCGGCCGCCACAACTACGACGTGCAGCGCTTCGAGTACTACCGCGACGTCACCGTGTCGCTCGAGGCGTTCAAGGGCGGCGCCTACGACTTCCGCCTCGAGGCGTCGGCCAAGGACTGGGCGACCGCCTACGAGATCCCCGAGGTGAAGGACGGCCGCATCGTGAAGGAGGCGGTCCCGCACCAGCGGCCGGCGGGCATGCAGTGCTTCGTGATGAACGTGCGCCGCCCGCTCTTTCAGGACCGCCGCGTGCGCGAGGCGCTCGGCCTCGCCTTCGACTTCGAGTGGTCGAACAAGACGCTGTTCTTCGGCCAGTACACGCGCACCGAGAGCTTCTTCGAGAACTCCGAGCTCGCCTCGAGCGGCCTGCCGGGCCCGGAAGAGCTGGCGATCCTCGAGAAGTACCGCGGCAAGATCCCGGACGAGGTGTTCACGCAGGAGTTCGAGCTGCCCGCGACCGACGGCTCGGGCAACAACCGCGACAACCTGCGGCGCGCGGCCGAGCTGCTGAAGGAGGCGGGCTGGGTCGCCGAGAACGGCAAGCTCGTGAAGGACGGCAAGCCGTTCGTCTTCGAGATGCTGCTCAGCAATCCGCAGTTCGAGCGCGTCATGCTGCCCTACGCGAAGACGCTCGAGCGCCTCGGCATCGACGCCCAGGTGCGCACGCTCGCCGACACGGCCCAGTACCGCCGCCGCTCCGACGCCTTCGACTACGACATGATCGTCGGCGCCTTCCCGCAGTCCGAGTCGCCGGGCAACGAGCAGCGCGACTACTGGGGATCGGACTCGGCGAAGCGCGAGGGCAGCAACAACGCGATCGGCGTCGCCGACCCGGTGATCGACGAGCTGGTCGAGCTGCTGATCGCGGCGCCCGACCGCGCCACGCTGGTGACGCGCGCCCGCGCGCTCGACCGCGTGCTGCTGTGGAGCCACTTCGTCGTGCCCAACTGGTACATCGGCAGCGACCGCATCGCGTACTGGAACGTCTTCGGAAAGCCGCCCGTCGTGCCGAAGAACGGCGTGCAGATCGACGCCTGGTGGATCGATCCCGACCGCGCCGCCGCGCTCGCCGGTCGGCTCGGCAGCCCCGCCGAGAAGAAGTAGGAGCACCGCGCACCGCCGATGGGAGCGTACGTCGTCCGGCGCCTGCTGCTCCTCGTGCCGACGCTGCTCGCGATCATGCTCGTGAACTTCGCGGTGGTGCAGGTCGTGCCGGGCGGGCCGGTCGAGCGCGTGCTCGCGCAGCTCGATCGGAGCGCGGTCGACCCGACCGCGCGCGTCGCGGGCGGCGGCGGCGAGACCGTCGGCGGCGGCGGCGGCCCCGGTTCGGCGAGCCCGAGCGGCAAAACCTACCGCGGCGCGCAGGGCCTCGATCCCGCCTTCATCGCGCAGCTCGAGAAGCAGTTCGGGCTCGATCAGCCGGCGTGGAAGCGCTTCCTGCTGATGATGGGCAACTACCTCCAGTTCGACTTCGGCAAGAGCTTCTTCCGCGATCAGACCGTGGTGTCGCTGGTGATCGAGAAGCTGCCCGTGTCGATCTCGCTCGGCGTGTGGACGACGCTGCTCGTCTACCTGATCTCGATCCCGCTCGGCATCGCCAAGGCGGTGCGCGACGGCTCGCGCTTCGACGTCTGGACCAGCGGCGTCGTGATCGCGGGCAACGCGATCCCGTCGTTCCTGTTCGCAATCCTGCTGATCGTGCTGTTCGCGGGCGGCCGCTACCTCGACTGGTTCCCGCTGCGCGGCCTCGTGTCCGAGAACTGGAGCGATCTGTCGTGGCCGGCGCGCATCGCCGACTACCTGTGGCACATGGTGCTGCCGATCACGTCGATGGTGATCGGCGGCTTCGCGTCGCTCACGATCCTCACCAAGAACTCGTTCCTCGAGGAGATCCACAAGCAGTACGTCGTGACCGCGCGGGCCAAGGGGCTCTCCGAGCAGCGCGTCCTCTACGGCCACGTCTTTCGCAACGCGATGCTGATCGTGATCGCCGGCTTCCCGGCGGCCTTCATCGGCGTCCTCTTCACGGGCGCGCTGCTGATCGAGGTGATCTTCTCGCTCGACGGTCTCGGCCTGCTCGGCTTCGAGGCCGCGCTCAACCGCGACTACCCCGTGATGTTCGCGACGCTCTACGTCTTCACCCTGCTCGGCCTGCTGCTCGGCCTCGTCGGCGACCTCACCTACATGCTCGTCGACCCCCGCATCGACTTCGAGTCGCGGGAGGTCTGACCGCCAATGAATCGCCGCGCACCGAACGAAGCGCAGGAGCCCGTTTCCCGCGTAGCGAGCCAACGGCGAGCGGCGAGCCCCACGAGGCCCGGTCGCCAATGAATCGCCCCGCACCGAACGAAGCGCAGGAGCCCGTTTCCCGCGTAGCGAGCCGCAGGCGAGCGGCGAGCCCCATAAGGCTCGGCGAAGTCGGCGCACGGCGTTGGCGCAACTTCAAGAAGAACCGCCGCGCGTTCTGGTCGCTGTGGCTGTTCGCGGCGCTGTTCTTCGGGACGCTGCCGGCGGAGCTCGTCGCGAACGACCGGCCGCTGCTCGTGCGCTTCGACGGCGACTTCTACTTCCCTGTGTTCCGTTTCTATCCCGAGACGGCCTTCGGCGGGATCTTCGAGACCGAGGCCGAGTACCAGGAAGCCGAGGTCCGCGCGCTGATCGAGGAGAAGGGCTGGATGATCTGGCCGCTGATCCCGTTCCGCTACGACACCGTCGTGCGCGATCTCGCGGCGCCCGCGCCGGCGCCGCCGAGCGCGCGCAACTGGCTCGGCACGGACGACCAGGCGCGCGACGTCGTCGCGCGGCTCGTGTACGGCTTCCGCATCTCGGTGCTGTTCGGACTCACGCTCGCGCTCGTGTCGTCGGCGGTCGGGATCGCGGCGGGCGCGGTGCAAGGCTACTTCGGCGGCACGCTCGATCTGCTCTTCCAGCGCTTCATCGAGATCTGGTCGAGCCTGCCGACGCTCTACCTGCTGATCATTCTCGCGAGCATCGTGACGCCGGGCTTCTGGTGGCTGCTGGGCCTGCTGCTGCTGTTCTCCTGGATGAGCCTCGTCGGCGTCGTGCGCGCCGAGTTCCTGCGCACGCGCAACTTCGACTACGTGCGCGCGGCGCGCGCGCTCGGCGCGACGGACCTCTCGATCATGGTCCGCCACATCCTGCCGAACGCGATGACGGCGGCGCTCTCGTTCCTGCCCTTCGTGCTCTCGGGCGCGATCACCTCGCTGACGGCGCTCGACTTCCTCGGCTTCGGCCTGCCGGCCGGGAGCCCGTCGCTCGGCGAGCTGCTGAACCAG
Source organism: Pseudomonadota bacterium (assembly GCA_003576805.1). Taxonomy (GTDB): domain Bacteria; phylum Myxococcota_A; class UBA9160; order UBA9160; family PR03; genus PR03. Next base: position 30,666 of record QEVM01000042.1, on the reverse strand, counting down.
GGCAAGAACAACCTCACCGCGCCGTGGCTCGGGCTCTCGGGCTTCGTCGTGATCGGCGCGATGCTCTCGCTCCTGATCTTCATCGGCGAGGGCGTCCGCGACGCCTTCGACCCGCGCAAGATCTTCGCCGGCGCCCCGCCGCCCGAGGAGACCATCGTGCGCGCCGGCGAAGCCGCATGAGCGACCTGCTCGACGTCGACGACCTCGCCGTGCACTTCGACGTCGGCGGGCGCACGGTCGAGGCCGTGCGCGGCGTCACGTTCTCGATCGCGCGCGGCGAGACGGTGGCGCTCGTCGGCGAGAGCGGCTCGGGCAAGTCGGTGACGGCGCTCTCGGTGATGGGGCTGCTGCCGTATCCCGCGGCGCGCCACCCGCGCGGCCGCATCCGCTTCGACGGCCGCGACGTGCTCGGCGATCAGGAGGCGCTGCGCCGCATCCGCGGCGGCCGCATCTCGATGATCTTCCAGGAGCCGATGACCTCGCTGAACCCGCTCCACCGCGTCGAGCGGCAGATCGGCGAGACGCTGCGGCTGCACCGCGGCCTCGGCGAGCGCGAGGCGCGCGCGCGCAGCATCGAGCTGCTGGCGCGCGTCGGCCTTCCCGATCCCGAGGCGCGGCTCGCGTCGTTCCCGCACGAGCTGTCGGGCGGGCAGCGCCAGCGCGTGATGATCGCGATGGCGCTCGCCAACGAGCCCGATCTGCTGATCGCCGACGAGCCCACGACCGCGCTCGACGTCACGATCCAGGCGCAGATCCTGGCGCTGCTGCGCGAGCTGAAGGCGCAGTCGCAGATGTCGCTGCTGCTCATCACGCACGACCTCGGCGTCGTGCGCAAGATGGCCGACCGCGTGTGCGTGATGAACGGCGGCCGCATCGTCGAGCAGGGCGCGGTGCGCGAGATCTTCGAGTCGCCGCAGCACCCGTACACGCGCCACTTGATCGCGGCCGAGCCGCGCGGCCTGCCCGAGCCGCCCGCGGCGGACGCACCGCTGCTGATGGAAGGCCGCGACGTGCGCGTGTGGTTCCCGGTGAAGAAGGGCGTGCTGCGCCGCACGGTGGCGCACGTCAAGGCGGTGGACGGCGTCACGCTCGCGGTGCGCGAGGGCGAGACGGTCGGCGTCGTCGGCGAGAGCGGCAGCGGCAAGACGACGCTCGGCATGGCGCTCTTGCGGCTCGAGCGCAGCACCGGCGAGATCGCGTTCCTCGGCAGGAGCCTCCAGGGCCTGCGCTTCGCCGAGACGCGGCCGCTGCGGCGCGCGATGCAGGTCGTCTTCCAGGATCCGTTCGCGAGCCTCTCGCCGCGCCTCTCGGTGGGCCGCATCATCGAGGAGGGCCTGCGCATCCACGAGCGCGACGACGAGGCGGAGCGCGAGCGCCGCGTCGTGGAGATCCTCGAGGAGGTCGGCCTCGACCCGGCGAGCCGCCACCGCTATCCGCACGAGTTCTCGGGCGGCCAGCGCCAGCGCATCGCGATCGCGCGCGCCATGGTGCTGCGCCCGCGCTTCGTCGTGCTCGACGAGCCCACCAGCGCGCTCGACGTCTCGGTGCAGGCGCAGATCGTCGAGCTGCTGCGCGAGCTCCAGCGCCGCCACCGCCTCGCGTACCTCTTCATCAGCCACGATCTGCGCGTCGTGCGCGCGATGAGCCACCACGTCGTCGTGCTGCGCGGCGGCAAGGTGGTGGAGCAAGGGCCCTCCGCCGAGCTCTTCGCCGCGCCGCGCGATCCCTACACGCAGGCGCTCTTCGCGGCGGCGTTCGAGCTCGAGGTGAAGCCGGTGGCCGGCGTCCCGAGCTGAGCGGGGCGGATCGCCTGCATTCGTGCGCCTTGCAGGGAACGGGCTCGTGCGGACGCGCGTGCGCCCGCGCGGCGCACGCGCGCAGCGGCACGGCGCGTGCTCTACCTCGGGCGCGGCCGCGGGCAGGCGGCCGCGGAGGACCCCCGTGGAAGACGCCGCCTACGTGCTCGCGACGCTCGCCTTCTTCGCCGCCGCCTGGGCCTACGCCCGCGCCTGCGACCGGATCTAGCCGGAGCGGTTCTAGGAACGATGCGATGACCGCCGTCGGCTGGCTCCAGATCCTCGCGTTCGCGGCCGTGATCTTCGCCGTCACCAAGCCGCTGGGCAGCTACCTGTTCCGCGTGCTCGAGGGCGAGCGCCGCCCGCTCGAGCGCCTCTTCGGTCCGCTCGAGCGCGCGCTCTACGCCGTCGGCGGCGTCGATCCGCGCCGCGAGCAGACGTGGCTCCAGTACGCGGGCGCGCTGCTCGCGTTCAGCTGCTTCGGCCTGCTCGTGACGTACGCGGTCCTGCGCCTGCAAGCGGCGCTGCCGCTCAACCAGCAGAGGTTCGGCGGGCTCTCCCCGCACCTCGCGTGGAACACCGCGGTGAGCTTCAGCACCAACACCAACTGGCAGTCGTACGGCGGCGAGTCGACGCTGTCGTACTTCTCGCAGATGGCGGCGCTCGCCTGGCACAACTTCACGTCGGCGGCGGCCGGCATCGCCGTCGCGATCGCGATGGCGCGCGGCTTCACGCGCAGCGTGCCCGAAGGCGGCGCGCGCACCATCGGGTGCTTCTGGGCGGACACGATCCGCGCGATCGTCTACCTGCTGCTGCCGCTCTCCGGGATCGTCGCTCTCGGGATGCTCGCCACCGGGGTGATCCAGAACTTCTCGCCCTATCTCGAGGTGACGACGCTCGAGGGTGCGAAGCAGGTCCTCGGCATGGGGCCCGTGGCCTCGCAGGAAGCCATCAAGCAGCTCGGCACCAACGGCGGCGGCTTCTTCAACGCCAACGCGGCGCACCCCTTCGAGAACCCGACGCCGCTCTCGAACTTCGCGTCGCTCGTGCTGATCTTCGCGATCCCCGCGGCGCTCACCCACACCTACGGCCGCATGGCGCGCGACGCGCGCCAGGGCTGGGCGCTGTTCGCGGCGATGGCGCTGCTGTTCTTCGCGGGCGTGTCGGTCGCGTACTGGGCCGAGGCGCGCGGCAACCCGGCGTTCGCGGGGCTCGCGGTCGAACCGGGCGCGGGCAACTGGGAGGGCAAGGAGAGCCGCTTCGGCATCGCGGCGTCGGCGCTCTACGCGACGGTGACGACCGGCGCCTCGTGCGGCGCCGTCAACTCCATGCACGACAGCTTCACCGCGCTCGGCGGGCTCGTGCCGCTGTTCGACATACAGCTCGGCGAAGTGGTGTTCGGCGGCGTCGGCGCCGGCCTCTACGGAATGCTGGTCTACGTGGTGATCGCGGTGTTCCTCGCGGGCCTGATGGTGGGCCGCACGCCCGAGTACCTCGGCAAGAAGATCGAGGCGCGCGAGATGAAGCTCGCGAGCCTCTACATTCTCCTCTTCCCGCTGCTGATCCTCGGCTTCGCGGCGTGGTCGGCGGCCGCGCCCTACGGCGTGTCGTCGCTCGCCAACGCGGGTCCGCACGGACTCGCGGAAATCCTCTACGCCTACTCGAGCGCCGCCGGCAACAACGGCTCGGCGTTCGCGGGCCTCGCCGCCGACACGCCCTGGTGGAACACGACGCTCGGCATCGCGATGCTCGCCGGCCGCTTCCTGATGATCGTGCCGGCGCTCGCGATCGCGGGCGCGATGGTCGGCAAGAAGGTCGTGCCCGAGAGCCTGGGCACCTTCCCCACCCACGGCGCGCTCTTCGGCGCGCTGCTGACGGGCGTCGTCGTGGTCGTCGGCGCGCTCACGTTCTTCCCCGCGCTCGCGCTCGGTCCGATCGTCGAGCACTTCCTGGCCGAGGCCGGGAAGCTGTACTGAGGAGAATCGCGATGGCTGGACCCCGCGCTCGGGAGATCTCGCTCTTCGACCCGCGGATCCTGCGCCGCGCGGCGCAGGACAGCGTCCGCAAGCTGTCGCCGCGCGCCATGGCGAAGAACCCGGTGATGTTCGTGGTCGAGGTGGGCAGCGTGCTGACGACGGCGCTGTGGCTGCGCGACGTCGTCGCGCCGCCGGCGGGCGCCGGATCGGCCTGGTTCGGCGGCGCGGTCGCACTGTGGCTGTGGGTCACGGTGCTGTTCGCGAACTTCGCCGAGGCGATCGCGGAGGGCCGCGGCAAGGCGCAGGCCGACACGCTGCGCAGCATGCGCCGCGAGACCCGCGCGCGGCGCGTGCGGGGCTCCGACGTCGAGGTCGTGGCGGCCTCGGAGCTGCGCAAGGGCGACGTCGTGATCGTCGAGGCGGGCGATCTGATCCCCGGCGACGGCGAGGTGATCGCGGGCGCGGCGAGCGTCGACGAGTCCGCCGTCACCGGCGAGTCGGCTCCGGTGATCCGCGAGAGCGGCGGCGACCGTTCGGCCGTGACGGGCGGCACGCGCGTGCTCTCGGACCGGCTCACGATCCGCATCGGCGCCGACCCCGGCGAGTCGTTCCTCGAACGCATGATCTCGCTCGTCGAAGGCGCCTCGCGGCAGAAGACCCCGAACGAGCTCGCGCTCGGCATCCTGCTCGCCGGTCTCACCCTCGTCTTCCTGCTCGCATGCGTGACGCTCGTGCCGCTCGCGGCCTACACCGGCGTCGCCCTGAGCGTCACCGTCACCGCGGCGCTGCTGGTGTGCCTGATCCCGACGACGATCGGCGGACTGCTGTCGGCGATCGGCATCGCCGGCATGGATCGCCTCCTCCGCAAGAACGTGCTCGCGATGAGCGGCCGCGCGATCGAGGCGTCGGGCGACGTCGACACGCTGCTGCTCGACAAGACGGGCACGATCACGATCGGCAACCGCGAGGCGGGCGAGCTGATCCCGAGCGCCGGCGTCGCGATCGAGGAGCTGGCGCTCGCGTCCTTCTCGTCGAGCGCGGCGGACGAGACGCCGGAGGGGCGCTCGGTCGTGGCGCTCGTGCGCGCCCGCCACGGCCGGGGCATTCCCGCGCAGGTGCCGCCCGACGCGAAGCTGGTCCCGTTCACGGCGCACACGCGCATGAGCGGTTGCGACGTCGGCGGCCGCGCGCTGCGCAAGGGCGCCGTCGACGCCGTCGCGAAGCACGTGCTCGCGCTCGGCGGCGCGCTGCCCGCGGACGTCCTCGCGGCGGCCGAGCGCATCGGCGACGCCGGCGGCACGCCGCTCGCCGTCTGCGACGGCGCGCGCGTGCTCGGCATCGTCCACCTGAGGGACATCGTCAAGCTCGGCATCGCGGAGCGGCTCGCGCGCTTCCGCGCGATGGGGATCCGCACGGTGATGATCACCGGCGACAACCCGCGCACGGCCGCGACGATCGCGCGCGAGGCCGGCGTCGACGACTTCCTCGCCGAGGCGACCCCCGAGCGCAAGATGGAGCTGATCCGCGAGGAGCAGGCGAAGGGCAAGCTCGTCGCGATGACCGGCGACGGCACCAACGACGCGCCCGCGCTCGCGCAGGCCGACGTCGGCATGGCGATGAACAGCGGCACGCAGGCGGCCAAGGAAGCCGCCAACATGATCGATCTCGACTCGGATCCGACGAAGCTGCTCGAGGTCGTCGAGATCGGAAAGCAGCTGCTGATGACGCGCGGCTCGCTCACGACGTTCTCGATCTCGAACGACGTGGCGAAGTACTTCGCGATCCTGCCCGCGCTCTTCATGGGCGTGTACCCGGAGATCGCGCCGCTGAACGTGATGGGGCTGGCGTCGCCGCAGAGCGCGATCCTCTCCGCCGTGATCTTCAACGCGCTCGTCATCGTGGCCTTGATCCCGCTCGCGCTGCGCGGCGTGCGCTACCGGCCGATCGGCGCCGCCGCGCTGCTGCGCCGCTCTCTGCTGATCTACGGCGTCGGCGGCGTCGTCGCGCCCTTCGTCGGGATCAAGGGGATCGACGTCCTCGTCGCCGCGCTCGGCTTCGCCTGAGCGCACGGGAGACCGAGCATGCAGAGAGAGATCCGGATTGCGCTCCGCGTCACCGTCGCGACGCTGGCGCTGACGGGCGTCGCGTATCCGCTCGCGCTGAGCGGACTCGCCCAGCTCGTCGCGCCGGCGCAGGCGAACGGCAGCCTCGTCACCGACGAGAGCGGGCGCGTGGTCGGGTCGGCGCTGATCGGCCAGCGCTTCACGGAGCCCGGTTACGTCTGGCCGCGGCCGTCCGCCGCCGGAGCCGGCTGGGACGCGACGGCGTCGGGCGGCTCGAACCTCGGCACCACGTCGCGGAAGCTGCGCGACCGCGCCGCCGCCGAGCTGGAGCGCCTGCGCGCCGCCAATCCAGAGGCGATCGGGCGCGTGCCGGTCGAGCTGATCGCGGCGTCGGCGAGCGGGCTCGATCCGCACGTTTCGCCCGAGGCCGCGCTCTGGCAGGCTCCGCGCGTGGCCCGCGCCCGAAACGTCGACGCCGCGCGCGTGCGCGCCGTGATCGAGAGCCAGGTCGAGGGGCGCACCCTCGGCTTCCTCGGCGAGCCGCGCGTCAACGTGCTGCTCGTGAACCTCGCGCTCGACCGCCAGTTCGGCCGAGCGCCGGAGTAGCGTTGGATTCGCGTCCGCGCGCCGAGGACTTCCTCGAGCTCGTCGAGCGCGCGCGGCGCGGCCGCCTCAAGGTCTACATCGGCTTCGCAGCGGGCGTCGGCAAGACGTACCGGATGCTCGAGGAGGCGCACGCGCTCGCGAAGCGCGGCGTCGACGTGGTCGTCGGCTTCGTCGAGACCCACGGGCGGCGCGAGACCGCGGCGCTCATCGACGGCCTGGAGGTGGTGCCGCGTCGCAGCTTCGAGTACCGCGGCCTGTCGGTCGAGGAGATGGACCTCGACGCCGTGCTCGCGCGCCGGCCGCAGGTCGCGCTCGTGGACGAGATCGCACACACCAACGTGCCGGGCTCGCGCAACGTCAGGCGCTACCAGGACGTCTACGCGCTGCTGGAGGCCGGCATCAACGTCATCTGCGCGTTCAACATCCAGCATCTCGAGAGCCTGAAGGACATGGTCGAGCGGGCGACCGAGGTCCGCATCCGCGAGACGGTGCCGGACTCGTTCTTGAAGCAGGCGGACCAGGTCGTGAATCTCGATCTCGCGGTCGAGGACCTGCTCGACCGGCTGCGCAGCGGCAAGATCTACGCGGCCGAGAAGGTCGCGCAGGCGCTCGGCCGGTTCTTCCAGGAGGACAACCTCTCGACGCTGCGCGAGCTGGCGCTGCGCGAGGTCGCCGAGAGCCTCGGCCGCGCCGCGCTCGGGCAGGGACGCGAGCAGGCGGCCGCGCAGCGCGCAGCGAGCGAACGCGTGATGGTGTGCCTCGCGTCGCAGTCGCCGCGCGCATCGGCGCTGCTGCGGCGCGGCGCGCGCCTCGCGGGACGCCTCAACACCGACTGGTACGTCGTCTACGTCGAGACGCCCGGCGAGGCGCCCGACCGCATCGACGCGACCGCCCAGCGGCAGCTCCACGCGCACATCGAGAAGGCCCGTGAGCTGGGTGCGGAGGTCGTGCGGCTCCAGGGAATCGACCCGGTCGAGACGCTGCTCGACTTCGCCCGCTCGCACGCCGTCGCGCACCTGCTGATCGGCCGCTCGCGCAAGCCCTGGTGGCGCCGCCTGCGCGGCGACTTCATGCGGCGCATGGTGCGCGAGGCCGAGGACCTCGACGTCTCCATCGTCGGCACGCACGAGCCGGACGGCGCCGCATGAGGGTTCGCACCCAGCTGCTGCTCGCCGGTGCGCCGCTCGCGGTCGCGCTCGTCGCGCTCGGCGCCTTCGCGATCCGCTCGATCGACGCGATGGAGGCGTCGGCCCAGGCGATCCTCGCGCAGAACTACCGCAGCGTGCTCGCCGCCCAGCGCATGAAGGAGACGCTCGAGCGCATCGACGACGACGCCTACTTCGCCGCCACCGGCCGGCCGCCGCGCAGCGCCGCGCAGATCGAGGCGGAGCGGCGGCTGTTCGAATCCGAGCTGCGCGTCGAGGAGGGCAACGTGACGGAGCCGGGCGAGGCCGAGCTGGCGAGCGGGCTGCGCGAGCAGTGGACGGCCTACCAGCGGCATCTCGACGCCTGTCTCCGCATCCCGGCCGGACCGGAGGCGCAGGCCTGCTACTTCCGCGAGCTGCGCGCTCGCGCCGACGCGCTCCGGCTCGGCGCGGATCGCGTGCTCGCGCTCAACCAGGACGCGATGGCGTTGAAAGGCGAGCGCGCGCGGCGCGAGGCGCAGCGCGTCGGCACCGCGATGGCCGCGGCGGTCGCGGGCGCGTTGGTGCTCGGTCTCGCGCTCTCCGCCTGGCTCGCGACGCGCGCGCTGCGACCGCTCGGCGCGCTCGGCCGGGCCGTCGAGCAGCTCGGCCGCGGCGACTTCGCGGTGCGCGCGCCCGTGCGCGGCGGCGCCGAGATCGCGCAGCTCGCGGGCGCCTTCAACGCGATGGCCGAGCGCCTCGCCGAGTACCGCACCAGCTCGCTCGGCGAGATGCTGCAGGTGCAGCTCGCGGCGCAGAGCACGCTCGACAGCCTGACCGACCCCGTGTTCGTGTTCGCACCGAGCGGAAGCGTGCTGCTCGCGAACCGCGCCGCCGAGGATCTCCTGGCGTGCGGCGGTCGCGAGACGCCCGACGTGCGCCACCTCGAGCCGGCGCTCCGCGACGCGATCGAAGCGCTCCGCGCGCACGTCCTGCACGGCAAGGGCGCCTTCGCGCCCAAGAGCTTCGACGACGCGGTCGCGATCGCGCGTCCCGACGGCGAGCGCGTCTTCCTGCCGCGCGCGGCCCCGGTCTACGAAGAGGGCGGCGGCGTCGTCGGCGCCACGGTCGTGCTGCAGGACGTGACGCGCCTGCGCCGCTTCGAGGAGCTGCGCGACGACCTCGTCTCCACCGTCGCGCATCAGTTCCGCACCCCGCTCACCTCGCTGCGCATGGCGATCCACCTGTGCCTCGAAGGCGTCGCGGGCCCGCTCACCGAGAAGCAGCAGGATCTGCTCCACGCCGCTCGCGAGGAGTGCGAGCGGCTGCAGGGCATCGTCGACGAGCTGCTCGATCTGGCGCGGCTGCAGTCCGGCACGGTGGCGCTCGTGCAAGAGGAAGTGCTCGCGGAGTCGCTGCTCGACCGCGCCGTGCACGAGGTCGCGGCCGCGGCGGCGGCGCGCCACGTCGAGCTCGCTGCGGAGCCCGCCGCGGGCGTCGCGGTGCGCGTCGATCCCGAACGCATCCAGCTCGTGTTCTCGAACCTGCTCGAGAACGCGCTGCGGCACGCGCCCGCGGGCGGCCACGTGACGGCGCGCGCTTCGCTCGCCGAGCACGCGGTCCGCTTCGAGGTCGAGGACGACGGGCCGGGCATCGCCGAAGCGGACCGCCCGCACGTGTTCGAGAAGTTCTACCGCGGCTCGGCGGGCGGCGGCGCGGGCCTCGGCCTCGCGATCGCGCGCGACATCGTGCGCGCGCACGGCGGCGAGATGGGCGTCGAGAGCGAGCCGGGGCGGACCTGCTTCTGGTTCACGCTCCCGGCTTGTTGACCGGCCCGCTCGCCTGCGGCTCGCTACGGCGAAAGCGGGCGCGGAGCGATGTCAGGTGCACCGAGCTCGCGTGGACCACCGTGGTCGCTAGAGGCCGTAGCGTTTGCGTTTGCGCCAGAGGGTGGAGTCGTCGATGCCGAGGATGCGCGCTGCTTCTTCGAGCGTGGCGGCGCGCGCGAGGACGCGGCGGATGTGCTCCTGCTCGAGCGCGTCGAGCGACACGTCGCCGCCGAGCCGCGGCGCGCTCGGCGCGGCGCCGAGGATGCGCTCGGGGAGCGCCTCGGGCTCGACGACGTCCGCGGGCCACAGGATCGTGCAGCGCTCCATCGCGTTGCGCAGCTCGCGCACGTTGCCGGGCCAGCCGTAGTCGCGCAGCACGCGCTCGCAAGCCGGCGAGAGCGTCTGCTCGCGGCGCCCGGCGGCGCGGCAGAAGAAGCCGAGGAAGCGGCGCGCCAGGCGCACCACGTCGTCGGGTCGCTCGCGCAGCGGCGGCACGACCACCTCGACGACGGCCAGCCGGTAGTAGAGGTCCTCGCGGAAGCGCCCTGCCGCGACGTCGGCGGCGAGGTCGCGGTGGGTCGCCGCGACGACGCGGACGTCGGCGCGCCGCGTGCGCGCCTCGCCGACGCGCTCGAACTCGTGGTCCTGCAGGAAGCGCAGCAGCTTCGCCTGGAGCGCGGGCGCGATCTCGGCGATCTCGTCGAGGAAGAGCGTGCCGCCTTCCGCGGCCTCGACGCGTCCCGGCTGGTCGCGCACGGCGCCGGTGAAGGCGCCGCGCACATGGCCGAAGAGCTCGCTCGCGAGCAGATCGCCGGTGAGCGTCGGGCAGCTCACGACCGCGAAGGGGCGTTCGCGGCGCGGGCTCTGCGCGTGCAGCGCGCGTGCGACGACGCCTTTGCCCGTGCCGCTCTCCCCGCGCAGCAGCACCGGCGCGTCGGAGTGGGCGGCGCGCTCGATCGTGTCGTAGACGCCGCGCATCGCGGGCGACTCGGTGGCGAGGTCGATCTCGGCGACGCTCTCGCGCACCTGCGCCTCGAGCGCCGCGACGCGGCTGCGCGTCGCGCGCGCGGCCGTGACCTTCGCGACGACGTGCCGGATCTGCTCCGGGGTGAACGGCTTGGGCAGGTAGTCCTCGGCGCCGCGCTTCACCGCTTCGACGGCGGTGTCGACCGTCGCGTACGCCGTCACGACCACGACCGAGAGCTGCGGGCACTCGGCCAGCAGGCGCGGCAGGAGCTCGAGGCCGCTGGCGGTGCCGAGCCGCAAATCGAGGAAGGCGAGGTCGAAGCTGCGCTCGGCGAGCGCGGAGAGCGCGGCGTCGCCGCTCGCCGCCTGCCGCACCTCGCAGCCCATGCCCTCGAGACACACGCCGAGCGTCACGCGGATGTTGCGGTCGTCGTCCACGACGAGGACGCGGAGCGGGAGCCGAGAGGCGCCGGCGATCGCGGGCTGCATGGGCGAAGGCTACCGAAGGCGGCGCGCGGCCGGCGGATCGCCGCCCTCTGCTACACGTCCGCGCCATGCGAAAGCTCGCCGCCGCGCTCGGCATCGCCGTCCTCTTCCTCGCCGCGCTCGCGCTCTCGGCGCTGCGCCTGCCGTCGCGGCAGGTCGACGTCGCGCCGGCGCCGGCGCGCGCGGTCGACGCGGACGCGGTGGCGCGGCGGCTCGCGGAGTCGATCCGCTTCGAGACGATCTCGTTCTCGGACGATCCCGCGCAGCTCCAGAGCGACGCGTTCGCCGCGCTCCAGGCGTGGATGGAACGGGCGTATCCGCTGCTGCACGCGACGCTCGCGAAGGAGCGCGTCGGCCCGAGCCTGCTCTACACGTGGCGCGGATCGGATGCGTCGCTGGAGCCGATCCTGCTCGCCGCGCACCAGGACGTCGTGCCGGCCGAGAACCGCGAGCTGTGGACGCGGGCGCCGTTCGAGGGGCGCATCGAAGAGGGCTTCGTGTGGGGCCGCGGCGCGATCGACGACAAGGGCTCGATGATCGCGATCTGCGAGGCGGTCGAAGCGCTGCTGCGCGAGGGCTTCGCGCCGCGGCGCACGCTGCTGCTCGCCTTCGGACACGACGAGGAGGTCGGGGGCGGCCGCGGCGCGAAGGCGATCGCGGCGCTGCTCGCGTCGCGCGGCACGCGCCTGCTCTTCGCGCTCGACGAAGGAGCGGCGGTCGTGAGCGGCATGCTGCCCGGCTTCGCGCGGCCGGTCGCGCTCGTCGGCATCGCGGAGAAGGGCTCGGCGACGCTCGAGGTGGTGGCGAAGGCGGAGGGCGGCCATTCGTCGACGCCGCCGCGCGAGAGCGCGTCGGGCATCCTGGCGCGCGCGATCGCGCGGCTCGAGGCCAGCCCGCTGCCGGGCGGCGTGGTCGGCCCGACGCGCGCGTTCTTCGAGTTCCTCGCGCCCGAGCTGCCGCTCTGGGCGCGCGTGCCGATCGCGCACCTGTGGCTGTTCGAGCGGCCGATGGACTGGGCGCTGTCGCGCTCGCCGGGGCCGAACGCGATGCTGCGCACCACGACCGCGGTGACGATGCTGTCGGGCTCGCCGAAGGACAACGTGCTGCCGGTCGAGGCGATCGCGGGCGTGAACTTCCGCCTGCTGCCGGGCGACTCGGCCGAGTCGGTGCGCGCGCAGGTGGAGCGCATCGTCGACGACCCGCGCATCGCGCTGCGCTTCAAGTATCCGCCGCGCGAGGCGAGCCCGGTGTCGCCGATCGACGGCCCGGCGTTCGCGCTGGTGCAGCGCACGATCGGCGAGACGCTCGGCGGCGACGCCGTCGTCGCGCCCTTCCTCACCGTCGGCGGCACCGACTGCCGCCACTACGAGGCCGTGACGGACGGCCTCTACCGCTTCATGCCGTTTCGCTTCGTCGCGGCGGACCTGAAGCTGCCGCACGGCATCGACGAGCGCGTCGCGGTGGCGTCGCTCGCGGACGCGGTGCGCTTCTACGCGCGGCTCGTCGAGAACGCGGCGGCGCGCTGAGCGCGCGCGGGCCTCAGGCCAGCACGAACATCCAGACCACGCACACCATGCCGATCAGGAACACGGCCGAACGCGCGAGGTCGACGTTCGCGAGATAGGCGATCGCGTGCGCGACGCGCGTCGCCACGAACACCATCGCGAGGGTCGCCGCGGTGTCGCCGCGCGCGGCGTCCGGGTTCGCGAAGTGGAGCACGGCGACGGCGGCGGTGAAGACGGCGAGCGCCTCCCAGGCGTTCGCCTGCGCCGCGTAGCAGCGCGCGCCGATGCCGGAGAGCTGCGCGGCCTGCTGGCGCGGGTGCTTGTTGTCGACCGTCTGGAACTCCCGCATCCGGAAGTAGCCGCCCGAGAACGAGAGCGCGTACGGCAAGAACGCGACGATCATCAGGCACCAGAGCGGAGTGGTCACGGGCGGTTCCTCCTCGTGGACGCGCCGCGCATCATACACGCGGCGCGCCGCAGTCGATCAGGACTTTCAGCGCGCCGCGCTCGGCGGCGCGCGCGAGCGCGTCGGCTGCGCGCGCGAGCGGCAGCCGGTCGCTGACGAGGCCGTCCACGTCGACGCGCTCCGCCGCGAGCGCGGCGAGCGCCGGGGCGAACGGGCCGCAGCGCGATCCGACGACGCGGATCTCGTGGATCACGATGGGCGCTAGGTCCAGTGCCTCCTGCGCGGCGACCGTGCTCTTCAGCACGAGCGTGCCGCGCGGCTGGCAGAGCGCGATCGCGCGGCGAAAGCCGGCGACGCTGCCGGTCGCTTCGACGACGAGCGGCGCGGGCGGCCCGTTCCACGCCTCCGCGCGCGCGGTCTCGATGCCGCGGCGCGCGAGCAGCGCGAGCTTGGCGTCGTGGTGGCCGAGCGCGGTGACGCGCGCGCCGGCCGCGCCCAGCACCTGCGCGACGAGGAGGCCGAGCTTGCCGTCGCCGAGCACGACGGCGCGCGTGCCCGGCGCGACCGCGACCTGTTCGAGGATCTCGTGCGCGGCGGCGAGCGGCTCGGCGAACACGGCGCGCTCGTCCGCGACCGCGTCGGGCACGCGGTGCAGGTTCGCGACCGGCACCGCGACCCGCTCGGCGATCGCGCCGTCCGCGCCCGCGATCCCCATCACGGTGCGCTGCGGACAGTGGCGGCCGAGCCCGCGCGCGCAGGCGTCGCAGCGGCCGCACGCGAAGTTGATCTCGCCGACGACGCGCGCGCCGCGCCAGGCGTCCGGTCCCTCGACGACGCGGCCGACGAACTCGTGCCCGAGCACGCCGCGGAAGTCCATGTAGCCGCGACACAGCTCGAGGTCGGTGCGGCACACGCCCGCCCAGCGCACCGCGACGACCGCCATCCCGGGCGCCGGCTCCGGCGCGGGCCGCTCGACCACGCGCGCCTCGCGGCCGTCGAAGACGAGCGCCTGCAACTACGGGAGGCCCGCGCCCGGCGCGTCTACCTCGATCGCCTCGATGCGGCCGCGCCGCGCGCCGGTCTTGCTCGGGTCGTGCGACTCCGCGGTGCAGAGGTAGAGCGTGCGGCGCTCCGCGCCGCCCAGCATGCAGGCGTACGCCTGCGTCGCGACCGCGATCTTCTGCGCCACCTCGCCGCCCTCGCGGACGCGCAGCACGCCCTGCGAGATCGGCGACGCCACCCAGATCGCGCCTTCCGCGTCGAGGCAGATGCCGTCGGGCACCGCGCGTTCCAGCGTCGCCCACGTGCGCCGGTTCGAGAGCGTGCCGTCGTCAGCGACGTCGAACGCCGTGAGCTGCGCCCGGAAGCTCTCGGCGACGACGAGCGTTCGCCCGTCCGGCGTGAGCACGGTTCCGTTCGGGAACATCAGGTCGTCGGCCGCGATCTCGACGCGGCCGTCCGGGTGCACGAGCGCGAGGTTCGTCGCGCGCGGCGGCGCGCCGCCGTTCAGGTCGAAGCCGAAGTTGCCGACGTAGGCGCGGCCGCGCGCGTCCACGACCATGTCGTTGGCGTGGAAGTGCGCGACCTGCGAGAGGTCGGCGTGCAGCGCGAGCGCGCCGTCGGGCTCGCGGCGCAGCAGCTTGCGCTGGTGCATCGCGACGACGAGCAGGCGGCCGTCCGGCAGCCAACCCATGCCGGACGGCTCGTCGCCCGGCTCGAAGAGCGTCTCGGCATGTCCGCTCGCGTCGAGCGTCATGACGCGGCGCGCGTGCATGTCGGCGAACCACAGCTTGCCGTCGCGCCAGCGCGGACCTTCCGGAAAGCACAGGCCCTCGAGGAGCACGCGGGGCTTCGCCATGCGGGCTACGATCGCACGAAAGCCGCGAGGAGACGACGGTGGCCCTGACTCCTTCGACGATGCTCGCGCTCGGCACCGAGGCGCCCGACTTCCGGCTGCCCGATCCCGCCGGCAAGCTCGTCGCGCTCGCCGACTTCCGCGACGCGCCCGCACTGCTCGTCGCGTTCTGGTGCAACCACTGCCCGTACGTGCAGCACGTGCGCGAGGGCTTCGCCGCGTTCGCGAAGGAGTACGCCGCGAAGGGGCTCGCGATCGTCGCGATCAACGCCAACGACGCGCGCTCGCACCCCGAGGACGCGCCGCCCGCGATGGCGAAGGAGATCCGGCGCTTCGGCTTCGTGTTCCCGTATCTCGTGGACGAGACGCAGGCGGTCGCGAAGGCGTATCGCGCGGCGTGCACGCCCGACTTCTTCCTCTTCGACGGCGCGCGCAAGCTCGTCTACCGCGGCCAGTTCGACGCGAGCCGGCCGGGCAACCGCATCCCCGTGACCGGCGCCGACCTGCGCGCGGCCGTCGACGCGGTGCTCGCGGGCCGCGCCGCGCCGGCGGACCAGAAGCCGAGCATCGGCTGCAACATCAAGTGGAAGGCGGGGGCGGAGCCCGAGTACGCATGAGCGCGTGCGGCTCGGAGGAGGAGCGGACGTGGAAGTCGTGCTCTGCGGACTCTGGGCGGCGTACCTGATCCCGTTCTTCGTCGCGTGCCGCAACGACCACGCGCACTACCGCTGGATCCTCGGCTTGAACCTCGCGCTCGGCTGGACGGGGATCGGCTGGTGGCTGTTGCTGCGCTGGGCGCGCACGCCGCCTGCGCCCGCGTCCGAGCCGGAGCCGCTCGCGCGCCGCGCGCACCTGCGGCTGCTCCCCGGCGGCGCCGTCAGCGACGCTGCTTCTCGTACGTCGCGACGAGCTCGGCCGTCCCGAGCACGTGCGTCTTGATCATGCGCCCGAGGTTGGCGTGCGGGATCGAGCCGCGGTTCGAGGGCGGCACGTCGAGCGCGTAGAGCTTGAACACGTAGCGGTGTCTGCCCTTCGGCGGGCACGGGCCGCCGTAGTCGGGCGACTTCCAATCGTTGAGCGCGTGGCGCGCGCCGGGCGGAAGCTTGCGGCTGGCGCCCTCGGCCAGCGCGCGCGCGTCCGCCGGCAGGCCGTACACCACCCAGTGCACCCACGTCATGAGCGGCGCGGCGGGGTCGGGCGAGTCCGGGTCCGAGACCGACAGCACGAAGCTCTGCGTGCCGGCGGGCGGATCCGTCCAGGCGAGCGGCGGCGAGACGCTGCCGCCCTCGCACGTGTACTTCTCCGGGATCCCGGCGCCCGCCGCGAACGCGGGCGACGTCAGCCGGAAGCCGTCCGCGGCGGCGGCCGTCGACGCGAGCAGCGCGCACGCCGCGACGGCGTGCAATCCGTGCGAGAAGAAGCGCTTCATGGGCGCGGATGCTGTCACGACACGCGCGGCGGAACAACCCCGCGCGGCGGGCTCAGCGTCCGGCGCACGCCGCGCGCCGCCGTTCCAGGAAGCGCCGCACCGCCGGATCGCTCGCGAGGCCGATCGCGCGCTGGTACGCGGCGTCGGCGCCCGCGACGTCGCCCGCGCGCGCACACAGTGCGGCGCGCGCGGCCCAGTAGGGCTGATACTGCGCGAGCCGCGCGTCGTCCCCGATCGCTTCGAGCGCGGCGAGGCCGTCGGCCGCGCCGCGCGTCTCCGCGAGCGCCACCGCGCGGTTCACCGCGACGACCGGCGAGCCGGTCATCGCGAGCAGCGCGTCGTAGAGGCGCAGGATCGCCTCCCAGTCGGCGCGGCCGGTGAGGCGCCGCACGACGTGCGCGGACTGCACCGCGGCCTCGAGCTGATGGCGGCCGGTGCCCGGCAGCGCGCTCGCGCGCGCGAGCAGCGCCTCCGCCTCCTCGATCGCCGCCGCGTCCCAGCGCGCGGGATCCTGCTCGGCGAGCGGCACGTACTCGCCGCCCGCGTCGCGGCGCGCGTCGCGACGCGCATGTGCGTAGAGCATCAGCGCGAGCAGGCCGAGCGCCTCGGCCTCGTTCGGCAGCAGCGACGCGACGAGCCGCCCGAGCCAGAGGCCCTCGTCCGCGAGGTTGCGGCCGCGCTCGTCGCCGCCCGGCGAGTCGGACCAGCCTTCCGAGAAGGTCGCGTAGATCGCCTCGAGCACGGCGTCGAGGCGCTCGGCGAGCGCGGGCCCTTCCGGCACCTCGAACGGGATGCCTGCGTCGCGGATCTTGCGCTTCGCGCGCACCAGGCGTTGGCCCATCGTCGCGGGCGACACCAGGAAGGCCGAGCCGATCGCGGCGGCGTCGAAGCCGAGGATCGTCTGCAGGATCAGCGGCGCGCGGATCGCCGGATCGAGCGCCGGGTGCGCGCACGCGAACATCAGCGCGAGTCGCTCGTCGGGCGCGGCGCCTTCGGCGGCCGCGGCCTCGAGCTCCTCGGCCATCAGCTTCAGGTGATCGGCGGCGTCGGCGGCGCTCTGCCGGCGCCGCGTGGCGTCGATCCACTTGCGGCGCGCGACCGTGAGCAGCCACGCCTCGGGCGCCTTCGGCACGCCGTTCGCGGGCCAGTCGACGAGCGCGCTCGCGAACGCCTCGGCGAGCGCGTCCTCGGCGGCGGCGACGTCGCGCGTGCGCGCGGCGAGCAGCGCGACCAGCTTGCCGTAGCTGTGCCGCAGGGCGGTCTCCGCCGCCGCGCGCGCCGGGTCAGAGATCGACACGCACCTCGAAGCCGCCGTAGATCATGCGCTTCGCGTCGAAGGGCATCGCGTCGGGACCCATCTTCTGGATGCGCGGGTCCGCCATCACGCGCGCGTTCACCGCGTCGCGGTGCTTGCGCGACTCGTAGACGATCCACGAGAACCAGGGGACCTCGCCCGGCCGCAGCTTCACGCTCTGCGGGAACGACGTCCGCTTGCCCGGCTTCACGTCGTCGCCGATGCACTCGACGTACTGGAGCGCGCCGTGCTCGCGCCAGATCCTGCCCGCGCGGCGCGCGATCCGGCGGTAGCGCTCGGCGTGCTTCTTCGGAATGGGAAGGACGAAGCCGTCCACGTAACGGGGCATGCGGATCTCCTGTCTCGGATCACGCGGGATGGGGCCAGACGGGGCGCACCTCGACGCGGCCGCGCGCGGCGCTCGGGCAGCGCGCCGCCCACGCGAGCGCGGCGTCGAGGTCGGGCACGTCGATCACGTGGAAGCCGCCGAGCTGCTCCTTCGCCTCGGCGTACGGGCCGTCGAAGACGTGCGTCTTGCCCTCGGCGACGTGCACGGTGGTCGTGGTGCCGACGGCGCGCAGCCGCTCGCCGACGACGTAGATGCCCGCCTTGCGCATCGCCTCGACGTACGCCGCGCAGTGCGGCATGCGCTCGTCCATCTTCTCGACGCGCTCGGCGTCGTCCTCGTAGATCAGCAGCATGAACTTCATGGCGTTCTCCTCGTGCGTCGGTGGGATGGATCAGCCGCCCGCCATGGCGCCGAGCACGACGAAGGGCTCGTCGCCCTTCGCGATCGCCTCGGGCAGCGGCGCGTCGGGCGGCTCGTGCGAGACGTCGCGCCCGCACGCGAAGAAGCGCACGAAGGCGCGGCGCCGGAGCGTCCCGTGCTCGCGGATCGCGCCGCGCAGCACGGGATGGCGCTCCTCGAGCGCGTCGAGCACGGCGCGCGGCGTGACGTCGCCCGCGATCTCGAGCCGCACCTCGCCCGCGACCTTCGCGAGCGTGCGCAGATGCGCCGGCAGCGCCACGCGGATCATGGCAGCGTCTGGACCTCGACCGAGAGCACCGGCGGCAGGTCGCGCACGATCGGCTCCCAGCGGTCGCCCGCGTTCGGCGAGACGTAGACCTGCCCGCCGGTCGTGCCGAAGTACACGCCGCACGGATCGAGCGCGTCCACCGCCATCGCGTCGCGCAGCACGTTCACGTAGCAGTCGCGCTGCGGGAGGCCGTTGGTGAGCGCCTCCCACTCGTCGCCGCCGCTGCGGCTGCGCCACACCTGGAGCTTGCCGTCGAGCGGGAAGTGCTCGCTGTCGCTCTTGATCGGCACCACGTAGATCGTCTCCGGCTCGTGCGCGTGCACGTCGATCGGGAAGCCGAAGTCGGTCGGCAGGTTGCCGGAGACCTCGCGCCACGACTCGCCGGCGTCGTCGCTCCGCATCACGTCCCAGTGCTTCTGCATGAACAGCACGTTCGGCCGCGACGGGTGCAGCGCGAGGCGGTGCACGCAGTGGCCGACCTCGGCGGTGGGGTTCGGGATCTGCTCCGACACGAGGCCGCGGTTGATCGGTTGCCAGGTCTTGCCGGCGTCGTCGCTGCGGAACGCGCCCGCCGCGGAGATCGCGATGTAGAGGCGCTGCGCGTTGGTCGGGTCGACGAGGATCGTGTGCAGGCACATGCCGCCCGCGCCCGGCTGCCAGGCGGGACCGGAACCGTGCTCGCGCAGTCCGGGCAGCTCGCGCCACGACTTGCCGCCGTCGCTCGAGCAGAAGAGCGCCGCGTCCTCGACGCCCGCGTAGACGAAGTCGGGATCGGTGCGCGATGGCTCGAGGTGCCACACGCGCGCGAACTCCCACGGGTGCGGCGTGCCGTCGTACCACTGGTGCGTGCCGGGCACGCCCTCGTAGCGGAACTCGTTGCCGACCGGCTCCCAGGTCTTGCCGCCGTCGTCGCTGCGCTGGATTTGCTGGCCGAACCAGCTCGACGACTGCGACGCCCACAGGCGCTCGGGATCCGCGGGCGATCCCTTCACGTGGTAGATCTCCCAGCCCGCGAAGAACGGGCCGGCGACGTCCCAGCGATCGCGCCGTCCGTCCGCGGTCAGCACGAACGCGCCCTTGCGCGTCCCGACGAGCACTCGGACTCCGCTCATTATTGGCTCCTTTCTCGATCGCGCGCGCCGCCGGACACGATGACAGAGCGGCGCTTCCGATCCCATGACGATCGAGCCGGCGCACGTTCGACAGGGTCGCGCGGCGCGTCAGCGCTCGGTCGGGACCAACGCCTGCGCCTCGCACTCGCTGCGCTCGTCGGGCTTCGCGCGCGCGGCCTTCATGGCGCCGGCGTACCACTCGAGCTCGGCGAAGAACTTGTCCGCGCGCTTGCCCAGCGCCGGGTCGGCCGGCACGCCCGCCTCGTCGATCGCCGACTGCACCTTCGGAACGGGGAGGATCGACGGGATGCTGCTCATTCCCATCTCGGCGAGCATGCAGCGCAGCGCCATCGCGGCGCGCACGCCGCCGAACGCGCCCGCCGAGTAGCAGACGATCGCGGACGGCTTCCAGAAGTACTCCTCGAGGAAGTGGTCCAGCAGATTGCTGAGCGCCGGCGGGACGCCGTGGTTGTACTCGCCGGACACCACGACGTAGGCGTCGGCGGGCTCGATCAGACGCGCCATGCGCTGGAGCACCTCGGGCGCCGCGCCCGGCTCGTACTCCTTGTACATCTTGTCGAGCAGCGGAAGCGGGTACTCGAGCGGGTCGATCAGCGCGACGTCGTGGCCGCGCTCGCGACAGCGGGCGACGGCGAAGCGCGCAGCGCGGATGCCCTGCCGCTGCGAGCGAACCGAGCCATAGAACACGACGAGCTTCAACCGCATCGCGCTCGAGTTTCGCACACGACGAGCCGGACCCGCCTCGAGCGGCGACCGGGCGCTATGCGGCGGCCGGCTCCGCGTCCGACTTGCGAGCCGCGGCCGGCGGCCGCTTCGCGAGCTCGAGGACGCCGTCCTCGATCGGGCCGAAGCGCAGCGCTCGCAGATCGGCGAAGTAGCTCTGGTGGGCGCGCCAGGGCGCGCCGGCGCCCTGCTTGGGCCACGCGTCGATCGAGCGCTGCATGTAGCCGGGCGTGAACTGCTCGACGAAGGGCGCCGCGGCGGCGTCGCCCGCGCGCACGCGCGGCGTCGCCTGCACCGCGCCGGTCTCGTCCATGCGCGCCAGCAGGCGGCAGAGGTAGCGGCAGACGAGGTCGGCCTTCAGCGTCCACGAGGCGTTGATGTAGCCGAACACCGAGACGAGGTTCGGCACGCCGCTGAACATCACGCCCTTGTAGGTGAGCGCCTTCGCGAAGTCGACGGGGCGGCCGTCGACGGCGACGCGCACGCCGCCGAGCAGCTCCATCACGAGCCCGGTCGCCGTGACGATCACGTCGGCGGGCAGCTCGCGTCCCGACGCGAGTCGGATGCCCGTCTCGGTGAAGCACTCGATGGTGTCGGTCTCGACGCTGGCGCGACCCTCGCGGATCGCGTCGAAGAGATCGGCGTCCGGCACCAGGCAGATGCGCTGGTCCCACGGGTCGTAGCGCGGGGTGAAGTGCTTCGCGACGTCGTAGTCGGGGCCGAGATGCGCGCGCACGCGGTCGAGCAGGAAGCGGCGCATCCGCTCCGGACGCCGGCGCGACGCGCGATAGCCCCACTGCTGGAACAGCGTGTTCAGCCAGCGCGAGATCCGGAACGCGGGCTTCGCGGGCAGCACGGCGCGCAGCGCGCCCGCGATGGGGTCGCGCTCCGGCCGCGACACGATCCAGGTCGGCGAGCGCTGCAGCATCGTCACGTGCGCGGCGCTCTTCGCCATCGAAGGCACGAGCGTGATGGCGGTCGCGCCGCTGCCGATCACCACGACGCGCTTGCCGGCGTAGTCGAGGTCCTCGGGCCACTGCTGCGGGTGGACGATCGTGCCCGCGAAGCGCTCGCGGCCGCGAAACTCCGGCGTGTAGCCCTCGGCGTAGCGGTAGTAGCCTGCGCACGAGCACAGGAAGCCGGCCGTGAAGACGACCGTCTCCTCCCGCCCGCTCGCTTCGCGCCGCACCGTCTCGACCGTCCAGCGCGCGTCCGCGCTCGACCAGTCGGCGCGCACCACGCGGTGGCCGAAGCGGATCCGGTCCAGCAGGCCCGACTCGCGCGCCGTGTCCTCGATGTAGCGGCGGATGTCGCCGCCGTCCGAGATCGTCTTGGGCTGCGTCCAGGGCCGGAACGAGTACCCCATCGTCAGCATGTCGGAGTCCGAGCGGATGCCGGGATAGCGGAAGAGGTCCCACGTGCCGCCGATCCGGTCGCGGCCCTCGAGGATCGCGAAGCGCTTGCCCGGCGCGTAGCGCGCGAGGTGCCAGGCCGCGTCGATGCCCGAGAGCCCGGCGCCGATGATGAGAACGTCGAAGTGGTCGCTCGCGGTGGGGGCCATCATCGAAACTCCTCTTCGTCCATCTCGCGTGCGGATGGCGCGGCACCCCTCTCGTGCGGCACCGTGCATCCCGAGATCGCGCTTGCGTCGGCGGCGAACGCGAGATCGTAATGAATCGATCTGGCTCGCGGAGAGGTGGCCGAGCGGTCGAAGGCAGCGGTCTTGAAAACCGCCAGGCGCGCAAGCGCCTCGAGGGTTCGAATCCCTCCCTCTCCGCCACCCGGCAGCCGCTGCGACCCATCTGGCGGCGTCGCGCTGCGCTCGGCGTACCGGAAGTACGCCTTCGCTTGCGCTCCTTGCCAGCTGGGCCGCATCGGCTGCCGGGACTTGCCGTTAGGAGATGTGGCTGCCGGACGGTGTCGATTCGCGCGGGTGCATCGATGAACGCGCGAGGGCCTGGCCCGTTACAGTCGGCCAGGATGAGACGGCTCGTGTGGACGTTGCTGTTGCCGCTGCTCTCGGGGGCGGCGCCGCCGCCGGAGTTGGTGATGCCGGGGAGTCAGCCGGCGGAGGTGGTGGCGGAGTACGAGACGGGGCAGCCGGCGTTGGTGCCGCTGCTGCACTCGAACGACGGCGACCAGGCGTGCTCGTTCTGCCACGTCGACTACGAGACCGACGCGACCGCGATCCATCCGACGTGGAGCGGCGGGATGATGGCGCACGCGAGCCGCGATCCACTGATGTGGGCGGCGCTCGCGGTGGCGGAGCAGGACTTCGCCGGCATCGGCGACACGTGCATCCGCTGCCACGTCACGAAGGGTTGGCTCGAAGGCCGCTCGACGCCGTCCGACGGATCCGCGCTCCAGGCCGCCGACGCCGACGGCGTCACGTGTCACCTCTGCCACCGCCTCACCGATCCCGACGACTCGGAGCGCAGCGCGATCGGCGTGCAGGCGGCGCCCTTCGTCGCGGCGGGCCCCGTGTGCGCGAGCGGCGACGCGAACGCCGGCGTCGCGTGCAGCGCGGTGACGGGCGCGCCGTGCGCGGGCGGCGCCGCGAGCTGCGTGCGCGAGAGCTTTTACGGCAACGCGATGGTGTCGCTGTTCCAGGACGCATCGACACCCTTCGGAGTCACGCGGCTGGGGCCCTACGCGGACGCGCAGGCGGCGTCGTTCCACGCGACGCAGCAGTCGTCGTTCCAGCGCGACGCGGCGCTCTGCGGCACCTGTCACGACGTCTCGAATCCGGTGACGGGCGATCTCGCGCCGGCGCACGGACGCATCACGGGGCCGCTGCCGGCCGGCGCGTTCGACGGCGTCCCGTTCGGCGACGTCGCGGAGAAGGCCGCCGTGCGCAATCCGCCCTACGCGTACGGCGTCGAGCAGCGCACCTACAGCGAGTGGGTCGCGAGCGGGTTCGGACGCAGCTTGGTGTCGCAGTTCGAGTCGCTGCCCGCCGAGCTGCGGCGCGAAGGCGGCGCGCCGCGCCTCGTGCGCGACGCCGCCGCGCCGCACGGCGGCGACTACGCCGACGGCACGCCGCGCGGCTTCACCTGTCAGAGCTGCCACATGCGGCCGGCGAACGCGCTCGGCTGCGTGTTCGCGAGCGGCCGCAGCGACCTCCCGGTGCACGATCTCACCGGCGCCAACACCTGGGCGCCGCTCGCGATCCTGTGGCTCGACGACGCGGCGCTGCACGGCGCGAGCCGCCTGCGCCTCGGCGGCGGGCTCGGCGCCGCGCAGCGCACGGCGACGCACGCGGCGATCGGGCGCGCCCGCGCGATGCTCGCGAGCGCGGCGTCGCTCGAGCTGCTCGCGCCCTCCGACGTGCTCGCCAACACGGTGCGCGTCGTGAACCTCACCGGCCACAAGCTCTTCACCGGCTATCCCGAAGGCCGGCGCATGTGGCTGCGCGTGCGCTGGTACGGCGCCGGCGACGCGCTCCTCCGCGAGGACGGCGCGTACGGCCCGCTCGCGGTCGCCGACGACTTCGACGGCGATCCGCAGACCGACGACGCCGCGAACACGCTGCTCGATCCCGCGAGCCCCCACACGCGGGTGTGGCAGGTCGAGAGCGGCATCTCCAAGGGATGGGCGGTGCGGCTCGTCGAGGAGCTCGGCGCCGATCCCGCGACGCCGCTCGCCTACGACCGCGCGACGGGCGCCGTCGCGGCGACGCTCGCCGACGCGGCCGCCGCGCCCGCCGGCGGCGCCGCCACGCCGAGCTTCCACCTCGCCTGGAACGACGTCGTGCTGCACGACGACCGCATCCCGCCGTGGGGCATGGAGTGGGCGGAAGCGCGCAAGCGCAACGCGCTGCCCGTGCCGCAGACGGCGTTCCTGCCGCCCGGCCAGTCGCCGGGCCCCGGCGCGACCTATCTCCACTACGACGACGTCGCGCTCGCGCCGCCCGGCGGCGCGCGCCGCGCCGAGATCGAGCTGCTCTACCAGACCACGAGCTGGGAGTACGTCCAGTTCCTCTGGAAGAGCAACCAGAAGGGCAACGCCTTCCTCGCGAACGTCGGCGACGACCTCCTCGCAGCGTGGCGCGCGACCGGCCAGTCCGAGCCCGTCGTGATGGCGACCGCGACGGTGCCCGAGCCCGGCGCGGGCGGCGTCGCGAGCGCGGCGCTCGCGGGTCTCGTCGCGCTCGCGCGGCGGCGCGGGCGGCGCGCGAGCGGCCGCCGCAGGACGTGATCCGGCGACGCTGCGGGGCAGCCGATCGGGGCGCGCGCCGCTATGTTGCCCCGCCTCCCGTGCGGGAGAGGTGGCCGAGTGGCTTAAGGCACAGGTTTGCTAAACCTGCATACGGGAAACCGTATCGAGGGTTCGAATCCCTCCCTCTCCGCCACCCAGCCATCGCTGCGACCCCGCTGGCTGCGTCGCGTTTCGCTCGGCGTACCCAAGTACGCCGTCGCTCACGCTCCTTGCCATCGGGCCCGCATCGACGGCTGGGACTTGCCAGGCGAGCATCGTCGGGAAGAGCGGAGATCTTCGGAGATCCGCCGCGGAGAGATGGCCGAGCGGCTGAAGGCACGCGCCTGGAGAGCGCGTGTACCCGAAAGGGTACCGTGGGTTCGAATCCCACTCTCTCCGCCACCCGGCAGCCGCTGCGACCCATCTGGCGGCGTCGCGCGGCGCTCGGCGTACGGGAAGTACGCCTTCGCTTGCGCTCCTTGCCAGCCGGGCCGCATCAGCCGCCGGGACTCGCCGTCAGGGGACGCCTCACCCGGACTTGCGATCGCGAAGTTCGCAGCGCCGCACGGTTGGAGCGCCGAGAGATTCGGCTAGATTGCCTCGCCTCACGCGCCCGTAGCTCAGTTGGATAGAGCGCCAGGTTGCGGACCTGGAGGTCGCATGTTCGAGTCATGCCGGGCGCGCCATTCTTCCCAGGCCCGACGCGGGGTTGCCGCGTCGGGCCTGGTCGTTCGAGGGCGCGCGGTTCACGCCAACGCGGGTGGGTCCACCGCGTAGAGCGTCCAGCGGTCCGGCACGCCCTTGAGCTCGTGCACGCCGCGCTCGCGGAAGGCGTAATGCGAGCCGAGCAGGACGTCGCGCAAGGTGCGCGAGACGAGCACCTCGCCGGGCCGCGCCACCGTCGCGACGCGCGCGCCGATGTGGACGGCCATGCCGCCGACGCGGCCCGCCTCGCGCAGCTCGACGCTGCCCGTGTGCAGCCCGGCGCGGATCGCCACGCCGAGCACGCCGAGCGCGCGGTGCAGCGAGAGCGCGCACTCGATGGCGTGGTCGGGGCGGTCGAAGGTGGCGAGCGCGCCGTCGCCCGTGCTCTCGACGAGCCGCCCGCGATGGAGCGCGATCTGCTCGCGCAGGGTGCGGTCGTGCCGGTCGAGGAGCTGACGCCATGCTGCGTCGCCGAGTTCGGCGGCGCGGACGGTGGAATCCGCGATGTCGGTGAAGAGCACGGTCGCCAGCACGCGCTCGGGCTCGCTCTGGCGGCTGCCCGTCAGGAACTCCTCGACCTGATCGAGGATCGCGTCGGTCGTCTCGAAGATGGGCAGCCCGTCGGCTCCGGGGAGCAGGACGAAGCGCGCGCCGGGGACGTGCTCGGCGATGTAGCGGCCGTGCGCGGGCGGGATCATCCGATAGTCGCGACGCGCCATGACGAGCACCGGGATCGCGAGCGCGCCGAGCCCGCTGCGCCCATCCATCTGGACGATCTCGCGCACGTTCGCGACGGCAGTGCCCGGCGACGCCTGCGCGCGACACCAGCGCGCGACCCAGCGCCGCAGCGGCTCGTTCGCCGCCACGCTCGGCACGAACCACTCCACCCACTTGTCCTGTCCCCACGTCGCGTGCAGGAATACGTGGAAGCGTTGCAGCTGCTGCGGCGTGAACCCGATCGGATAGTCCGGCGCCGCGGCGAAGCACGCGCTCGTGTTGAACAGGACGAGGCGCGAGCAGCGATCCGGGTGGAGCTCGAGAAAGCGCAGCATCAGCGGCCCCGCGTCGACGATCCCGAGCATCGACGGCGCGCTCGCACCGGCGGCGTCGAGCACGGCGAGCAGGTCTTCGCCCCAGTGCTCCGCGATGCTGCGCCCGTCCGCCGGGCGCGCGTCGGAGAGGCCCGTCCCGCGCGCGTCGAACAGGATCACGCGGTGCGTCGCGGCGAGCCGCCGCAGGTACCGCTGCGTGGACAGATCGTCGAAGATGACGTCGACCTGGCTCCACAGCCCGATCGTGTGGACCAGGTCGCGCGGGCCGTCGCCGATCACCTGGTACGCGACCCGGTCGCCGCCGACGCTTGCGAAGCGGGTTTCGGGCGGGATGGCCATCGACATGGGTTGGAGAAGTAGCGCGACCGCGAGGCTGCCTCAGCGCGGCGCCAGCTCGAAGAGCCAGAGCTCGCCGGACGTGACGGCTTCGCGCGGGACCTCGCGCCCGCCGGCGTACTTGCGGCCGAGCTCGTCGAGCAGCGGCTGCACCGCCGGGCCGCTCTCGATCCGCACCAAGCGCCGCTCGTACAGCTTGCCGTCAATGCGCAGGAGGACGCG
Source organism: Pseudomonadota bacterium (assembly GCA_003576805.1). Lineage (GTDB taxonomy): Bacteria > Myxococcota_A > UBA9160 > UBA9160 > PR03 > PR03. The sequence goes on along the minus strand of QEVM01000042.1, from coordinate 3,926 downwards.
GGGATCCTGCGCGGCCTCGTGCGGCCAGCGCTTCCACAGCCGGCCCCACCACGACGTCATGTAGCCGGACGGGATGTAGGCCTTGCCCGCGTGGTCGAGGATCCACGTGACGCGCGAGCGCGGCGGATCGAGGAGCTGGAACTCCACCTCGCGCACGTCGCGCACGAAGGACCAGTCGGGCTCGGGTCCGCTGACCCGCTCGCCGCTCGTGAACGGTCCGCCCGCGAAGATCGCGATCGGGCCGTCGGAGAAGCGGGCGGCGACCGCGAGACCCGCGATCGCGGCGATCACGACTGCGAGCAGAACGCCGAGGATGCGCGCGACGCGTCTCATGCTGGGCCTCCTCCACGAAGGGTGGAGGCCCAGCATAGTGCGCGACACCGGCCGGCGGCGTCGCCGGCGCTAGCCGTGCAGCTTCTTCGCCGTCTCCGCGACGAGCCGGCCCTGGAAGCGCGCGCCCGCCAGCTCGTTCTCGCTCGGCATCCGCTCGCCCTGGCCGCCGGCGATGGTGCTGGCGCCGTACGGCGAGCCGCCGGTGATCTCGTCCAGCGTCATCTGGCCGGCGAACGAGTAGGGCAGGCCGACGATCACCATCCCGAGGTGCAGCAGGTTGGTGATGGTCGAGAGGATCGTCGTCTCCTGACCGCCGTGCTGGGTCGCGGTCGACGTGAACACCGCGCCGACCTTCCCGTTCAGCGCGCCGCGCGCCCACAAGCCGCCGGTCTGGTCGAGGAAGCTCGCCATCTGCGACGCCATGCGGCCGTAGCGCGTGCCGACGCCGATCACGATCGCGTCGTAGTGCTCGAGCTCGGCGGGCGTCGCGAGCGGCGCGGGCTGCTCGAGCTTGTAGCCGGACTTCTTCGCCACTTCCGCAGGGACGAGCTCGGGGACGCGCTTCACGTCGACCTTCGCGCCGTCCACGGAGCGGGCGCCCTCGGCGACCGCGTGGGCCATCGCCTCGACGTGGCCGTACGTGGAGTGATAGAGGACGAGAACCTTGGGCATGTCTGTTCCTTTCGTGTGTAGATTCGCGGAAGTGGGTTCAGGCGGCGTCGACGAGGAGGACCTCGGCGTCCTCCAGCGCCGTCACGCGCAGGACGGCTTCGTCGCGGATCGCGGCGCCGTCGCGGGCCGCGAGCCGCACGCCGTTCACGTCCACCGCGCCGGCCGCCGGCACGAGGTAGGCGTGGCGCCCGGGCTCGAGCGCGTACTCGGCGCTCTCGCCGGCGCGCAGCGTGGCGCCGACGACGCGCGCGTCGGTGCGGATCGGCAGCGCGTCCCCGTCCTCGGGCCGGCCGCTCGCGAGCGCGACGAAGCGCCCCGCGCGATCGCCCTTCGGAAACGGTCGCGTGCCCCAGGCCGGCCGCCCGCCGCGCTGCGCGGGCTCGATCCAGATCTGGAAGAGACGCGTCGTGCCCGGCTCGCGGTTGTGCTCCGCGTGGCGGATCCCCGTGCCCGCGCTCATCACCTGCACGTCGCCCGCCTCCGTGCGGCCGCGGTTGCCGAGGTCGTCCTCGTGCGTGATCGCGCCCTCGGTCACGTAGGTCACGATCTCCATGTCCGCGTGCGGGTGCGGCGCGAAGCCCGAGCTCGGAGCGATCTCGTCGTCGTTCCAGACCCGCAGCGCGCCCCAGCCCATGCGCGCGGGATCGCGGTAGCCCGCGAACGAGAAATGGTGGCGGGCCCGGAGCCAGCCGTGGTCGGCGTTGCCGAGTGCCTCGAACCGCCTGCGCTCGATCATGGCGAGAAACCTCCTCTTGTCGAAGGACAGTGTGAGGTCCAGCATCCGGCCGGAAAAGCGAAACGATCGAAACGCATCGTTTCCGAGAGAGGCATGGCGAAGCTCCCGGACCTCGAAGGGATGGCGGTGTTCGCGAAGGTCGCGCAGGCCGGCTCCTTCGCGCGCGCCGCGGGCGAGCTCGAGCTCTCGAAGGGAACGGTCTCGAAGATCGTCGCGCGGCTGGAGGAGCGGCTCGGCGCGCGGCTGTTCCACCGCACGTCGCGCCGGCTCTCGCTCACCGACAGCGGCCGCACCCTGCTCGAGACCGCCGCGCGCCTGCTCGCCGAGGCCGAGGCGGCGGAGAACGAGGCGTCGGCCGGGACGGACACCCCGCACGGGAGGATCCGCCTCGCCTGCCCGATGTCGTTCGGGATCGCCTACGTGGCGCCCCTCCTTCCCGAGTTCCTCGCCGCGTTTCCGCAGATCGCGATCGAGCTCCAGCTCTCCGACGAGGTCACGGATCTCGTCGGCGACGGCTTCGACCTCGCGCTGCGCATCGCCTCGCTGCCCGACTCGTCGCTCGTCGCGCGACGGCTGTGCAGCGTGCGGCGCCGCCTGGTGGCGGCGCCCTCCTACCTCGAACGGCGCGGCAGGCTGCGCCATCCCTCCGAGCTCGCCGATCACGCCTGCCTCGGATACGCCTACCTGCCGACGCCGCACCTGTGGCGCTTCGCGAACGCCGCGGGCGAGGAGGTCGCCGTGCGGCCGGCGGGCCCGCTCAGCGCGAACAACGGCGACGCGCTGACGCCCGCGCTGCTGGCCGGCCTCGGCCTCGCGCTCCAGCCCGACTTCATCGTCTGGACGTGGCTCGCGAGCGGACGGCTCGAGGCGGTCCTGCCCGACTGGGAGATGGAGCCGATCGCGCTGCACCTGGTCGCGCCGCCGGGCGGCCTGCGGCCCGCGCGGATCCGCGTGCTGGTGGACTTCCTCGTGCGCAAGCTCGCCAGCGCACCGTGGTCGCGGTCCGAAGACCCCGGCGATCCGCGGGATCCCAGCGTCGCGTAATCCAACACTTCATCGTGACGGGTCGTTCCGATCGCGATGGCGCCGCCGGCGCGCTGCGAGCCAGATCAAGACCGGCATCCCGAACGCGAGCTCCGCACCGACTCCGCACGGCGCCGATTCCCAGTACGGCCAGTGGGCGTCGCAGGCCGGATCGTCGAAGTCGACGAGTCCGTCGCCGTCGTCGTCGAGGCCGTCGTCGCACGCGGCCTCTTCGAGCGCATCGTCCGCGTCGGTGCAGCCGGCGTCTTGCGGGAAGTCGGTCGCGCCGTCGAGATCGTTGTCGAGTGCGTCGCTGCACGTCGGCCGCTCGCTCGGATCGGAGCGGGCGAGGCAGCCGGGATCGGCGGGATGGTCGATGAAGCCGTCCGCGTCGTCGTCGTCGCCGTCGTCGCATTCCGGATTCTCGACGTCGCTCTCGCGCGGGCGCAGCCGGGATCGGCGGGATGGTCGGCGAGCCCGTCGCCGTCGTCGTCGAGTCCGTTCTGGCAGCGCGACGGCGGAAGGACGGCGAGCCAAGCCTCTTTCTGCCCGCTCGGGTTGGTGCCGACACCGACGACGGTGCGGCCGTCCGCGGAGACCGGCGAGCACGTCGCGCACGCTGCGCATGCCGCGCTCGGCGTCCCACACGAACGCATCCGGGATCGCGTTGCCGACCACCACCGACCCGTCGCCCGAGACACCGAACGCAAAGCTGAACACCGGACCGCCCGGGAGTCCGCCAAGGCCGACCATCCCGCCCACTGCCTGCCAGCGGAACGCCTGGGGTCCCGTCGCCGCCGTGCCGATGCCGACGACGGCGACGCCGTCGTCGGACACGGCCTCGGCCTGACTCTGGAAGGCACCGCCCGGCAGATCGCCGAGCCCCGTGAACGTGGCCTGCGCGGAGCCCGCGCGCGGCATCGCCCAGCACGTGCTGCAGAGCGCCGCCATCAGCCATCGAACGACGCACCGTCGTGATCGAGGATCCATGTCGTACCCCACTACGCGCGGAGGCTGGGAGCGCGCTGCCGAGCGCGTCCATCAGAGAACGTTCGATGCGACGCGCTCGCGTGGCACGTGCTGCGAGTGCGCGATCCTGACGGGCGAGGAGGGAACTCGATGCGAGCCATGCGACACACCGAACGCCATCGCACGCACCGCG
>QEVM01000291.1 GCA_003576805.1 Pseudomonadota bacterium | reverse complement strand
CCCCCCCGCTACCAACTTCGAAAGCCGCCCGAGGCCGACGCCTCGGGCGGTTTTTCGTTTGCCCGGCAGGAGTCGTCGAGGGGTGCGTGGGCGCGCATCGCGCGGGCGTGCTTTCTTACAAAGCCGGGTCGCTGCGGCCGGCGGACGCCACCAGAGGCGTCGGTGCGGCCACTCTAGAGCGACCGGGTGCGAGCGGGCTTGCCGTGTCTGGATGCCGCCCGCGAGACCCGAGCACGAACCCTTTCGAACGAGGTCACGAGCCGCGATGCGATTCCCGATCCGATCGACCCTTGCCGTCTTCGCCCTGCTCGCCGCCGTCCATCCGTGGACGGCGCACGGCGACACCCTGGTGACGCCGACCGGGCTCAACCTCGAGAACGTCGACGGCCCGCAGGCGTTCGCGTTCCCGTGGGCGCGCGGCAACCCCGAGTTCAGCAACTTCCCGTACCGCTATCAGCAGGGGTACGCGGCGTCGGAGTTCGACTCGATCGGCGACGTCCTCCAGATCTCGGAGCTGCGCTTCCGCGTCGATCAGGCGACGGGCAGCCGCACGCCGTTCAACGTGGGCGACGTCGAGGTGCGCCTGTCCGTGACGACCGTCGACCCCGACGAGCTCGCGACCGGCTCGACCGAAGCGCTCGACGGCAACATCGGCGCCCGACAGACGCTCGTCTACGAAGGTCCGCTCGCGTGGGACCCGTGCGACGTGGCCGTCTGCCCGGTGCCCGCGTTCGATCTCGCGGTCCCGTTCGTGACGGACTTCGTCTACGACCCGCTCACCGACGGCAACCTGCTGCTCGAGGTCTACAACCTGAGCGAGGTGTACCCGACGCAGTTCTTCGACGCGGTGAACACGCCGGCCGACGGCATCGGCCACGTGCGCGAGGTGCTCGACCGCAACGACGTCGCGAACCACCTGTTCCCGACCGATGCGCCGTCGAACGGCCTGGTGACGCAGTTCGTGTACACCGTGCCGGAGGCCGGCTCGGCCGCGAGCGCGGCCGCTGCTCTGCTCGCGGTCGCCGCGCTGCGGCGCCGGCGCGCGTGAGCGTCCCGGTGTTCGAGGGGCTCAGCGCCCCTCGAACACCGGCTTGCGCTTCTCGAGGAACGCGCGCGGCCCTTCGGCCGCGTCTTCCGACCGCATCACCTGCAGGCCGTGCTGCTGCTCGATCTCGAACGCCTTCTCTTCGGAGAGCGTCTCGGTCGCGCGCAGCGTGGCGAGGATCGCGCGGACGGCGAGCGGTCCGTTCGCGGCGATGCGCCGCGCGATCTCCTTCGCCTTCGCGAGCGCCTGACCGTCGGGCACGACGTGATTCACGAGGCCGAGCTCGAACGCGCGCCGCGCGTCCAGGTCGTCGCCGACGAGCAGCATCTCCGCCGCGATCGCGTACGGGATCTGGCGGCGCAGCCGCACCGCGGAGCCCGCCATCGGGAACAGGCCGCGCTGCACCTCGGTGACGCCGAACTTCGCGCTCTCGCCCGCCACGCGGATGTCGGTCCCCTGCAAGATCTCGGTGCCGCCGGCCCGCGCGAAGCCCTCGGCGGCGAGGATCACCGGCTTCGTCGGGCGGTACGTCTTCAGCCACGCGCCGTAGATCACGTGCGGCTCGCGCCGGACGCGCTCGATCCACGGGTCGTCCGTGACGCCGCCGCGCAGCTTCCCGATCTCGGCGAGATCCATGCCGGCGCAGAACGTGTCGCCGCGGCCGGTCAGGATCGCGACGCGCAGGCTCTCGTCGCGATCGAGCTGCAGCCACGCGTCGTAGAGCCGGCACATGACCTCGCTGTTGACGGCGTTCTTCTTCTCGGGGCGGTTCAACGTGACGACGAGGACGCCGTCCTCCACGTCGACCAGCACGGCGGGATCCGACATCGGCCCTCCTCGGGATCGCTGCGCACGCGGCGCGAGGGACGGCAAGGTAGCGTGGCCGGCACGCCGCCTCGGACGTAAGCTGCGCCGAGCCGCCCGGTCGTACGCCCACATGTCCACGCTGACTCGCCTGCTCGAGAACCTTCCGCGCGTCTCCGCGATGCGCGCGGGGCCGCTTCCGAGCGCGCTCGCGGAGCTCGATCGCGAGCTCGCGCAGCGCCTGGCGCGCGCGCCGCTCCGCCTCAACGCGTTCGGCTACGACCCGTACGGCTTCCATCCCGAAACCGCGCGCCGCATGCTGCTGCCGAGCGCGCTGCTCTACCGCCACTATTTCCGCGTCGAGCCGCACGACATCCAGCGCGTGCCGGCGGGCCGCGTCCTCCTGGTCGGCAACCACGCGGGCCAGTTCGGCTACGACGGCGTGATGCTCGGCATGGCGATGCTGCTCGCCGCCGAGCCGCCCCGCATCGTGCGCGGGATGGGGGAGTACTTCCTGTTCCGCACGCCGGGCATGGCCTGGGCGGGACCGCGCATGGGCATGGTGGTCGGAACGCCCGCCAACTGCGTCGCCATGCTCGAGGCGGACGAGTGCGTCGCGGTGTTTCCGGAGGGCGCGCGCGGCGCGAACAAGCCGTTCCACGAGCGCTATCGGCTCAAGCCCTTCGGAACCGGCTTCCTGCGCATCGCGCTCGAGACCGACACGCCGATCGTGCCGGTCGCGATCATCGGATCCGAGGAGCAGCAGCCGGGCATCGCCAACCTCGAGCGCTTCGGCCGGCTGCTGAACCTCCCCTCCTTCCCGATCACGATCTCGATGCCGTGGTTCGGGCCGCTCGGCGCGATGTTCGCGCTGCCCGTGAAGTACCGGATCCACTTCGGCGAGCCGTTGCGCTTCGAGGGCGAGGCGACGGACGAAGACGAGGCCGTGGAGGCGAAGGTCGAGGTGGTGCGCGCGGCCATCGCCGACCTCATCGAGCGCGGCCTGCGCGAACGCACGGGCGTGTTCCGATGAGCTCGCTGCCGAGCGCCGAGCCGGCCAACGGCTGGCGCGAGCGCTTCATCGCGCGCCTCGAGCAGGACGGCCGCCATCGCACCTGGGTGCTGTGGGCGGCGCTCGCGGGCATGTTCGCCGCGACCTTCCCGATCACGATCCTGACCGCCTCGCTGCCCGCGATCGCGCGCGAGTTCGGCACGCGCGAGACCACGATGGCGTGGGTGTTGTCCGCGCCGATGTTGGTCTCGGCGGTCGCGCTGCCGCTGCTCGGCAAGCTGGGCGACGTCTACGGACACCGGCGCGTGTTCCTGCTCGGCACGGCGGCCGCGGCCGCGACGGCGCTCGCCACCTGCTTCGCGTGGAGCTCCCTCTCGCTGATCGGATTCCGCACGCTGGCCGCGACGCTCGGCGGCGCGACCCAGCCCACCGCGATGGCGCTGATGTTCAGCGTGACGCCGCGCGAGGAGCGCGTGCGCACGATGGGCTGGTGGTCGATGACGGCCGCCGGCGCGCCGGGTCTCGGTCTCGCGGTGGGCGGTCCGTTGGTCGAGTGGCTCGGCTGGCGCGTGGTGTTCGCGATGCAGGGCGGCTTCTCGCTGCTGGCGCTGGCGCTCGCGTTCGCGGTGCTGCGCGAGACGCCGCGCAAGCGCGTCGCCTTCGACCTGGCGGGCGCGCTCACGCTCGCGCTGGGCGTCGCCGGGCTGATGTTCGCGCTGAGCCAGCTGCCGCAGCGCGGGATCGCGTCGGCGCGCGTGCTCGTCCCGCTGGCGTTGGGGGCGGCGGGCGTCGCGGCCTTCTGGGCGGTCGAGCGGCGCGTCGCCGCGCCGCTGCTGCCGCTCGGCCTCTTTCGCGGGCGCGCGTTCACGCCGCCGCTGCTCGCCAACGCGCTCACCAGCGCGTCGTACATGGGCGCGTTCGCGGTGGCGCCCTTCCTGCTCCAGCGCCTGTTCGGGTTCTCGATCGGCGCCACCGCGGTCCTGTTGCTGCTGCGCACGGCGTCGTTCGCGCTCGGCTCGCCCGCCGGCGGCGCGCTGGGCCATCGTCTCGGCGAGCGAACCGCGGCGTCCGCAGGCTGCCTCGTGATCGCGCTCTCGATGGCGATCCTGACCGCCGGCGCGCTCGCGGCCAGCTTCGGCGTGGTCGCCGTCGGGCTCGTGCTCCAGGGCGTCGGCTACGGACTGTGCACGCCGTCGATCTCGAGCGCGGCGTCGAACGCGGCGGGCGAGGAAGACCTCGGCGTCGCTTCGGCGGCGAGCCGCTTGATGGGTTCGATCGGATCCGCGTTCGGCGTGACGCTCCTCACGCTGCTCTACGGCGGCGTCGACCAGCCGGCCGCGTTCGCGCTTGCGTTCGGCGTCGGCGGCGCGCTCGCCGTCGGCGCCCTGCTCGCCTCGCTCGCGATGGTGCGCCGCCGCCCGCGCGAGATCCGCACGCCGCCGAATGCTCTCGGCTAGGGAACCTCTGAAAAAGCCGCCCGGCATGGTAGAAGAGAGCCGGGGGGGATGACGTGGCTCATCAGAGGACGTTTGCGTCGGAGGCTTGGC
>QEVM01000290.1 GCA_003576805.1 Pseudomonadota bacterium | reverse complement strand
GGTCGCGAGGCGGTCGCGCGCGCGCGGCGCCCGCTCGCGGGCCGCGCTTCCGAGAAGGCGCGCGCCGCCGTGCACGAGGCGCGCGCGGGCGCCGATCCCATGGAGGACGGCGCGTTCGCGCCCGTCGCCGCGCCGCGCTCGCACGATCTCGCCGGCATGGAGATCGCAACCGAGGTCGGCACCGCCGTGCACGAGCTGCTCGAGCACTTCGCCGCGGATGCGGGCGAGGACGATGCGGGCGAAGACGACTGGGAGGCGCGTCTCGCCACGCTGCGCGACGCGCTCGCGCGGCGCGTCGCGCCGGCGCGGCTCGCGGCCGCCGTGGCGCGCGCCGAGCAGGCGCTCGCGGCGCTCCGCGACGGCGAGCTCGGCCGTCGCTGGCGTGCGCTCGCTCCGCACGGGATCGCGCGCGAGCTCGAAGTCCTGCTTCCCGGCGAGACGGAAGGGGAGGGTGCGATCGGCTGCGTGATCGGCGCGATCGACTGGATCTACCGCGACCCCGCGACCGGCGACGTCGTGGTGGTGGACTTCAAGACCGACGCAGTGCGCACGCGCGCCGACGTCGCCGCGCGCGTGGCCGGCTACCGCATCCAGGCCGACCGCTACCGGCGCGCCGCCCAGGAAGCGCTCGGCCTCCCGCGACCGCCGCGCGTCGAGCTCTGGTTCCTCGCTGCGGATCGCAGCGAGGCGGTCGAGCCCGAGGCGGGGTCACGGGAGGCCTAGGGGGAGCCGTGCGCCGGAGGCCGGCGCGCTGCGCCGGCTAGAAGCTGTAGTTGGTGACCGTCGGCAGCGCGATCGGCAGGGTCTGGATCGGGAACGCGTACGGGTTCTGGAAGCGGAAGCCCGCGTCGCTCTGGCTCGAGCCGCGCCGCGCGTGCTTCGGCCGCTCGGCCTTCGCCTCGCGCTCCTGCTTCTCGACCCGCGGTGCGCGCGGGAAGGCGTCCTCGTTCGCCGCGACGACCGTCGCGTCGCTCCTCCCGACCTTCACGTCGGCCGCGGAAGCGCCGAGCGGCATGGCCAACGCCAATCCCAGAGCCGCCATCGAGGTGATTCGCTTCATTGTGTGTCCAAGCCTCCCATGTGAGTCATCTGCCCCTTGAGCAAGGCCCATGCCCGCCCGGGCAGGTGGTGGTCTCGGCAGTGAAACGCCTTCTCGGCGCGCGAGACGGCGGGATTGAGTGGAAACACCTCACTTCCACCGCATCGAATGGATGCACCCCGGCCTCCGAATGAGGCGGTGATTCGTCCTCGTCTGCACCCTCCAGTGGCAGGCATGCGAACGGCGTTTCCGAACCGAGAGCGCCTCGCAATCGACATTGATTTTCAATTTCATCCCACCTACTCTGCTCGTCACCGGCGCGGCGCCTCGCGCCACGTACCGAGACCGCCGCCCGACCTCGTGGAGACCCCCGTGATCGTCTGCCACTGCCGCTCCGCCACCGACCGTGAGATCCGCCGCGCCGTACGCGAAGGCGCGACGTCGCTGCGCGAGGTCAGCGCGCACTGCGGCGCCGCGTCGGGCTGCGGCGGCTGCGCGGAGGCGGTGGTCGAGATCATCGGCGCCGAGCTGGGCAGCGTGCCGCGCTCCGTCGAGTACGACCGCGCCGCGCCGCAGTCCTGAGCGAGCGCGCGCGAGCGCGTCGCTTTGATCTGCGCCGATCCGCCGAGTAGGCTGCCTCCTTCGAGCGTCGCGCCGACGCAGCGAAGGAGTCCCGCGTGCGAGGAGATGCGCAGATCATCGAGGCGCTGAACGAGGTCCTCACCGCCGAGCTGACGGCGATCAACCAGTACTTCGTCCACGCCAAGATGTGCGCGAACTGGGGCTATCACCGGCTCGCGAAGAAGAAGCGCGACGAGTCGATCGACGAGATGAAGGACGCCGACGCGCTGATCGAGCGCATCCTCTTCCTCGACGGCGTGCCGAACCTGCAGCGGCTCAATCCGGTCCGCGTCGGCGAGGAGCCGATCGAGCAGCACCGGCTCGACCTCGCGCTCGAGATCGACGCCGCCGCCCGCTACAACCGCGCGATCGCGCTGGCCCGCGAGAAGGGCGACAACGGCACGCGCGCGCTGCTCGAGCGTCTGCTCCAGGGCGAGGAGAACGCGATCGACTGGCTCGAGCAGCAGCTCCACGTCGTCGAGGAGATCGGCAAGGAGCGCTACCTCGCCGAGCAACTCGGAGACGACACCAACTAGGGTCGGCGCGGGGGCACGATCGCGATCGCGCGCAGCGGGCCGCCCGAGCCGCCGCCGATCTTCATCGGCAGCGCGACCACCTCGAAGCCGCGCGCGGGCAGCCGCTCCAGCGCGGCCAGGTTCTCGAAGACGGGCACGTCGGCCGCGCCGAGCACCTGGTGCGCCTCAAAGCGCGCCGACGTGCCGGGATCGATGCTCGCGGTGTCGATGCCGACCGCGCGCACGCGGCGCGCGACGAGCCAGCGCGCGGCGTCCGCGCCGAGTCCCGGGAAGCGCAGCTTCGCGACCGCGCCGGCGCCGCGCTCGGCGGTCCCGAGATAGCGCGCGCGATCGGGCCAGAAGCGCGCGAAGCCGGTGCGCAGCAGCACGATCGCGGCTTCGGGGATCGCGCCGTGCGCGCGCTCCCAGGCTTCGAGCTCGGCGACGCCGACCGCGTGATCGCGATCCGCGGCGCACGCCTCGGCGACGTCGATCACGACGGCCGGCCCGACCAGCCGCTCGAGCGCGATCGCGTCCGCGGTCGCGCGGCCTTCGGCGAAGTGGACCGGGGCGTCGAGGTGGGTGCCGCCGTGCTCCGCGGCGCGGAAGCGGTGCGCCTCGTACCAGTAGCCGCCGTCGGTGCGGCCCGCGAAGCCGCGCTCGTGCACGAAGCCTTCCTCGGTGGGCCAGTACACGGTGTGCGCGTCGAACGCGTGCGTGAGATCGACGAGCGTGCGCTCCGCGTCGGTGACGGGGCGCGACGCGTTCGCGCACGCGAGCAACGCGAGCAGCGACGCGGCGAGCGGGACGGCGGCGGAAGCGACGCGGCGCACGCGGTGTCCTCCGCGCGGAGAGGTATCGCATCGCACGCGGCCGCGCGCGGCTTGCTACCGTGCGCCGAGGAGCGACGCCGCCCGCATGCGCCCCTCGACGCTGGCCTGGATCGGGATCGCGCAGGCCATCGGCGGTGCGACGCCCGCCTTCACCAAGCTGGCGCTCGACGGGCTCGGTCCGTTCGGACTGGTGGTCGCGCGACAGATCCTCGGCTCGCTCTTCCTGCTCTCGCTCGCATGGGCGGCGCCGGGCCTGCGCGGCGCGCAGGCCGCGGCGCCGCGCGCGCCGTGGACGCCGCGCGACGTCGCGCTCCTGCTCACGATGTCGTGGGCCGGCTTCGCGCTGCCGCAGCTCCTCGGCGCGATCGGCCTCGAGCGCTCGAGCGCCACGCACGGCGCGTTGCTCTCCCCGCTCGAGCCGATCGGCATCCTGCTCGGCGCCGCCCTCGTGCTGCGCGAGCCGCTCGGCGCACCGCACGTCGTGGCGGGCGGCCTCGGCGTGCTCGGCACGATCGCGATCGTGCTCTCCGGCGGCGGCGACGCGCGCAGCGGCGATCTCACCGGCGACCTCGTGATGGCCGCCGGCCACCTGTGCTGGGCGATCTACACGGTCGCTGCGAAGCCCTTGCTGCTGCGCCACGACCCGCTGCGCATCTCGATCGCGGCGGGCTTCGTCTCGTGGATCCCGCTGGTGCCGCTCGCGGCGTTCGAGCCGTTCGATCTCGCGCGCGCGCTGCCCGCGCTCGGCTGGGTGCTGCTGCTCGCGCTGCTCTCGTCCGGCCTCGGCACGGTCTCCTGGAACCGCGCGCTGCGCGACGTCAGCGCGGGCACGATGGCGCTCTTCGTGTTCGTGCAGCCCGTCGTCGGACTGCTCGTCGGGATGCTGCTTGGCGAGCGTGCGGGGATCTGGGCCATTCTCGGAGCCGCGGCGATCGTGGTCGGCGTCGCGATCGCCACGCTGCGCGCCGAACGGATCTGGCCGGTCTCCTCGTAGGGACCGCGGAGCATCGGGGGAGCGGATGGGCCTCGTCGCCGGAGTCGCGCGCGAGCCGATCGCGACGCCGATCGGCGGCGCGCTGATGGGCTACGGCGCGCGCACCGGCGCGGCGCGCGCGGTGCACGACCCGCTGTTCGCGCGCGCGCTGCATCTGCGCGACGGGCGGGGCGCGCTGCTGCTCGTCGAGCTCGACGTGTGTCTGCTGGCGCCCGGGCACGCCGAATCGGTGCGCGCGCGGCTCGCGGCGGCGACCGGCGTCGCGCGCGAATGCATCCTGGTCGGCAGCATCCACACGCACTCGGGGCCCGAGACGGGGATCGCGGCCTGGATCGGTGGCGCCGGGATGCCGCCCGCGACGCGGGCGCTCTGCGACGCGGCGGTCGCGGCGGGGGCGCGCGCGCACGGCGCCGCC
>QEVM01000041.1 GCA_003576805.1 Pseudomonadota bacterium | reverse complement strand
CGCCGGCGCGGTAGAGGCGCGGCCGCTCCATGGCGAACGCCGCGAGCCTCGCCGCGCGTGCGAGCGCGCGCGGCAGCGCGGCCGGCGTCTCGCGGCGCCACGCGAGGAGCTGCGCGTGGAGGTCGATGCGCACGGGACACACCGCCGTGCAGCTCCCGCACAGCGACGACGCCCACGGCAGCTCCGAGGCTCCGTGCGCGGGCGCGAGCACCGCGCCGATCGGGCCCGCGACCGCCGTCCCGTAGGCGTGGCCGCCCGCGCGCCGGTACACCGGACAGGTGTTGAGGCAGGCGCCGCAGCGGATGCAGCGCAGCGCGCGCCGGTGCGCCTCGCTCGCGAGCAGGCGGCTGCGCCCGTTGTCGACGAGCACGACGTGCAGCGCGCCGCCGGGCCGCGGCCCGCGCAGCACGGTGGTGTAGGCGGAGATCGGCTGGCCGGTCGCGCTGCGCGCGAGGAGGCGCAGGAACACGGCCGCGTCGTCGAGCGTCGGCACCAGCTTCTCGATGCCGACGCACGCGACGTGGAGCGGCGGCAGGCTGGTGCCGAGATCCGCGTTGCCCTCGTTGGTGACGAGCACGAGCGCGCCGCTCTCGGCGATCGCGAAGTTGGCGCCCGTGATGCCCGCCTCGGCGGCGAGGAAGCGCGCGCGCAGGTCGGCGCGCGCGATCGCCATCAGCCGGTCGGGGTCGGTCTCGCCGGCCGGCGCCGCGAGCGTGCGCTCGAAGAGCGCGCCGATCTCGCCGCGCGTGCGGTGGATCGCGGGCACGATGAGGTGCGACGGCGGCTCGCCGCCGAGCTGCACGATGCGCTCGCCGAGATCCGTGTCGACGACCTCGTAGCCGCGCGCCTCGAGCCAGGCGTTGAGGCCGCATTCCTCCGTCAGCATCGACTTGCTCTTCACCACGCGGCGCGCGCCGCGCGCGCGGAGCAGGCCCTCGACGATCTCGCACGCGGCGCGCGCGTCGGGCGCCCAGTGCACGACGGCGCGGGCCGCCGTCGCGCTCGCCTCGAAGCGCTCGAGGTAGGCGCCGAGGTGGTCGAGCACGTGGTCCTTGATCGCGGCGGCGCGCGTGCGCAGCGCCTCGAAGTCGGGCACCTGCGCCGCGGCGGCGTCGCGCTTGGCGCGCAGCGACCAGACCGCGGCGTCGTGGCGCGCGACCGCGGCGTGGTCCGGCAGGTTCGCCCGCGCGCGCGCGTCGAGCGCGAGGCTCACGCCGCGTCGCTGCTCGCCGCCCGCCCGCGGTGCCGCGCCCACGTCCACGCGAGGAAGCGGTCCACCGCGCGCACCACGTGGTGCGTGCGCAGCGAGTGGAACACCTCGAAGGCGTGCTGCGCGTGCGGCAGCTCGGCGTAGCAGACCGGCTGCTTCGAGACCTCGCGCAGCTTCGCGGCGAAGTGACGCGCCGACGCCGCCGGCACCAGGCTGTCGAGCGCGCCGTGCACGATGAAGAAGGGCGGCGCGTCCGGGTGCACGCGGAAGAGCGGCGAGGCGCGCTCGAACGCGGCGGGCTCGGCGTCGAACTTCTTCTTCATCACGACCCGCTCCATGAAGCGCATGTGCTGGCGGCGCGGGTCGAGGCGCTGGCTGTCGGTGAAGTCGTAGACGCCGTAGAACGGCACGCACGCCTGCACGCTGGTGTCGGCGCTCTCGAAGCCCGGCTGGTACTCGGGGTCGTTCGCCGTGAGCCCGGCGAGCGCGGCGAGGTGGCCGCCCGCCGAGCCGCCCGTGACGGCGAGGAAGTCGGCGTCGGCGCCGTAGTCGGCGGCGTGCGCGCGGATCCACGCGATCGCGCGCTTCACGTCCACGAGGTGATCCGGAAAGGTGGCTTTCGGCGAGAGCCGGTAGTTGGCCGCGACGCAGATCCAGCCGCGCGCGGCGAGGTGCAGCATCAGCGGCAGCGCCTGCTGGCGCTTGTGGCCGATCGTCCAGCCGCCGCCGTGGATCTGCAGCAGCACGGGCGCGCGCTCGATGCCGGTGCGCGGGTAGTAGACGTCGAGCATGTGGCGCGGCCCGGCCTCGGTCGCGTACGCGATGTCGCGCGCGACCTCGACGTCGGGATGGCGGAAGTCGAACGGGTTCCAGCGCGCGGCGCGCACCGCGGCGGACGCGCGCAGCAGCGCTTCGGCGGGCTCGCTGGTGCGCAGGTAGTCGGGGCCGAGCCCCTGGCGCAGCGCCTCCTCGACGACGTCCCCCGAGCGCCGCGCGACGGGCACCATCGCGAGCAGCGCCGCCCACGACGCGGCCGTGATGCCGAGCCCGAGCCAGCCCGGCCACGCGTCGAGCGCGCCCATCGCGACGAAGAACACCGTCGCCGCGAGCTGCCACGCGAAGTGGTGCGCGACGAGCTCGGCGGTGAGCCAGCCGGCGAAGAAGCTCGGCACCGCGAGCCAGCTCCCGTGCGCGGGACGCGGCAGGTACGCGTTGAACGTGAACAGCGCACCGACGATCGTCACCGCGAGGAAGAGCCAGGGCCACGGCATGCGGAGCAGGTTAGCCTGCCCGCGTGACGCGATGGAAGCGCATTCCGATCTTCCGCTCGTTCTGCGCGCTGCTTGCCGCGTGCTGGTGCGCCGCTTGCGCGACGCGCGCCGCCGAGCCGCCGCTCGCGTGGCGATCGCCGCACGGCCGCGACCACGCGCTCGCGGGCCGCATCCTCGACGTCGCGGCGCAGCGGCCGATCGCCGAGGCGCAGCTCTTCGACCGCCTCGCGCGCGCCGACGTCGTCGTGCTCGGCGAGAAGCACGACAACCCGGACCACCACGCGATCCAGGCGCGCGTCGTCGACGCGCTCGTCGTGCGCGGCCGCCGCCCCGCCCTCGCCTTCGAGATGCTCGACGAGGACGACGCCGCCCCGCTCGCGCGCGCGCGCCGCGACGCGCCCGGCGACGCCGAGGCGATCCGGCGCGCCGTCGGCTGGGACGCGAGCGGCTGGCCCGCGTGGTCGCTGTACGCGCCGCTCTTCGAACGCGCGGTCGCAGCGGAGCTGCCCGTCGTGGCCGCGAACCTCGCGCCGGGTGCGCTGCGCGCGGTGAGCCGCGGCGGTGTCGGCGCGCTCGACGCCGGTCGGATCGCGCGCCTCGCGCTCGCGCCGGAGGCCGCGGCTCACGAACGTGCCGTCCTCGCGGACGCCGTGCGCGCGTCGCACTGCGGGATGGCGGGCGAGGCGCGCATCGATCGCATGGTCGACGTGCAGCGCGTCTGGAACGCGCAGCTCGGAAGCGCCGCGCTCGGCGCCGCGCGCGCCGCACCGGACGGCGCCGCCGTGCTCGTCGCCGGCAACGAGCACGCCCGCCGCGACGTCGGCGAGCCGGCCGCCATCGCGCGCATCGACCCGTCGGTGCGCGTGGTGGCGGTGGCGCTGCTCGAGGTCGACCCGCGCCGGCCCGACGCCGATCCGGCGGCCGCGTACGGCGCGCAGCCTCCCTTCGACTACGTCTGGACCACGCCGCGCGTCGACCTCGCGGATCCGTGCGAGCAGTACCGCGAGGCGCTCGAGCAGATGCGCGCGCCGCAGCCCGAGTGACGCGAGCTAGTGTCCGGCGAGCTTGGCGAGCGCGGCGTCCGCGCCCGCCACGACCAGCGAGTCGGAGTCCTTGAGCGGCGCGTCCGGGTCGGGCGGCACCTGCACCGACTCGGTCAGCGCGCAGCGCACGCCGATCACCTGCACGCCGTGGTGGACGCGGGGCGCGAGCTCGCGCAGCGTCTGGCCGACCCACGCCTGCGGCACCGCGATCTCCTGGATCGAGGAGTCGCTGCCGAGCGGCTGGTAGTCGAGCACCTCCTGCGCGCCGAGCCGGTGCGCGAGACGCACGCCGGCCTCCTTCTCCGGAACGATCACCTCCGTCACGCCGAGCGCGTTGAGCGCGCGCCCCTCGGCGTCGCCCGCCGCCTTCACGTACAGGCTGTGGATGCCGAGATCGCGCAGCGCGACGGTCGCGAGGATGCTGGCCGCGAGGTTCTCGCCCATGCTGACGACCGCCGCGTCGGCCTCGGCAGCGCCCGCGCCGCGCAGCACCACGGGATCGGTCCCGTCGCCCTCGACCGCGCGGCTCACGAACTCGGCGTGGCGGTCCACGAGCAAGGCGTCGGAGTCGATCGCGATCACCTCGTGGCCGAGCGCCTCGAGCGTCTTCGCCACCCACGACCCGAACTTGCCGAGCCCGATCACGACGTAACGGCTCATGCCCGTGCGCCCCTTCTAGCTGACCAGGACGTCTTCACGCCCCAGACGATAGGCCCGCTTGCGGCGTCCGCGCCGCGCCATCGCCTCGAGCACCGCGAGCGGTCCGACGCGGCCGAGGAACATCAGCGCGACGACCAGCAGCCGCCCGACCGGCGTCAGCTCGCCCGTCATGTTCATCGAGAGCCCGACCGTGCCGAGCGCGCTCTGCGCCTCGAAGACGAGCCGCACGAAGCGGCCGCGGTCGAGCGCGACGCCCTCGCGCTCGAGCTCGCTCCACAGCAGCAGGAACACGAAGGCGAAGAGCAACAGGATGCCGCCGACCGCGATCGCGACGGCGCGCTGCAGCGTCGCATCCGGCACCGATCGGTTGGCGAACGAGACGTCGGCGCGCCCGCGCAGGCGCGCCAGCAGCGCGAGCGCCAGCAACGCCACCGTCGTCGTCTTGACGCCGCCGGCCGTCGAGCCCGGCGAGCCGCCGATCCACATCAGCGCGAGCGTCAGCACCACCGACGGATTCGAGATGCGGTCGTAGTCCACGGCGTTGAAGCCGGCGGTGCGCGGCGTCACGGCCATGAAGAAGGCGTTCGCGACGCGGTCGCCGAGCGACATCGCGGCGAGCGTGCCGTTCCACTCGAAGAAGAGATAGAGCGGCAGCGCGCCGGCGACGAGCACCGCGCTCATGCCGATTGCGAGCCGCGTGTGCAGCGTGACGCGCCGGCGGCGGCCGCGGACGCGCGCGCGCAGGTCCTCGATCACCAGGATGCCGATGCCGCCGACGAGCACGAGCGACGCCACGATCGCGAGCGTCGCGACGTCGTGTTGGTGCGAGACCAGGCTGTCGCCGAACGTCGAGAAGCCCGCGTTGCAGAAGGACGACACCGCGTGGAAGACGGCCGGCCAGAGCGCGCCGGCCGCGCCCATCTCGTCGCGCCACGCGAGCCACAGGCCGAGCGCGCCGGCGGCCTCGACCGCGAGCGTCACGCGCACGACCGAGCGCACCAGCGCGCGCGGTCCGCCCTCGGGCAGCAGCGCGGTGGGGCCGGCCGCGGCCTCCTCGAACTCGAGCGACGCGCGCCGCCCGAGCGCGGCGACCGCGAGCGTCGCGAGCGTCAGGATGCCGAGCCCGCCGAGCTGGATCAGCAGCAGCAGCCAGAGCTGGCCCCAGAACGTCATGCGCGCCGACACGTCGAGCACCGCGAGGCCGGTCACGCACACGGCGCTCGTCGCCATGAAGAGCGCGTCGACGAAGCCGGGGCGTGCGCCGATCCACAGGCCCGGCAGCACGAGGAAGCCGAGCGTGCCAGCCGCGATCAGGATCGCGAACGAGCCGACGAGGAGCTGCGGCGCCGAGAGATCGAGCCGCCCGCTCGGCGATCGCGCGACCGGCAGCCAGCGCCGCGGCGGTCTCGGCAACTACGCGTCGTGCGGCTGGATCCGTTCGAAGCGCTCGACCGCGTCGAGGTACTGCTCGACGAGCTGGACGATCACCTCGCGCACGGGCCGCACCTCGTTCATCACGCCGACGATCTGGCCCACGGGATTGAAGGCGACCGACTGCGCCTTGGCAGCGTAGCGGTGCGTCCGCGCGACCGCGTCGGCCGTCACCATGAACTGGAGCGGCATGCCGAGCGGCTTCGGGTTGTCGGGCTGCTCCCAGGCCTCGGTCCAGTCGTTGCGCAGCATGCGGCAGGGCTTGCCCGTCCACGAGCGCGAGCGCACGGTGTCGTGGCTGGTCGCGCGCAGCAGCGACTCCTGCTGCGCGGGCGGCACCTCGGCCTCCTCCACCGTCAGCCAGAGCGAGCCGGTCCACACGCCCTGCGCGCCCATCATCAGCGCGGCCGCCATCTGGCGCCCGTCGCCGACGCCGCCCGCCGCGAGCACGGGCAGCGGCGACACCGCGTCGATCACCTGCGGCCAGAGCACGATCGAGCCGACGTCGCCGGTGTGTCCGCCGCCCTCGCCGCCCTGCGCGATCACGAAGTCGACGCCGGCCTCCTTGTGCGCGACGGCGTGCTTGACGCTCCCGCACAGCGCGCCGACGAGTCGGCCCGTCGCCTGGATCTGGCGGATCACGTCCGCCGGCGGCGTGCCGAGCGCGTTCGCGACGACCTTCACCTTCGGGTGCTTCAAGATCGCTTCGATCTGCGGGCCGGCGGTCGTCGCGGTCCAGCCGAGCAGCTCGCGCGCGTGCTCGCCCGTCGGCAGCTCGGGCACGCCGTGCTCGGCGAGCAGGCGCTTGGCGAACTCGCGGTGGCCCGGCGGCACCAGCTCCTTCAGCTTGGCCTCGAGGTCCGACGCGTCGAGGTCGCTGCCCTTCCCCTCGTACTTGCCCGGGATCACGATGTCGACGCCGTACGGCTTGTCGCCGACGTGCTCGTCGATCCACTTCATCTCGATCTCGAGCTGCTCCGCCGAGAACCCCACCGCGCCGAGCACCCCGAGCCCGCCCGCCGCCGACACCGCCGCCGCCACGTCGCGGCAGTGCGTGAACGCGAAGATGGGGAACTCGATGCCGAGCCGTTCGCAGAGCGGGGTGCGCATGACGGGTCTCCTGGCGCCAGAGAGTTGGAGCGGGCAAGCCTAGTGCGGAATTGAAACGTGTTCTAGTCCGGCTCGGATGGATGAACGCGCTCCGGTCGGTGCTGGGTCGGGCGGGATGGGGATCGCTCCGGCGCGCGCATCCCGTCCACATCCAGGCTCGGCCTCGCCGGCATGAACCGGCGCGCCGCTCTCCACCGCTCTCCCCGGGATGCTCGAAGCAGGCGCCCCCACGATTCCCCATCCCGCCCGGGCATGCGGGCGTGGTTGGACCGCCGGCGGAAGAACGAATCGTTCAGGCTGCGCTGCGGATTGGCGCCTTCCACCGGCGCGTGCCGCCCGACTCGTACGCGAGCACGAGACCGAGCGCGGCCAAGCTCTCCAGCACGGCCTCCACGGCGTCGCGACGCGCACCCTGGAACTCCCGCGCGACTTCTTCCACCGACCACGAGACGTCGCCGCGCAGGACGACGCTGCGCACGCCGGCGATCTGCTCGGGCAGCTTCGACGGCCACTTCGGGAGCTTCGCCTTCGTCGCCTTGCCGGCAGTCGCCACAGGCGCAACGGCGAGATCTGTCTGCTGCGCAGCCGTCGCACCGCTGGGATTCTGGAATTCGGGCCGCAGCCAGCGGACGAGCCCGCGCTTCTCCTCGGCGGCGCGCTCCGCGTTCAGCGCGACGAGGCGTTCGAGGATTTGCTCGTCCGTGAGATCGCGCGGCCAGCCATACGCGTCGAACACCGCGGCATCGAGGTCGTCGTGGATCTGCTTCAGCACGGACACGAGACCTTGCTCGTGAATCTTCTGCTCCTTCGCCGTGAGCTTCTCGCCGGCGCGAAGCTTCTCCAGGACGTTGTACATGCCCGTGATGGTGAGCTTCGGATGCAGCGCTTGCTGGCGCTTGCGGTGCGCATCGAGCGCTTCGCCGAGGTCGCGGATGCGCGCACTCTGCGATTCCGTCGGATCAGGAAACGGGAACGGATCGAAGCAATTCGAGTGGTTGTAGGTCGAGTCATTCCCGACGCCGAGCCATCCACCCTGACGATTGGCGAACGCGACGTGAGCCCGTGAGGACAGTACGCCCAAGTGAACGCCATCGCCGAGAGCGATGACCAAGACCTTGGTCTCAGCGAGGACCGCGTGCGGAAGGAACTGAAACGTTCTGTGACGAGCAGTGCGCGACGTCGCGATGTACCGAGTACCGCTCAAGGCGCGCCTGAACCGAGCCCGGGACTCCGAGTGGAGCCACCATTCTCGGCGATACTTCTCTCTCGGATTGTGATCGCGCTCTGGCTTTACCCGCTCAAGGAGCCGTTGATAGGCATCCGGAAACTCATCCCTCAACCGCTCCTCCGTCAATCCGAACGGATCGATCACATACTGTTCGCGTTGACGTTGCGTAATGTCACGCCCAGTGACGTACGGTCGGATCAGTGCGTTGCGCGTGCGTTCCGAAAGCCCCGCCGCCTCGTCGCGCGACAGAACGAAACCTTGACCCGATAGCTGAACTCCAGGACAGGACAAGGTTCGATTCGAACGGAGGCGCACGAGCGACGCGAGTTCAACGCCCACCGATAGATCAGCGTTTAGCTTCCCGACTATCGGAGAGAGCGTTACGCAATGCTCGCCGCTTCCGACGTCCTCTTCGTTGGCAATGCAATACAGCAATCCCGACTGAACGTACGCATCACCGACCGTCATCGCGATCCGAACGGACGCGCCGTCCGCGCTGTCAACCCACGGGTGGTCCGCGATAGCAAACACGATGCACAACTGGGGGTCCGCATCGAGATGACGCTCGACGACCTTCCGATTGAAGGTCTGCGTGATGCTGTTCGTGGTAATGAGGCCGAAGCGGCGAACCATCCCGGCACGGACAAGCTCGGCTGCGTGGTTCCAAAAATACATGACGAAGTCGCTCGTCTCGGGCACGTCGTCGTGCGCGGCGCGCAGCGCTTCGACGTAGCCGTCTCCGAGCGCCGCGCGCATTCGCTTGTTCCCGACGAACGGCGGATTGCCGACGATGAAATCCGCATCCGGCCAGACCGCCTTTCGCGGGTTCACGAACTGCATTAGCGGAACGCGCGCGGCTTCGTCGGGAATGTCTTCGCCCGTGACCGGGCTCTTCTTCATCGTGCGCCCGTCCCAGCGCGTGATCGGCTTGCCGTCGTCGTCGAGCGCGATCTCCTCGCGGTCGTAGGCGAGTACGGCGTCCCGGCGCTCGATGTTCTTGTAGTCGCGGAGGACCGGCTCCTTCGGTGCGACGTTGCCGTGCGTTCGGTGATGCCACTGGAGGAAGCCGATCCAGAGGACCAGCTCGGCGATCTCCTTTGCCCATGGTTTGATCTCGATGCCGAGGAACTGCGCCGGGGTCACCGTGACGTTCTGCGCTTGGGACAGCAGCGGCGCGTGCGACAGCTCGGACAGGAGCCCGAGCACCTCGCTCTCGAGGCGTTTGAATAGGTCGAGCGTCACGTAGAGGAAGTTGCCCGAGCCGCAGGCGGGGTCCAGGACACGGATCTTGCAGAGACGCTCATGGAAGGTGCGCACCGCTTTCGCAGCCGAGTCGTCCTTCCCTCGCTCAACCAGTTGCCTCGCCT
Organism: Pseudomonadota bacterium; assembly: GCA_003576805.1. GTDB lineage: Bacteria > Myxococcota_A > UBA9160 > UBA9160 > PR03 > PR03. The sequence goes on along the minus strand of QEVM01000041.1, from coordinate 19,007 downwards.
CGGCTTGGACGACTGCCCACTCCGCCCGCAACGGTTCCTCGATCGTAGGTTTCACGAGCCGCTCGACGTAAGCGCGTGGCGTGTAGTGCGCGCCCAGGGCGTGCCGTTCGCGCGGATCGAGAGCGCGCTCGATCAAGGTGCCGAAGATCGCGGGCTCGACGTCGCCCCACGAGCAACGCGCGGCCTCGAGCAGCCGTTCGAGCTGACGCTTCGAGAGCGGCAGAGGCTTCTGATCTGCGAACAGACCACCGTTGAAGCGCAGCAGCTTGCCGGTCGCTGACCAGCCACCCTCGTTCATCGCCGCCCAAAGGTTCATCACGCCAGAGGCGAACGTCTCCGGCTTTGGGATCCAATGCGCTTCCAGCGTTCGCGTGAAGAGCTGCTCCGGCAGGAGCCCGACGTCCTCGGCAAACATCGTGAAGAGGCAGCGCATCAAGAAGGCCGCAACCATCTCGGACTCGTGCCCGACTGCCTCCAGCTCCTTTGCCAGCTCGGCGATGTGCCCGGCGACCTCCTTCGTCACACGCGACGAGCGGCGTGCCGGATCGAGCGAATCGGGATCGAGGAAGATCGCGCGCAGCGTCTCGCGATGCTTCGGCAGATCCGAGAGGAAGAGCCGGTTGGTCTGCGCGTTCGGAAAGGGGCGATAATCCCAAGTCCGGTCGAAGGCCGCGTACAGATCGAAGCATTCGCCGATGTCGCAGACGAGCAGGAAGGGCGGCGGCCGATCGATCGTGCGCGCGTACGAAAGCCCCTGCCCATAGGCGTTGCGCATGGCGATGGTCCAGCCCGGCGTTCCGCGCCTGGCCGTTCCGAGCTTCGCGCTTCCCGGGTTGGAGCCCTGCTTTGCTTCGAGGAGGAAGCAGCCGTCCTTGTACAAGTCGATCTTGCCGACCGTCTTCTTCTCACCGGCATCGACGATCATCGCGTCTCGCTCGAAGACGTAGAGATCGTGCGCTGGATCCCCGGTCGTCACGCTTGGACGCGGCACGTCGATCGCGTCGCACAGGTCGAGCAGGAAGTGATCCTTGTTCGCCCGCTCCGCGGCGCTCGACTTGGACCACTTGTCGATGAACTCGGCGAGATCCATGGCGGGGGCATGGTACGCGAACCACGGGAGGCGGGTACATAGATTCACGTTGAAATCGTGGCCGCGCTCAACGAGCCTCCTAGCGTGCACATCGCTTACTACGACGAATCCGGGGACGACGGGTACCCTCGCTTTTCATCACCCGTCTTCGCGCTCGCCGCCTGCTACGTCCATCACCTCAACTGGAAGGGAGCGTTCGAGGCGATCCACGAGTTCCGGCGGGCGCTGCGCCTGCAGCACGGAATCCCCGTCAAATGGGAAATCCATACGAAGCATCTCCTGCTCGGAAAGCGGCCGTACCGTGGACTCGCACTGACGGATGCAACCCGCGTTGCCATCGTCGAAGAGTTCTGCGACCTGATCGCCCAGCTCGACCTGAAGGTCGTGAACGTCGCGATCGTGAAGCCGCGCATCCTCTTCGCTGGCTATCCGGTGCTCGATACTGCGTTCAAGTACTCGATCCAGCGCATCGAGAACGATCTGGCCCAGAACCCGACGAACCGCTTCCTGATCATTTCCGACGAAGGGCGGCTGGGTGCGATGCGTGGCACGGCCCGCAGGATTCAGCGGATCAACTTCATTCCGTCGAAGTTCGGCGCCACACCCTACCGACGCGAGATCCGCGCCTTGATCGAGGATCCTCTCCCGAAGAACTCGAAAGAGTCGTATTTCATCCAGCTATGCGATCTCGTGGCGTTCGTAGTCTATCTCCACGTGCTCGCCACGACAGGAAGCGGGACCTTCCACGCGCGGCTGCCGGCACACGTCACGCCGGCGTTGGTCGATTCCTGGTTGGAGCGGATGAAGCCCAGTCTCAATCTCGCCGCAGCGCCAGAACATCCGTTCGGAATCAAGATCCACCCGTCCTGAAACGCAGAGCGGGCGGTCCGTTTGGACCGCCCGCCGGGCACCACCTACGGCGCATTCGCGCTTTCAGTGGTTCGACAGGCAGTATCGTCGCTCCACCCGCCTCGAGCAAGCTCGCGCGCGTCAGCGCGCCGCGAGGATCTCCGCGACGTGGATCGCGCGCGGGCCGGCGCCGTCGCGGCGGCGGATTCCGTCCAAGTGGAGCAAGCAGCTCACGTCGGTCGCGGTCACGAACTCGGCGCCGGTGGCGGCGAGGTCGGCGAGGCGTGCGCGGCCCATGCGGGCCGAGACTTCGGGCAGCTCGACCGAGAAGGCGCCGCCGAAGCCGCAGCACTCGTCGCGGGAGGGGAACACGAGCGAGAGGCCTTCGACCGAATACAGGAGCGCTTCGGTCGGGCGTTCGGCGCGGGCGTTCGCGGGTGCCCGCGGAGTTGCGTGGTGGCTCGCGACGGGGTTGCCGCAAGTTTGATGAACCTCGCCGCTCGCCGTTGACTCGCTACGCGGGAGGGGAGGAGGGTCGGAGGAGAAGCGGACGAGCTCGCTCGGGACGCCGAGGCCGAGCTCGCGCAGGCCGTGGCAGGTCGCGAGGAGGGCGACGCGGTGCGGGAAGCGCGCGCCGAGGTGCGTCGCGCCGAGCTCGCGCGCGAGGAACTCGGTCAGCTCGAAGGTGCGCGCGCGCACGCGGCGGCCGGCGGGATCGCGGCCGGCGCCGAGCGCCTCGTAGTGATGGCGCACGGTGGCGACGCAGCTCGCGGACGGACACACGATCGCGTCGTGGCGCGCGAAGCGCTCGAGGTGGCGGCGCGCGAGGCGCGCGGCCTCGTCTGCGAGCCCGAGGTTCGAGAACGGCTGCCCGCAGCAGGTCTGGTCGGGGTCGTAGTCCACCGCACAGCCGGCGCGCTCCAGCACCGCGACGGTCGCCTCGGCGACCGCCGGCGCGAGCTGGTCGACGTAGCACGGCACGAAGAGCCCGACGCGCACGGCGCGCACGGTAGCCGATGCGGCGCGCGGCCCGGCTACGCGGGGAAGCGCGCCGCGAACGGCTCGGGCGCGAGGCGCGCGGCGTTCGCCGTGAACGACACCAGGTGGTAGAAGCCGCACACGAGCAGCATCTCGAGGAGCTGCGTCTCGTCCCAGCCGGCCGCGAGCTCGGCCCACAGCGCGTCGGACACGGTCGCGGTGTCGTGCAGCTCGTCGGCGAGCCGCACGAGCAGGCGGTCGCGCGGCGCGAGCGACGGATTCGTCGCGTCGCCGCGCGCGGTCGCGGCGACCTGCGCTGCGTCGAGGCCGACGCGCGCCGGGAAAAAGACGGCGTGCACGCCCCATTCGTACTCGGCGCCGCAGCGCGCCGTCGTGCGCAGGATCAACAGCTCGCGGTCGCGCGGTGCGAGCGCGCCGTGCGCGAGCACGTAGCGGCCGACGCCGCGCAGCGCCTCGGCCATCGGCAGGTGGCGCGCCCACAGCCGGAACAGGCGCAGCGCGGGGCCGCTCCAGCCCTTCGGCATCAGCGCGGCGAGGTGCGCTTCGGTCTCGGGCGGGTGCGGCGGCGCGAGCGGCGCCAGACGTTCGGAGCCTTCCACGGCGCGATCTCCTTCACTACGATTTCCGTAGCGGAGGCTATCGCTACGATTTTCGTAGTCAAGCCGACGCCGAAGGGAGGAGCGCGATGGCCGCACGGCGCAGCGCGACGCCGCGGCCGGGCGCGCGCGTGCGCGGCTCGCGCACGGGGCGCCCGATCATGGCGCTGCTCGATCTCCTCGGGCGGCGCTGGGCGCTGCGCCTGCTCTTCGAGCTGCACGAGGCCGGGCCGCTCGGCTTCACGGAGCTGGCGGCGCGCGCGCGGGGCATCTCGCCGAGCGTGCTGGCGCAGCGGCTGCGCGAGCTGGTCGAGGCGGGGCTCGTCGTGCAGGGCGACGACGCCCGCTACGCGCCGGGCCCTGACGAGCGCGAGCTCGCGCGCATCCTGCTGGACCTCGGCGCGTGGGCGGACCGCTGGAAAGCCCGATGAAGCGGCCCGCTCGCCTGCGGCTCGCTACGGCGGAAACGGGCGGGGTGGCTTCGATGAGAGTGCGAGCTCGCGTTCATGACCGCGGGCCTTATGGGGGCTGCCCGCTCGCCTTTGGCTCGCTACGGCGGAAACGGGCTTTGTGCTTTCGGGTGGGGCTGCGAGCTCGCGTTCATGACCGGAGGCGGGGGCGGCGGAGGAGGCCTTCTTGGGCGACGGTGGCGAGGCGGCGGCCGGCGCGGTCGAGCATGCGGCCGAGGACGAGCGCGCGTCCCGCCTCCGCGATCGGCGTCTCGCTCGCGTACACGAACCAGTCGTCGAGGCGCGGCGCGCGGTGGAGCCACACGGCGTGATCGAGGCTCGCCGGCAGCCGCCCGCGCATGCCGCCGTGCAGGCGCGCCGCGGTGCGCAGCAGCGTGCGGTCGCTCGCGTAGATCAGCACGGCGGCGTGCACGCGCGGGTCGTCGGGCAGCGGGCCGCGCGGGCGCATCCAGACGACGCGCGTCGGCGGCGGCGCCGCGCCGGGGCGATCGTGCTCGGGCCGCACGACGCGCACCTCGAGCGCGTCGGGCGGGCGCAGCGCCTCGCCGGTCTCGCGCGCGCGCACCGACTCCCAGTCGGGCAGCGCGCCCGGACCGGCGGCCAGCGCGTCGTCGAGCGGCGGCTCGTGCGCGTGCGCGACGTCGCCCGCGTGGCTCGTGAAGCTGGCGAGCGCCTCGAAGATTTCGTCCGCGCCCTGGCGCGCGACGACGCGGCGCGCCGCGAAGGCGCGCCCGTCGCGAATGCGTGTCACCGCGAAGGAGAGCGGCACGCCGGGCCGCCCCGCGCGCAGGAAGTAGCCGTGCAGCGAGTGGAGCCGGCCGGCCTCGGCGGTGCGCATCGCCGCCATCGCGGACTGCGCGGCGATCAAGCCGCCGAAGAGGCGCCGCATGCCGCTCGTCGCCGGCGCTTCGAAGACGTCGGCGCCGCCCTGCGCCGCGGCGGGCGCGAGGTCGAGTCGGTCGAGCAGGCGCGCGAGCGGATCGCGCGCGTCGAAGGCGGGCTCGGACATGCGGCGAACCGATAGCCGGATCAGTGCGCGGCCGCCGCCTCCGCGGGCCGCAGCTCGACGTCGGCGAGCACGCCGTCCTCGTCGCGCGCCACCGTGACGGGCCTGCCGTCGCGGATCGCGAGCAGCACCGCCTCCGGCGTCTTCGCCTGCGCTCGCCGCGGGACGACGTCGCCCGGGCGCAGGCCGATCTGCGCGGCCGGCGTGCCCGGCAGCACCGCGAGGACGCCGAAGCCGTCCTTGCCGGTCCACAGGAACGCGCCGGCCTCGCGCGTCAGCGCGTAGTCGACGCCCTGGTAGGTGGTGCGCTCGCTCTCGCGGCGCAGCCACACGCGCCTGCGCGGATAGTCGATGCGAACCAGGAAACGCGAGAGGAGGTCGTATCCGACGATCGAATCGTCCGACTCCCCGACCATTCCGTACCAGCCCTTGGGCGCGACCACGATCGGCACGTGCTCGAACCGCATGCCGCCGATCGTCAGCTCGGGCGCCTCGTGGAAGCGCAGCTCCATCGGACCCATCACCGTGTCGGCGGTTCCGAACGGCGCCAGCGCGTCGACGTCGATGCCAGCGCGGCGCGCCGCGCGCCCCGAGAGGATCACGCCGTCGGGCGCGCCGGTGTCGATCGTCAGCGGCACGCGGCGATCGCCGATCGCGATCTCGATCACCGGCCGATTGCTCCCGCGGAACGGGATCGTCGCCTGCTCGCCCTCCGGCGGCGCTTCCGGCACCGCGAAGCGTTTCGGGTCGAGCAGGCGCACGGTCCGCATCGTGAAGTCGAGCTCGACGACGTACGCTTCGAGGAAGTTCGCGCCGAGCAGACCCCACTCCCAGCCCGTCCGCGAACCCGTGTCGCTCGAGCTCGTGTCGACGTGGAACTGGAGATCGCGGCCGACGCGGGTCTTGCGCCGGTAGGGCGTCTGCTTCAGCGCGCGGACGGTGACGCCGGCGGCGCGCGCGGCGAGCGGCGTGAGCGCCGAGTGCGACGCGCCCGTGTCCAGCATCAGCCGGAACGGAGTCGATCCGTCGCGGGCGAGATCGACCACGATCCGGTTCGGCTCCTCCGCGGCGAGGAAGGGCAGCGTCGCGACGACGGCCTCGGGCGGCACGTCGTCCGCCGCACGCACGGACGGCGCGGCGAAGGACGCGAGGAGCGCGGCGGCGAACGCGACGGGTGTGGTCGTCATGGAGCCATCCTACGCGCACGCCTTTCGATCCGTACACGAAAAGGCGTCCGAAAGGCCGCGCGGTATCGTGGTGCCCGCGCCCGAGGAGCTCGCATGATCCGGCTCTACACCGCCGCCACGCCGAACGGGCGCAAGGTCTCGATCGCGCTCGAGGAGCTGGGGCTTCCCTACGAGGTCGAGCGCGTACGGCTCGACGCCGGCGAGCAGCTCTCGCCCGCGTTCCTCGCGCGCAACCCCAACCACAAGATCCCCGTGCTCGACGACGACGGCCTCGTCGTGTGGGAGTCGGGCGCGATCCTCCTCCACCTCGCCGAGACCCGCGACCCGAACGGCGTGCTGCTCTCGAAGGACCCGCGCCGCCGCATCGAGGCGATCCAGTACGCCTTCTTCCAGACGGGCGGGATCGGGCCCAACCTCGGCCGGCTCGGCGCGCAGCTCCGCAAGCCCGCCGCCGAGCGCAACCCCGAGATGATGGAGCTCTTCGGCGAAGAGGTGTCGCGGCTGCTCGGCGTGCTCGAGCGGATCCTCGCCGACGGCCGCCCGTACCTCGCCGGCGACTACTCGATCGGCGACGTCATGCACTATCCGTGGCTGCAGCCGCTCCACGCGCTACAGGCGCCGCCGCTCTTCGAGAACGAGCGCGTCGTCGCGTGGGTCGAGCGCTGCGCGGCGCGGCCGGCGGTGCAGCGCGGCATGCGCGTCCCCGAGTAGCGCGTGCGCATCGCCGGCACCGCGGAGCTGTTCGCGCGCCGCACGCCGCCGCCCGGCACGCGGCCCGGCGGCTTCGTCGTCCCGCCCGACAGCCACCCGACCGGCACCCGCGTGTTCCACTACGGCGACGGACACTGCGCCGAGAGCACGATCGCGGGCCCCGACGACCTCGCGACCGCGATCGCGGGCGACGGCGTCACCTGGATCGACGTCGAGGGCCTCGGCGACGGCTCGATCCTGCACTGGCTGCGCGACGCCGGCCGCGTCCACGCGCTCGCCGTCGCCGACATCGCGCACACCGGCCAGCGGCCCAAGTTCGAGGACTACGGCGACCGCGACCTCATCATCGCGCAGGCGATCGAGACCTCCGACGGCGACGGCATCGTGATCGAGCAGGTGTCGCTGATCGTCGGCGCCGGCTTCGTGGTGAGCGTCACCGAGCGGCCGATGGCGATCTTCGACCCGGTGCGCGAACGCATCCGCACGGGCACCGCGACGATCTGCCGGATGGGCTCCGACTTCCTCGCCTACGCGCTGCTCGACGCCGTCATCGACGGCTACTTCCCGGTCGTCGAGGAGATCGGCGAGGTGCTCAACGACCTCGAGGAGGAGATCACCGAGCGCGCGAGCGAGGCCACGTTGCGCCACCTGCACGCGGTGCGGCGCACGCTGCTCGCGGTGCACCGGGTCATGTACCGGCATCGCGACGCGCTCGGCACGATGATGCGCGCCGAGGAGGCGCCGTTCACCGCGCCGGTCCGCGTCTACCTGCGCGACGCCTACGACCACGCCTTGCAGGTGCTCGACACGGTCGAGACCTACCGCGACATGGCGATCGGCCTGACCGACGTCTACCTCTCGAGCATCAGCAACCGGCTGAACGAAGTGATGAAGACGCTGACGATCGTGTCCACGATCTTCATCCCGCTCTCGTTCATCGCCGGCGTCTACGGGATGAACTTCGAGTTCATGCCGGAGCTGCGCTGGCGGCTCGGCTACCCCTTCGCCCTCGCGCTGATGACGGGGGTCGCCGGAGGCCTCCTGTACTCGTTCTGGCGGCGCGGCTGGCTGCGCCGGCGGCGCCGCGCGGACGACGACGAGTCGGACGCCAAGCGGTAGGCTCCGGCCCGCATGCAGTTCCTCGACGTGGTCGTCTGGGGCGCGTTCCTCGCGTTCGTGGTCGCGCTCCTCGCGCTCGACCTCGGCGTGTTCCACCGCCAGATCCGTGCGATCCGCTCGGGCGAGGCCCTGGCCTGGGCCGGCTTCTACATCTCGCTGGCGCTCGCGTTCAACCTGCTGGTCTACCTGCTCTACGAGCGCAACCTGCTGGGCGTCGGCATCGAGGTCGGCCACCCGCTCGACGGCCGCACCGCGGCGCTCCAGTTCCTCACCGGCTTCCTGCTCGAGAAGAGCCTCTCGCTCGACAACGTCTTCGTCATCGCGCTGATCTTCGCGTACTTCCGCGTGCCGCTGGCCTATCAGCACCGCGTGCTGTTCTGGGGGATCCTGGGCGCGCTGCTGATGCGCGGCGCCATGATCGCGCTCGGCGCGGCGCTGATCTCGCGCTTCGACTGGATCGTCTACGTCTTCGGCGGGATCCTGATCGTCACCGCGGCGCGCATGCTGCTCGCGGGCGACGAGGAGCCAGAGCCCGAGAAGAACGTGCTGATCCGCGTCGCGCGGCGCTTCTTCCCGGTCACGCCGGAGCTGCACGGCGAGCACTTCTTCGTGCGCGTGGGCGGGCGCCGCGCGGCGACGCCGCTCTTCCTGGTGCTGCTGATGGTCGAGAGCACCGACGTGCTCTTCGCGGTAGACTCGATCCCCGCGATCTTCGCCGTCACGCAGGACCCGTTCCTGGTCTTCACCTCGAACGTCTTCGCGATCCTCGGCCTGCGCAGCCTGTACTTCGCGATCGCGCCGCTGCTCGGGCGCTTCAAGTACCTGAAGCAGAGCCTCGTCTTCATCCTCGCCTTCGTGGGCGTGAAGATGCTGCTCGCGCACACGGTGCCGATCCCGACCATCACGTCGCTCTCGGTGATCGTGAGCTTCCTCGCGATCGGCGTGCTCGCGTCGGCGCTCTCGGCCGCGCGCGAGGTGGCGCCGCTCGCCTCGCCGCTCGCGACCGACTTCGAGACGCTCTCGAAGGTCACGCTGCAGACCGCCCGCAAGATCATCGTGCTGGCCGTCGGCTCGACGCTGATCCTGCTCGGCGCGGCGATGATCGTGCTGCCCGGCCCGGCCACGGTCGTGATCCCGCTCGGCCTCGCCGTGCTCGGCACCGAGTTCGTGTGGGCGCGCCGGCTGTTGAACCGGCTGCGCGAAGAGGTCCTCTCGGTCGCGAACGGGCGCTTCGGCCTCGGCATCGGGACGACCGCGTCCGCGGAGGCGCCCGGCGCCGCGGCGAGCGAAGCGGATCGGAAGAGCGCTCCGTGACGCGCGCCGCCGCCCTCGCCGGCTTCTTGCTGGTGCTGCTCGGTCTCGCGGTCTTCGGTTGGAAGACGTGGGTCTACGAGCTGCCCGTGCTGCCCACCGATCCGGAGGGCATCTGGCGCGTGGAGATGGCGGTCTCGGTGCGCGGCGTCGGCAGCCGCGGCAGCGTGCGCGCCCCGCTGCCGTCGACCGGCCCCGGGCAGGAGGTCTACGACGAGCGCTCCGCCGCCGACCGCCTGCTCTTCACGATCCGCACCGAGAACGGCGAGCGCACCGCGATCTGGCGCGGCGCCTTCGACGGCGTCCACGAGATCGCGTACGGCTTCCGCGTGCGGCTCGAGCGCATCGAGACGCCGCTGCCGACCGAGGCCGTGCGGCCGCCGCGCGAGATCGCCGAGCAGTACGGCGGCCCGACGCGCGAGTTCCCGTCCGACGCGCCCGAGATCGCCGCGACGCTCGCCGCGCTCTCGCTGCCGCCCGCGTCGGACCCGGCGGGCCGCATGCGCTCGGTCTACGCCATGGTCGCGCACGAAGTCGGCAGCACGGAGGGCGGCGCCGACGACGCGCTGATCGCGCTCGCCAACCGCGCCGGCAGCGAGCGCGGCAAGACCGCGCTGCTCGTCACGCTGCTGCGCGGCGCCGGCATCCCGGCGCGCCCCGTGCTCGGGCTCGACCTGCACCGCGGCGCCACGCCGCGCGAGACGCCGTGGGCCGAGGCGTGGGCCGGCGGCGTGTGGATCCCGCTCTCGCCGGCGGGCGCGTTCTTCGCCGAGCGCCCGTCGCATCTGGTCGCGCTGCGCCCCGGCTCGCTGGTCGGCGTCGAGGCGACCGGCGCGGAAGCGATCTCGTACCGCTACGACGCGCTGCGCGAGCACCTGCGCTCCGAGGAGCTCGCGGCCATGATGGTGCCGCCCCACCGCTTGCTGCGCGCGTTCTCGCTCTACCGGCTGCCGGTGCAGACGCAGAGCACGCTGCGCCTGTTGATGGCGCTGCCGCTCGGCGCGCTGATCGTCGCGGTGTTCCGCAACCTCGTGGGCGTGCCGACCTTCGGCACCTTCATGCCGGTGCTGGTCGCGTTCGCGCTGCGCGACGTGCCCGTGCACATCGGCCTCGCGATGGTCGCCGCGGTGATCGGGCTCGGCGTGTTCGGCCGGCTGGTGCTCGAGCGGCTGCGCCTGCTGCTGGTGCCGCGGCTCTCGATCCTGCTCTGCATGGTCGTGCTCGGCGTCGCGGCCTTCGCGCTGCTCGGCCACGAGTTCGAGCGGCGCGAGCTCTTCACCGGCGTGCTGTTCCCGATCGTGATCCTGACGATGCTGATCGAGCGCTTCTCGATCGCGGTCGCGGAGGAAGGCATGCGGACCGCGCTGCAGCGCGCGAGCTACACGCTGCTGGTGACGGTCGCGGTGTATCCGGTGCTGCGCGACCCGACGGCGGAGTACGTGATGTTCTCGTTCCCCGAGCTGGTGCTGTGCATCATGGGCCTGCTGGTCTGGATCGGCGGCTACACCGGCTACCGGCTCTTCGACCTCGTGCGCTTCCGCTCCTTCGCGACGCTGCCCGGCGGAGCCGGCGCGAAGTGACGACTCCGCTCCAGATCCTGCGCGCCCTGCGGCGCCACGGCGTGCTCGGGATCAACCACCGCAACGCCGGCTACACGCTGCGCTGGAACCCGCGCTCGAAGTACCCGACGGTCGACGACAAGCTGCTCACCAAGGAGCTGTGCGCGCGCGCCGGCATCCCGACCCCGAAGCTGCTCGCCTTCGCGCGCGTGCACTTCGAGATCCGCAAGCTGCGCGAGGCGATCCGCGACCTCGACAGCTTCGTGCTCAAGCCCGCGCGCGGCGCGATGGGCAACGGCATCCTGGTCGTGCGCGGCCGCGACGGCGACCGCTACCGCGTCGCGGGCGGCCGCCTGCTCGCGCTCGAAGACCTCTCGTACCACGCGGCCGGCATCATCTCGGGCCTCTACGCGCTGGCGGGCCAGAGCGACGTCGCGCTCGTCGAGGAGCGGCTCGAGGTGCACCCCGAGTTCGCCGCGATCACGACCGAGGGCGTGCCGGACGTGCGCATCATCGTGTTCCGCGGCGTGCCCGTGATGGCGATGACGCGCCTGCCCACGCGGCGCTCGGGCGGCCGCGCCAACCTGCACCAGGGCGCCGTCGCCGCCGGCATCGACCTCGCCACCGGCGCCACCACCCACGCGATCCAGCAGAGCCAGCCGATCACGCACCACCCCGACACCAACGAGCCGCTGATCGGACGCGTCGTGCCGGGCTTCGGCGTGATGCTGGAGCTCGCCGTGCGCGCAGCCGACGAGACGGGGCTCGGCTACGTCGGCGCGGACATCGTGGCCGACGCGCATCACGGGCCGGTGTTGCTCGAGATGAACGCGCGCCCCGGCCTGATGATCCAGCTCGCGAACCACGCGGGCCTGCTGCCGCGGCTGCGCGCGATCGAGCGCGGCCATCGCGAGGGCCGCAGCGTCGAGCAGCGCATCGCCGAAGCGTGCGCGATCGCGCACGCGTGCCGCCCGTGAGGCTCGTCTTCGCGGCCGCGGCCGGCTGCGCGCTGCTGCTCGCCGCGCTCGCGGCGCGCGCGCAGACCGAGCCGCCCGTGGTCGCGCCCGCCGCGCCGCCGGGCCCCAGCTACGACGTGCGCTTCGAGATCCGCATCGTGCCGACCGAGAAGGCCGCGCACGTCGCGATCCACCTCTCCGACCCGGCGCGCGCCGTCGACTGGCTGCGCTTCCGCGTCGATCCCGAGCGCCAGATCGCGTTCCGCGGCGACGGCCAGATCCGCGTCGCCGAGCCGGAGAGCGCGTCCGGCGAGGAGGTCACGTGGACGCCGCCGCGCGGCGGCGGCGTGCTGCGCTACCTGGCGCGCATCGACCACCTGCGCGACGAGAGCAGCTACGACGCGCGCGCCACGCGCGACTGGGCGCTGCTGCGCGCCGAGGACCTCGTGCCGCAGGTGCGCGCGTCGTTCCAGGACGGCGCACAGAGCCGCGCGCGGCTCCAGCTCGTGCTGCCGCAGGGCTGGTCGGCGGTGGTGCCGTATGCGCCGCTGCCCGACGGCACCTGGGCGGTCGAGCGGCCCGAGCTGAAGTTCGACCGGCCCTCGGGCTGGCTGCTGATGGGACGGCTCGGCGTCGCGCGCGAGCGGATCGCCGGCGCGCACGTCGCGATCGGCGCGCCGGTCGGACAGAAGATGCGGCGCCAGGACATCCTCGCGCTGCTGCGCTGGACGCTGCCCGCGCTGCGCAAGGTCGTCGCGCTGCCCGAGCGCATCACCATCGTCGGCGCAGGCGACCCGATGTGGCGCGGCGGGCTCTCGGGTCCGGGCAGCGCCTACCTGCACGCCGACCTGCCGCTGATCTCGGAGGACGCGACGAGCCCGGTGCTGCACGAGGTCGTGCACGTGCTGCTGCGCGCGCGCTCCGGCGAGCGCGGCGACGGCCTCGTCGAAGGCATCGCGGAGCTCTACTCGCTCGAGGCGCTGGTGCGCTCGAAGACGATCTCGCGGCGCCGCTTCGAGCGCGCGCTCGCGCGCATCGCGGCGAAGGGCCGCGGCGTCGGCTCGATCGCGGTCGACGACGCGAACGGCGCCGTCGCCTCGCGCGCCGTCGTCGTGCTGCGCGAGCTCGACGCCGAGCTGCGGCGCGTGACGGGCGGCCAGAAGAGCCTCGACGACGTCGTGCGCGCGCTCGCCGAGCGCCCGCAGGCGATCTCGCTCGCGCACTTCCGCTCGGTCACCGAGCGCGTCGCGGGCCAGACGCTGCCGGCGTTCTTCGACCGCGCGGAGCTGAAGTAAGGCTTGGTCGACTCCGCTCGCCGGCCTTGGTGGACTTCGCTCGCCTGACGGCTCGCTGCGCGCTCCGCTTGCTTGGGTGGAGGGCCGGAGTCGGCGGGCGCGGCTCGCTGCGCTTGCTTCAGCCGCGGCGGCGGGGCGGGCGGGAGCTGACGGCGCCGGTCTGCACGACGTTCAGCTTGATGCGGGTCGGCGTCACGCTGAGCGGCTGCAGTCCTTCGGGATGCTCGACGTGCTCGGGTCCGACGTCGAAGCTGCGGCGGCCGAGCTGCACCAGCAGCGCGTCGACCTTCACCGCGAGCCGCGCCTGCTGCAGCGCGAGGTAGGCGTCGCGGCGGCGGCCCTGGAACACCACCTCGACCTCGGTCGGCTCGACGCTCTCGATCGCGTAGCCGGGCGGCAGGTTGTCCACCTCCACCGGCACCTTGCGCTCGAACTGGCCGACGGTGGAGCCGGGCACGAGCAGCAGCCACAGGCCCGCCGACGCGCCGACGGCCAGCAGCGCCTCGGGCCAGCGGCGCAGCACGAGCGTCATGCGCGAGCGGCGTTCGGCCGGCCTCGGACCGCGGTCGGCGAGGAAGCGGCGGATCTCGCGCGCGAGCAGCTCGGGGCCGGCGAGCGTGCGCAGCCGGCCGTCGCACGCGATCGACACCGTGCCGCGCTCCTCGGAGACGACGATGCACAGCGCGTCGGCGCGTTCGGCCAGCCCGAGCGCCGCCGCGTGGCGCGTGCCGCCGCGGCCGAGCTGCGCGTGATCGGTCGAGAGCGGCAGGTGCACGGCGAAGCGCATCACGCGATCGCCCTCGATCGCGACCGCGCCGTCGTGGCCGGGCGAGTGCGGATCGAAGAGCGAGAGCAAGAGCGGCTCGGACACGAGCCCGCCGAGCGGAATGCCGCCCGCGACGTGGCGGTCGAGCGGCTCGCGCCCGGGGATCACGAACAGTGCGCCGGTGCGCTGCGCGACGAGCGCGCGCACCGTGCCGACGAGCGCGTCGACCGCGTCGGGCGGCGCCGCCTGCGGCTTGCGCCGCAGTCCCCACACCGCGATCTGCTCGAAGAGCCGGCGCAGGTCCTCCTGGAACACCACGACGAGGACGAGCACCAAGACGGCGAAGAAGCCCTGGAGGATCCACACCGTCATCTGCAGCTCGAGCTGGCGCGCGAGCAAGTACGCGCCGGCTGCGATCGCGACGCCGGCCAGCGCGATGCGCGCGCGCGCGCGGCGCAGCCACGCGAGCGCCGCCCAGAGCATGAGCGCGACGATCGCGACGTCGACGGCGTCGGTGATGCGGAGCTCGGGCACGGACGCGCCTCGAGGGGGAGGTTGCCGGCGGGGTGTGCGGTCCCGTCTAGCACCATGTTAGGCTCGCGACAATGCCCGCGGGCGTGTCGGCCGGCGACGCGCGAACGGCCGCGAACGCGGTGCGCTGGGGCGGCATCCGACGACGGCGTCCGAGAGCTGGTGCGAGGCGGGGCCCGCCGCGCGCGAGCGGAGCGCAACGCGATGACCGCACCGTTGGGCGAGGATCCTGCGATCGACGCGGAGGCGGCGCCGCCCGCGCGACGCGCGCGCGGAGGCTGGCTTCGCATCGCGCTCGCGGTCGCCGCGCTCGCCGCGTTGGTGTTGCTCGGCCGGCGCCTCGGCGCCGCGCTGCCCGCCTTCGCGGCGTGGGTGGAGGGGCTCGGCGCGCTCGGGCCGATCGCGTTCGTCGCGGGCTACGCGCTCGCGGTGGTGGCGTTCGCGCCGGGCTCGATCCTCACGCTCGCGGCGGGCGCGATCTTCGGCATCGCGCGCGGCACGCTCTACGTGTTCGTCGCGGCGACGCTCGGCGCGTCGCTCGCGTTCCTGGTCGCGCGCTACGCGGCGCGGCCGTGGGTCGAGCGCCGCCTCGCCGGCAATCCGCGCTTCGCCGCGATCGACCGCGCCGTCGCGCAGCAGGGCCGCCGCATCGTGTTCCTGCTGCGGCTCTCGCCCGCCTTTCCGTTCAACCTGCTCAACTACGCGCTGGGGCTGACGCGCGTGCGCTTCGCCGACGCGCTCGTCGCGTCGATCGGCATGCTGCCCGGCACGCTGCTCTACGTGTACTACGGCAACGTCGGCGGCGAGCTCGCGAAGGCCGCCGGCGGCGCGGCGCAGCGCGGGCCCGCCGAGTGGGCGGTGCTCGCGCTCGGCCTCGTCGCGACGATCGCCGTCACGACGATCGTCGCGCGCATCGCGCGCCGCGCGCTCGACGACGCCACCGACGCCGGCGCGGCGGCGAGCGCCGCGCCGGGCGGGAGCTGAGCATGCCGACCGACTCTCCGCACGACCGCGCGCTGCTCGCCGCGGTGCACCCGGGCGACTGGCGCAATCCCGCGCCCGCGGACCGCTACAACCTCGTCGTGCTCGGCGGCGGCACGGGCGGGCTCGTGTCGGCGGCGGTCGCGGCGGGTCTCGGCGCGAAGGTCGCGCTGGTCGAGCGCGCGTGGCTCGGCGGCGACTGCCTCAACACCGGCTGCGTGCCGTCGAAGGCGTTGATCCACGCGGGCCGGCTCGCCACGGACGCGCAGCGCGCCGCAGCGCTCGCGCGGCCCGAGCGCGAGGCGCCGCGCCCCGACTTCGGCGTCGCGATGGAGCGCATGCGCGCGATCCGCGCGCGCATCGCGCCCAACGACTCGGCGGCGCGCTTCCGCGATCTCGGCGTCGACGTCTTCCTCGGCGAGGGCCGCTTCGTCGCGCGCGACGCGCTCGAGGTGGGCGGCGCGCGGCTCCGCTTCGCGCGCGCGGTCGTGGCGACCGGCGGGCGCGCCGCCGCGCCGCCGATCCCCGGGCTCGCCGAGGCGGGCTTCCTCACCAACGAGAGCGTCTTCGATCTGACGGCGCCGCCCGCGCGCCTGGCCGTGATCGGCGGCGGTCCGATCGGCTGCGAGCTCGCCCAGACCTTCGCGCGGCTCGGCGTCCAGGTCACCGTCTTCGAGATGGGCGCGCACCTGCTCGAGCGCGAGGACGCCGACGCCGCGGCGATCGTGCAGCGCGCGCTCGTGCGCGACGGCGTGCGGCTCGTGCTCGGCGCGAAGGTGCTCGGCGTCGCGCGCGACGGCGACGCGCGCGCGATCCGCTGGGCGGACGGCGGCGCGGGCGAGTCGGTCGCGCACGCCGACGCGATCCTCGTCGCCGCCGGCCGCGCGCCGAACGTCGAGGGCATCGGCCTCGAGCGGGCGGGCGTCGCGTTCGAGCGTTCCGGCATCCAGGTCGACGACCGCCTGCGCACCACGAACCCGAACGTCTACGCGGTCGGCGACTGCTGCATGGCGGAGAAGTTCACGCACGCCGCCGACGCGGCCGCGAAGATCGCCGTGCAGAACGCCTTCTTCTTCGGCCGCAAGAAGCTCTCCGCGCTCGTGATGCCGTGGTGCACCTACACGGACCCGGAGCTGGCGCACGTCGGGCTCTCGCCGCGCGACGCCGAGGCGCGCGGGATCGCGCTCGACACGTACACGCAGTCGTTCGAGCACGTGGACCGCGCGCTGACCGACGGCGCCGAGGACGGCTTCGTGCGCGTGCACGTGCGCAGGGGCACGGACCGCGTCGTCGGCGCGACCGTCGTCGCGCCGCACGCGGGCGAGATGCTGAGCCTGCTCACGGCCGCGATCACGAACGGCGTCGGGCTCGGCAAGCTGGCCGGCACGATCTTCCCGTACCCGACGCAGTCGGAGGCGATCAAGGCCGTCGCCAACCAGTACATGCGGACGCGGCTCACGCCGACGGTGAAACGGCTCTTCGAGACCTGGATGCGCTGGCGCCGCTGAGCGTGGCACCATCGCCGCGTGCAGCAGCTCGCCGAATCGTTCGCGCGCGACGGCTTCGTCCGGGTCGCGGGGCTGCTCGATCCCGCGGAGGTCGAGCGCTTCGCCGGCGCCGTCGAGCGCGCCGTGCGCGAGCGCACCGCGCGCGACCGCCGCACGCTCGCGCAGAAGAACCGCTACGAGCAGTCGTTCCTGCAGTGCATCAATTTGTGGGAGGACTACGAAGCGGTGCGTCCGCTCACCTTCCACCCGCGCATCTGCGAGACGGCCGCCGCGCTGATCGGCGCCGCGCGCATCCGGCTCTGGCACGACCAGGCGCTCTTCAAGGAGCCGGGCGGTCGCGAGACCGACGCGCACCAGGACCAGCCCTACTGGCCGATCGCCGAGCCCGACACCGCGACGGCGTGGATCCCGCTCGTCGACGTCGACGAGGAGATCGGCTGCATGGGCTACGTGCCGGGCTCGCACGCCGTCGGGCTGCGGCGCTTCGTGGACATCTTCTTCGGGCAGCCCGAGGACGTGCTCGCGCGGCCCGAGCTGCGCGGCGCGGCGCCGGTGTTCGTCCCGGCCCGGCGCGGCGACGTGCTCTTCCACCACGGCCTCACCGTGCACCTGGCCAAGCCCAACCGCTCGTCGCGCATGCGGGCCGTGCACACCGCGATCTTCTTCCGCGACGGCTGCACGCGCGCCGACACCAAGCTCGGTCATCCGTCGGTCGACCGCAACGCGATCGCGGTCGGCGCACCGATCGCGGGCGACGCGACCCCGATCGCGTGGCCGCGCGGCGAAGACGAGCTGCCCGCGCCGCCCGCCGCGAAGATCCGCCGCCGCGACTTCGGCAGGTCGCTGTGGCCTCCGAGCGCCATCGAGGAGAAGGAAGCTCCGTGACCCGCTCCCGCTGGTATCGCTTCTACGCCGCCGAGATCTCGTACTTCTCCGGCAAGGTGCGGCCCGCGCTGCGCCAGAAGGGCGTGCCCTTCGTCGAGTGCCTGCCGACGCCCGCGGCCTACCGCGACGTGATCCTGCCGCGCACGGGGCTCGGCTTCATTCCGGTCGTGGTGACGCCCGAGGGCGAGACCTGGCAGGACACGAGCGAGATCCTCGACGCGCTCGAGGCGCGCCATCCGGAGCCGGCGCTCTACCCCGCCTCGCCCGTGCAGCGCGCCGTCGCGTATCTGCTCGAGGTCTACGCCGACGAGTTCCTCGTGCTGCCCGCGATGCACTACCGCTGGAGCTTCCCCGACAGCGTGCGCAAGGCGCGCGGCGACTTCGCCGCGAGCAACGGCGATCCGGCGGCGGCGGCGAAGTTCGCGGGTCGCATGGGCGGCTCGATCCGCGCGCTCGGCGTCGTGCCCGAGTCGGCCGCGGCGATCGAGGCGCACACCGCGGACCTCTTGGACGCGCTCTCCGCGCACTTCGCCGCGCAGCCGGCCCTGCTCGGCACGCGCATGTCGCTCGCCGACTGCGCGCTGATGGGGCCGCTGTACGCGCACCTGTACCTGGATCTCGTGCCGGGCCTGCTGCTGCGCGAGCGCGCGCCGCGCGTCTGCCACTGGATCGAGCGCATGAACCATCCCGACCCCGACGCGCCCGGCGACTTCCTCGCGGGCGACGCGCTCGCGCCGACGCTGCGCCCGCTGCTCGAGCTGGTCGGCCGCGATGCCGTGCCGCTCCTGCTCGACACGCTGCGCGACTTCGAGCGCTGGGCCGACGCGCGGCCGCCCGAGCTGGAGAAGCCTCCGCGCGCGGTCGGCTTCCACGCGACGCAGCTCCGCGGCGCGCATTTCCAGCGCTACACGAGTCCCTACACGCTCTGGATGGTGCAGCGCGCGCTGGACGCGTACGCGTCGGCGGGCGAGCGCGGCCGCGCGGCGATCGACGCCGCGCTCGCCGGCACCGGCTGCGAGGCGCTCTTCGCGTACCGGCCGCGCCACCGCATGGGCAAGCGGCGCTTCGAGCTGACGTTCGAGAAGGCGTGATCTCGCGCGCGCGGGCGCTCACGGCGCGGCGGTGCGCGCGCGCGCGACGGGCACGAAGCCCGCGCGCAGCGTGCCGACGCCCGGCGCGGAGGCGGGC